>CAYRZM010000028.1:0-13978 GCA_964428685.1 uncultured Devosia sp. | reverse complement strand
GCCGGCTGGAACTACAACCGGCTGCGCGACAAGGGCATCGATCCGGGCAAGGACTTCTTCGTCCAGTCGCTCACCATCGGCGGCGAGCGCATCCAGTGGCCGGCCCCGGCGGACATCGCCGACGGCAGCGTGCTGGTGATCTCGGCCAAATCGAGCCAGGAACAGATCGATGCGGCGGTCAAGCTCATCGACTTCCTCTATTCCGACGACGGCGCGCAGCTCATCTGGTACGGCAAGGAAGGCGTGGACTGGAAGGTGGGGGCCGACGACAAGGCCTGCTTCCTCGGCACCTGGCTCTACCGCAAGAACGCCCACGGCTATTGCGACGGCAAGATCCCGGACACGGCCACGAGCTTCATCTCGGCCAGCCTGCTCGACGGCAACCCGCTCTACCGCATCTACGGCTACGGCTGGAAGGGCAAGTGGTCGGGCGTCGACAATCCGGACGTGGCTCCCGACCGCTGGAACGAAGTGATCAGTCAGTTCACCTCGGCCGGCAGCCTCACCAGCCCGAACCCGCGCATCAAGCTGACGCCCGACGAGATCTCGGACGCTGCTCAGACCGGCACACCGCTCGACACCTTCGTGGTCGAGGAAGTGCAGAAGATGGTCGATGCCGGCAAGCCCACCACCGACGATCAGTGGAAGGCGTTCACCGACCAGGTGAGCTCCATGGGGGCGCAGCAGGTGGTCGACATCTACAACGCTGCCCTGGCCCGCAAGGCCTCGTAAGGACGGAACGAATGCGCCTGCACTTCATGGAACCGCAGGATGCGCTGGACACCACGGGACGCCTCATCTTCGAGGCGTCCCAGCTCCGGCGGTTCGGCAAGATCGGCGGCGGGGAGGATGTGCTTTCCCGCCTCCGCAACGATCCTTCGATCGTCATCCATCCCTCGTGGACGGACTACTGGCTCAACCAGTCGGGCGTCCGCGTGTCGGTCGCCTATCGCGACGGTGATGGATTCGCGTTCTACGGAGTCCGGCTGAAGCTCGTTGCCGACGATATCATCGGCAAGCCCAATGCCTACAAGCGGCACTGGTCGATCTGGCGGCTGCGCTCGCATGACGGGGTGACGCTCGATGAGCTCGAGCAGGTGTTCGAGGGGCCGACCGAGACGCATTTTCCTGGCGGCATCTGGCTCACCGGCTACTGGATGTGCCGGAACTCCGACGCGGGCAGCCTCCACTTCTACATCTATGCCCACGTGCCCGAGGACAAGAGCCACTACGGGCTCTATGGCTTCCGCAGCACCGATGGGAAGCATTTCGAGCTGATGCGGCCGGAGTCGGTGGTGCCGACCAACCACGACAATTGCTGCGTGATGTGGGATCCCGACGGCCGCCGCTTCGTCATGCAGTCGCTCACCACCCACCCCTACGCGGAAAAGCCAATCATCGACAACGCCGGCGCGCGGCGCCGGGTGCTGAGCGTGTGGGAGGGCCGGACCGATGGCGACTTCAGCCGCCACCTGAACGACATGTCGCCCGACAGCGACGATGCGGGCGACGTCGAGTTCTATCGCGTCACTACCTTCCGCTACGGCAGCCGCTACGTCGCGCTCGCCAATCTCTATGCTGCTTCGCCACTCCGGCCCAAGGTGCACGGGCCGCACCTGCGCTGCGAGTGGTGGATTTCGGACGACTGCGCGCACTGGCGCCGCCACTGGCGCGCGCTCGATGCGCAGGGCGATGCGCCCTACACCGTCGAGGTCGAACCGATCCATGTGGGCGATCGCATGATCTGGTGGATCAACGACGAAATCTGGGGGCTCGACTCCCACCGCATCGCCGGAGTCACGGCGCAGTCGAACGGGGCGTTCACGACGCACGGCTTCGTGCACAACGGACAACCGCTCCATCTCAATGCCGCGGTGCGGGAACGGCCGCGCTTCTTCGATCAGGACTACGTGAAGGCCGAGATCGTCGATGAGTGGGGCGTGACGCTCCCCGGCTATGAGGCCGATAAGTGCCTCATCCGCAATACCGACGCGGTGTCGATTCCCCTCCGATGGGAAGGGCGCGACGCGACCGAGCTCAAGACCCGGCGCGTCGCGCTCCGCTTTTTCTTCCGGGGGGCACGGCTCTTCTCACTCGACGACGAGGCGGCGCACTGAGATGTCCCTCGCCGACGCCGAAATCCTCCAGCCGCCGGTCCCGGTGCCTTCGTTCGGCCTTGCCGGACGGATCGCGCTCGTGACCGGCGGCAGCCAGGGGATCGGCTGGGGGATCGCCAGCGGCCTCGCCGGCGCCGGTGCGGCCATCGTCATTGCCAACCGCAACGAGGCGCTGGGGCAGTCGGCGGCGGAGCGCCTAGCGGCATCCGGTGTGGCGGCTGAGTTCATTCGCGCGGACGTCGGGGTCAGCGGGGACATTCACGCGCTGTTCGACACGATCGAGGACCGGCACGGCCGGCTCGACATTCTCGTCAACAACAGCGGCGTCGTGGTGCGGGGTCTCGCCGATGGGCTCGATGAGGCCGACTGGGACCAGCAGCTTGCCGTCAACCTCAAGGGTCCGTGGCTCTGCGCGCGCCGCGCCGCCGGGCTGATGCCGCACGGTGGCCGCATCATCAATATCGCTTCGCTCAACGCCATCCGGCCGGGGCAGAACAAGTTCGTCTATGGGGTCAGCAAGGCCGGGCTGGTGCAGCTCACGCGGACGCTCGCGACGGAGTGGGCGCCGCGGCAGATCACGGCTAACGCCATCGCACCGGGGATGATCGCCACTGCGCGGCTCGAGGGCGTGCTCGATGAACAGGCGCGGGCGGCGGCGCTGGCGCGCGTGCCGCTGGGGCGATCCGGCACGATCGCCGACGTTGCCGGCGCGGCGCTGTTTCTCGCTTCGGATGCGGCGGCCTATGTCACCGGCCAGCTCCTCATCGTGGATGGCGGGTCATGCCTCACGTGATGCGCGCGCCCGAGCCGACATGGGTGGACCGGGCCATTGCCGAGGCCCTGCCCAAGCTCGCGCGGCTGCGCGAAGCGGCGCCCGGCTTCCCGGTGTCGACACGCGACGGCACATGGCAGTTCAGCGCCGAAGGGACGTGGACCGCCGGCTTCTGGCCGGGGCGGCTGTGGATCGGGGCGCTCCTCAGCGGGGACGCGGAATATTCGGAGGCGGCGCGGCACTGGTGCACCCGCCTCGCGCCGCACCTCCGGAACCGGTCGACACATGATCTCGGCATGCTCTTCATGCCCTCCTATGCCGCCGGCTGGCGCCTCACGGGGGATGCGGCGCTGCGTGAGGGGGCGCTTGCCGCGGCCGAGCTCTTGGCCTCACGCTTCAATGCGGCTGGCCAATTCATCCGCGCGATCGGTCCGATCGAGAGTACCGAGCAGGACGGATACGTCATCGTCGACACGCTGATGAACCTGCCGCTGCTGTTCTGGGCGGCGCGGGAAACGGGAAACGGGCGCTTTGCCGAGATTGCGGCCGCGCATGCCCGCACCAGCGTCGCGCGCCACCTGCGGCCGGACGGCTCGACGCGGCAGGTGTTCAATTTCGACGCGGGGACCGGCGCGCCGATCGGTCCCGGCGTGCATCAGGGGCTTTCGGCCGATTCCTGCTGGTCGCGCGGGCAGGCCTGGGCCATTTCGGGCCTCGCCGAGGTCTACCGCTGGACGAGCGACACGACGTTCCTGATGGCGGCGCTCAGTGCCGCGCGGTGGTGGCTTGCGCATTGCCCGGAAGGCAGCATTCCGCCCTGGGATTTTTCTGCCGGCCCCGAAGCGCCGCGCGATGCGTCCGCCGGAGCGATCGCCGCCTGCGGGCTCGTTGAGCTCGGCCGCCTCACTGGATCGGCGCTCTATGCGGATTGTGCTTCCGGCCTGCTCCGTACGCTCTGGCACGAATGCACCACGCGCGACGGCACCGGGGATGCTTTGCTGCTCCACGCGACGGGATTTCTGCCAGCCGGTCGCGATAGCGACGTGTCGCTGAGCTACGGCGACTATTTTTATCTGCTCGGGCTGCTTCGCCTCGAGCCTTCCGGACTTTACACCAACCGACTTGAGATCGGAGTCAATTGATGCGTATCGCCGGCGTGATTGTGCCGCTCCTCACCCCGCTGCTCGACGATGAGACGGTCGATGAACCCGCTCTCGGGCGGCTGATCGAGCACGTCATTGCGGGAGGCGTGTCGGCGATCTTCGTGCTCGGATCGAGCGGGGAAGCGCCGGTGCTGCGGGCTGAGGAAAAGGACAGGGTCGTGCGGCTCGCGGTCGACAAGGTCGGCGGGCGCGTGCCGGTGCTTGCTGGTCTCGTCGAGGCCTCCACCGTGCTCGCGGTCGATGCGGCCCGGCGCTACAAGAAGCTCGGCGTCGATGCGCTCGTGCCCACCGCGCCCTACTACTTCAACTACGGCCACCACGAGCTCTCGGCGCACTTTCGCGCCATCGCCGTCGCCACGGACCTGCCGGTGTTCCTCTACAATATCCCGGCCCTTGCGGGGCACACGCTGACCCCCGAACTGGTGGCGGAGCTGTCGCTCCTGCCGACGGTGCTGGGGCTCAAGGACAGCGACGGCAAGCTCGATGTCTTCCAGCAGTTCCTCAAGCTCAGAACCAACAAGTTCCAGGTCTGGCAGGGTGCGGAAGCGGTGGCGGCGATCAGCGTTGCGCGCGGGGCAGACGGCCTGGTGCTCGGCCTCGCCAACATCGCGCCTGGCCTTGTGGTGGCGATGTATCGCGCTGCGGCCGCGGCGCATCTGCCGGAGGCGTGGCGGCTCCAGGACCGGCTGATGGATCTGTTCGTGATCCAGCGCCACAAGTCGTTCCTCGCGGGACTCAAGTCCGCCGCGCAGCATCTCGGCCTCTGCGGCGCGCGCGTGTCGATGCCGTTCGAAGCGCTGACCGCCGAGCAGGATGCCAAGGTGCGGGCAACGCTCGTCTCGCTCGACTTGCTGCCGGTCGCGCGGAGGGCCGGCTGACGTGGCGCCGCAGGAGCAAAGCTGCGACGTCCTCGTCTATGGTGCGACGGTCGCGGGCATTGCGGCGGCGATCGCGGCCGCCCGCATGGGATGCCGCACGATGCTTGTCGAGCGCGGCAAACATTTGGGCGGCATGACGGCTTCGGGCCTCGGCTCGATCGACACGATGCGCACCAATGCGTTCGGCGGCATCTTCCACGAGTTCCTCGGCCGCGTGCGCGCCTTCTACATTGCGACCTATGGCGACTCGTCGGAGCAGTACCGGCTGACCTACAACGGCTTCTTCATGGAGCCCAAGGTTGCGGAGCGGGTGCTCGACGAGATGCTGGCGGAAACGCAAAATCTCATCGTCGTCCGAAAGTCCGAGCTCGCGGCGGCGCTGGTCGAAAACGGCACGGTCGTCGGCGCGCGGTTCCGCACCGGCGCCGAAGAGCGCACGGTGCGTGCCAAGGTCGCGATCGACGGCACCTATGAGGGCGATCTCGCGGCGGCCGCGGGCGTCGCCTATCGCGTCGGGCGCGAGGGGCGCGACGAATTCGGCGAGCGCTATGCCGGCGTCATCTACTACGACTGGCGCGCGCACCGGCAGCAGATCCATCCGGCCAGCACCGGGGAGGCGAGCGACGCGATCCAGGGCAACTGTTTTCGCGTCACGCTCAGCGACGACCCGGCGACGCGCGTACCGATCGACAAGCCCGACGACTATGCCGATTTCCTGCCGCTCTACAAAACCTTCGGCAAGGACTGCGCCAATGGCCGCGCGCGCTTTCTGGGCGAGGTGCTGTGGATCAACCGGCTGGCCAACCGCAAATACTGCATCAATGGCCACATCGAGGCGCTGACCAGCCTCGACCAGGCGGAGTTCTCGCGGCTCTGGCCCGAGGCGGGGTGGGCCGAGCGCGACACGCTGTTCCAGCGCTATGTGAGCTACACCAAGGGCTTCCTATGGTATCTCCAGAACGATGCGGCGATCTCCAACATCATGCGCCAGGAGGCCGGGAGCTTCGGCCTGCCGGCGGACGAATACGCCGACACCGGACACTTCCCGTTCCAGCTTTATGTCCGGCAGGGCCGGCGCATCCATGGCGCCTACCGGTTGACCGAGGCCGATTCGATCCCGGCGCCCGGCAAGGCGCGGCCGCCCGTGCACAAGGACACGATCAGCACCTTCGAACACAGCTTCGATTCACATGCGGCCCGCGACCGGCTGGAGCCGAACGCGACGGTCTTCACCGAAGACGGGTTCGAGCTGATCGAGGGGGTGATCTGGTTCCGCAATAAGAACCTGCTCGTCTCACCCAACAAGCCGGCGACACTGCCCTATCGCGCCATGCTGCCCGAGGTGATGGATGGCCTGCTGGTCCCGTGCGCGCTGTCGGCGACCAATGTGGCCTTCTCCGCCATCCGGATGGAGCCCTGTTTCATGGCCAATGGCCATGCGGCGGGAGTTGCCGCGGCACTGGCGGTGCGGGCCGGGCAGGCGCCGCGGCAGGTGGACGCCAAGGCGTTGCAGCGCGCGCTGATCGGGCAGGGTCAGGTGGTGGTCTATTTCGACGATCTCGCGCTCGACGATCCCGACTTCGCCGCGATCCAGATGGCGGCGACCGAAGGGGCGGCGGAGACGTTCGCCGCGGCGCCGGTGCGGGCCGCGATCCGCGAAGGCGCGGCATCGTGAGCGACAGTCCCGACGTCTTCTCGCTTTTCCGGCTCGACGGCCAGGTGGCCCTGATCACCGGCAGCGCGCGCAACCTCGGCTACGACATGGCGCTGGCGCTTGCTGAAGCCGGGGCCAGCGTCGTGATCACCAGCCGCGAGATTGCCAGTGCCGAGCGTGCCGCCGATGCCATCGCCAAGGCGACGAGCCGCGCCACGCTGGCGCTGGCGCTCGACGTCTCCGACGAAGCGCAGGTCAAGGCGGCGATCGAGGCGGTGTTGGCCCGGTTCGGGCGGCTCGACATTCTCGTCAACAATGCCGGCAATGTGAGCTCGACGCCGGACACGGCGCCCTTCGAAAAGCGCTCGCTCGAGGCGTGGACAGATGTGCTCCGCATCAACCTCACCGGCGTCTTTCTCTGCTCCAAGCACGCGGTGGCGCTGGCGATGAAGCCGGCAAAGCGCGGGGTGATCGTCAATATCGCCTCGAGCGCGGGGCTGATCGGCAAGGACCGGCGGGTCTATCGCAGCACTCAGATGGGTGGCGCGACCATCGACTATCACGCGGCCAAGGGCGGGGTGATTGCGATGACCCGCGACATGGCGGTCTACCTCGCTCCCGACAACATCCGCGTCAACGCCATCTCGCCCGGCGGTTTCGAACGCGGCCAGCCGGCGGCATTCATCGCCCAGTACAGCCAGACCGTGCCGATGGGGCGCATGGGCCGCGACGGCAAGGAGATGAAAGGGGCGGTGCTGTTCCTCGCCTCCGAAGCCTCTTCCTATGTGACGGGGCACAATCTGGTGGTCGATGGCGGGCTGACGGCATGGTAGCGCAGCGGAACTGGACCGACGTTTCAGTGTTGCTGGTGGGCGCCGGTTCGATCGGCAAGCGCCATGCACGGGTGCTGACGGCGCTGGGCGTCAAGGACATCCGCGCGTGCGATCCCAAGCCGGATCAGCTCAAGGGGCTGGTCGCCGAGAGTCCGAACGTGCATCCCGTCGCCTCGTTCGAGGCGGGCCTCGCGGAACGCCCGGACTCCGTCTTCGTGTTGACCCCGCCCAAGATGCATGTGGACATGTCGATCGCGGCACTCGAGGCGGGTTGTGCGGTGTTCTGCGAGAAGCCGCTGGCGGACACCAGTGCGGACGTGCCGGCGCTGGCGGTTGCCCTCGTCCGGCATCGGCGGCCGTTCATGGTCGGACTCTGCTTCCGATTTCATGCCGGCGTGCTGGCGCTCAAGGCGCTGCTCGATGCGGGCCGGATCGGACGGCTGATCAATGTGCGCGCGGTGATCGGCGAGCACATGCCCGACATGCGGCCCGACTACCGGACGCTGTTTTCGGCGCAATATTCGGGCGCCTTCGATTGCATGCACGACATCGATCTCGCGCTGTGGTTCGCGGGCCGCGACCCCCAAAGCGTGCGGGCGCTCTACGGCAATTACAGCGACATCGGCATCGCCGCCCCGGACCTCGTCGAGATGCTGCTCGATTTTCCCGACCGGCTTCTGGGCACCGTGCACCTCGATTTCTTCCAGCGGCCGCGCAGGCGCACGCTCGAGCTCATCGGCAGCGACGGCGTGCTCGAGCTCGAATACGCCTCGTGGGACGTCTGCACGGTTTCGCACTACGACGCGACGGCGAAGAGCTGGACGCGAAAGACCATGCCGACGCGCCGCGACGACATGTTCGCCGACGAGGATCGCGCGTTTCTCGAGGCGGTCGCGGGGGAGGGGGCGATCACCTGCACGCTCGAGGAGGCGTTGCGATCGATCAAGGTGGTCGAGGCGGCTCAGGGCTGAGCCGGGGCCGGACGCGCGTAGCGCGCAATGATCCGCCAACCGGCGAGGCTGACGACCGTGATGGTGAGGCCGAACCCGAGTACGCCGCCGAACGCCGGCACCGCGAACGAGACCGACACGATCATCGCCACGACCGCCAGCGTCCCCAGCGACCATGGCAGGTGTCCCAGCGCGAGCTGGAGACTGAGCGGAACGAGCGCGAGAAGCGGCCGGTCGACGATCGTGACCAGCGGCCAGAGATAGAGTCCGCCCAGCAGCGCCAGCAGCCCGGCCAGCAGGCCGACCGCCGCGGCAACGTCGCCGAAGGGGATGTGTGCCGCCGTCACCAGCTGAGCGTTGACGACCGCCAGGCCCGCCGGTGCTGCAACCGCGAACAACGCGGCCCAGCTCCGCCAGAACAGAGCCGGCAGGTTCTTTGCATAGTGCTCGACGAGGTCGGCCGGCTCGCCGCGGACGAGGCGCGAGAGGAAGGCGAAGGCGGCCCCGATCGCGGGTGCGATGCCGATGATGGTGAGGCAGGTGACGAGGACGAGGACATTGATCGCCACCGACCATCCGATGAGCTCGAGCACGCGGGCGATTCTGGGGTGCTGCTGCAGGAAGGCGTACATGGGCCAAGACTAGCCCATGCGGTGACGCCGATACAGCGCGGCGCAGGGCATCCGATGCAAAGTCGCGGCGCGTATCCCATCCGGATTCCTGCCATTGGTAGCCGCGGCCAATCCATGTCGGCACGGCTCGCGCCGAGGCCGGGTCTGCGGGGTCGCGCTCGCATCGTCTCGCCGTGGATTGGCCCGCCGTCTGGCGAAAGAACCCGCCGCAAAATCCGAAATCGCCCGTAGGGGCCATTCGGCTCGTCGCCACGGTGACGGTCGTTCAACGCTGCTCCGGCAATATCGGAGATTTGGCCTTGAAAATCACCATCACCCGGTCGCGGACAGGCTCCTTCGCGCGGCGCGTCGTTTCGCTCTGCGCGGTTCTCGCGCTCCTGATGTCCACCGTGTCGCCCGTCTCTGCGGAAACCTCGTCTGCGGGGGCGCCGGCTCTCGCGGGACTTGCGGCGGTTCCGGCGGCGGCCGGCGAAGCTGTGCCTTCGACCTCCGACCCGTCGCCATTCCATCTCGACGGCATCGGTGCGCCAGGCGCCGGGCCCGCGCCGCTGGCCCTGCTTTCATCGGATCCCGCCCCGACGGCCAAATTCACGCCGCCCGAGACACCCTATAATGGGGCGTTCACGCGCTCGATCCCGGTCGAGGTCCTGCCCTTCTTCGGGCACACACCGCGCGTCGCGTTCGACTACAATTCCGGCGACGACCGGATGCACGGCGGCAACGGCTTTGCGCCGCTCGGGGTCGGCTGGTCGCTCAGCGGCGGCTCGATCATCGAGCGGCAGTCGCTGCATGGCGGCGCGCCGCGCTACGACGACACCGATCGTTTCGCGCTCGACGGCAACACCCTGATGGACTGCGTGACCGATGCAGGGCAGCGCGCCACGCCCTCGTGCAACGCGGGCGGCACGCATACGCCGCGCTACGAGACCTTCCAGCGCGTCAGCTACGACGACGTGCTCGACACCTGGGCCGTCGCCGATCGCGACGGCACAGTGTCGCTCTACGAGCCGCTCGGCTACTTCAATCCGGGCGGCACGCAGGACACGCGGCTGCGCACCGGCTATCGCTGGCTGCTCGCCCGGGTCACCGATACCGACGGCAACATCCAGTCCTACGCCTACGACTGTGCTGCGCTGCCGAGCTGCTACGTGACCTCGATCACCTACGGTCCGAGCACGATTGCGTTCTACTGGGAAACGCGCACCGACCCCTTCACCTATGCCACGGGCATTTCGCTCGGCCGCTTCGACAGACGTCTCAAGACGGTCACGGTGTCGGCCGGGGCCGCGCTGGCGCGCGCCTACAAGGTCACCTACAGCCAATCGCCCGATACACTGCGCTCGCTCGTGATGAGCATCCGGCAATACGGCTCCGATGCCGTCCTGACCTCCGGCACGATCACTGCCGGCACGGCGCTGCCCGCCGATGCGTTCACCTACACCACGACGTCCGATCTGCGAACCGGTGCGGCGCTCGACAAGGCGTCGCCCGATACGGCAGTCGATCAGGGGCAGATCAAGCGCTATCCGGAAGAGCCGGATCTCGCCGCTGTCGACGGATTCGTCGTCGATCTGAGGGGCGATGGACGGCAGGACGCGTTCAGCGCAGCCAACGATGCCACCAAGTGTGCCAATGCCCAGCATCCGGGGGCCGGCTACTATCCCAACGGCCAGGCGAGCCAGCATCTCACGGATGACACGGGGATCGGGGCGGTCAATCTCTGCTACTCGATCGGCGCCGGCGACTTCAACGGCGATGGCAAGAGCGATGTCTACACCGTCGGTGCCATCTCGGCCGGCAACATCAACAGCTCGTTCAAGCCGATCCTGACTGGGCAGGGCTATGCAAGCTCGGACGCCGGGATCGCCGTCACCTATTTCGACGGCACGACGATCCTCGGTGGCGCGGTGGTGGGTGTGGGCGCCCCGCACAGTGGTGCCAATGCCGGCCTTCACAATGTCAACCAAGAGGCAAAGGCGATCGTCGGCGACTTCAGCGGCGACGGCCTCGACGACATCTTCCGAGGCGATATGTACCTGTCGACCGGCACGGGTTTTACGCGCGTGAGCTGGCCCAACGCCGACTGGGGACGCGTCGGCGACTACAACGGTGACGGCCTCGCCGACCTTTTCGTCCTCGATGGGACCAACGGCACGAACTCGCGCTTGCTGCTCTCGAATGGCGCGGGCTTCGACGTGGTGCCGCTGAACATGACGCTGACCGCCAATCGGGGCAGCCTCTACTGGCCGGAGTTCGAGCACGGCAAGAAGAACGGCGGCAGCGCCGACGACGAGAAGCATCTCGGAACGTGGGCCTGGGGCGACTGGAACGGCGACGGCCTCACCGACGTCGCCAATTCACTGAATGCGATCTACTACGCCAACGGCGTGGGCTTCACGCCAGCGACACCCACGCTGTCACTGCTGGGCAATTACTATGCCGGCGCGGACCTTTTTGCAGAGAATAGGTCGGTCCTCTTCACGGTGCGAACGAGCTGCCAGTTCGGCGCGGGCGGCGGCTGCACGCATATCTGGGCTTCATCGGGATATGTGACGCCAGCCGACGCCGCCTTGAGCGAAGTGTTCCACATGAGCGGAAGCGGGGCGAACCCCAACTACCCGTTTACGTTGGGTGGTGACTTCAACGGAGACGGCAAAGTCGATCTCGAGTGGCGCAACGTTCCAATCGAGAACAACGCATCTGTTCCCGACCTGATGAAGCGGCATACCGCGCCGGCCGGTGGCACCACCGACGTCACGTTCCTGCCCTCGAGCTACTGGAGCAACGGCTACCTGCCGATGATCGTGCAGGCGGTGAGCAAGGTCACCGTCAGCGACGGCCTCGGCGCGTCCTGGACCACCAAATACGCCTATTCGGGCGGCGCCTACGATCCGTTCGAGCGGAAGTTCCTCGGCTTTGCCCAGGTGACGGCCGAGCTGCCCTGCGAGGCGGATGAGACCACCTGCCCGTGGATGATCGCGCACTACCGGCAGGAGCCGGTGGCCGCGGGGTCGCTCGCGAGCCTCGATATCTACGCGCCGAACGGCACCGACCAGCGCAAGACCGAATATGGCTACGTGGTCAACCAAATCACGGCGCCGTTCAGCGCCTTCAAGACTTCGGAGCAGACCACCGACTATCTGAGCGGCGGCAGCGCCGTCACGCGCGAAGAGTGGAGCTATGACGGCTACGCCAATGTGCTGACCGACAACAGGCTGGGGGTCGTCGGATCGACCGCCGACGACGCCCTGACCGCGAACGCGTACCAGCTGAATCTCTCCGCCTACATCGTCGACGCGCTGACCCACACAACGGTCACCGATGCCGCGTCGCAGGTCCTTCGTGAGACATCGTTCTACTACGATGGCGCCTCGGCGGAGACGGTCGATCCGGTCAAGGGGCATGTCACGACCACGCGCAAATGGCTCGCGTCGGAGAGCCGCTGGATCGGCTCGACCCGGCAATACGACAGTTTCGGCAACATGATTGCGGAGACCGATCCGCTCGGCAACCGGACCGAGACCGACTACGACAGCGCCACGCACCAGTTCGTCGTCGCCACGCGCAACCCGCTCTACTTCGACGGCGATCCGCGACAGGCCACCGGCAGCACCTGGAATGGGCCCTGCGCAGCGCCGGCGACCAAGACCGACCTCAACGGCCTGGTGACGAGCTACACCTACGACCCGCTCTGCCGGCCCACGCGGATCGACTATCCGGGCGGCACGTATCAGGCGACGGCCTACGTCAACACCGGCGTGCCGGCGACACAGTATATCGAGACCGACGCCAACCCGGCTGACGGCACGAACCCGATCTGGGCCCGCGACTATCTCGACGGGCTGGGCCGCACCTACAAGCACACCGGGATCGGGGCCACCCCTGCGGCGGCCGCCGTCGAGACCGACACGAGATTCGCCAACCGCGGGCCGGTGCTCAAGACGTCGCTGCCCTACTTCGTTGGCGGCACGGTCTACTGGACGCAGACCAAGTCCGACGTCCTCGACCGGCCGGTGCTGGTCACCTTGCCCGACAGCAAGACGATCGCCACGGCCTACGAAGCGCCGGCCGTCGCGCCGGGCGCGGTGACGATCAAGACCACCGATCCGCTGGCGCGCTTCACTCGCGTCACCCGCAGCGCGACGGGCACCGATATTGCCCGCACCGGCTATCTTGGGGCGACCGCGGTCACCACGGGCTTCAGCTACGATCCGCTGGGGCAGCTGATGGGCGCGACCGACCCCAACGGGAATGTTTTCGCCTACAGCTACGACACGCTCGGGCGGAAGGTCGCGAGCGCCGACCCGGACCTGGGCATGTGGTCCTATGCCTATGACGACGGCGACCGACTGCGGACGCAGACCGACGCCCGGGCCGAAGTGACGGCGTTCACCTACGACCGGCTGGGCCGCGTGCTGACCAGGACCAGCGCGCAGGGCCTGCCCGACGAGGAGGTGGTCACCAACACCTATGACGAAGCGCGCACCGGCTTCTCCAATGTCGGCCAGCTGACGACGGCGGCGAACCAGAACGCGGTGATCAGGACCGACTACGATATCGGCGGCCGGAAGGCCAAAGAGTCGACGACCGTTGGCTCGAGCACCTACGACGTCACCACCGCCTACGACGCCGGCGGGCGGGTGACCGCGAAGACCTACCCGGGCGCCGTGAGCTCGGGCGCATACGCCTACAACGCCGCGGGCCAGCAGGTCGGCCAGGTGGGCGCCATCACCGGCACCACCTACGACGCGGCCGGCCGCGTGCTGACCATCAGCTACGCCAACGGCGTGGTCGCGACCTACACCTACTCACCACAGCGCGGCTGGGTGAACACGGTGTCGATCGTCAAGGGCGCGGCCACGATCGCCTCATGGACCTATAGCCATGACTTTGCCGGGCGCATCACCGCGATCGCCGGCAACCGGACGGAGGACAGCTGGACGTATGGCTACGACGACCTCGACCGGCTGTTGAGCGCG
>CAYRZM010000027.1:0-24242 GCA_964428685.1 uncultured Devosia sp. | reverse complement strand
GCCTTCGCGGCGCGGGCCGGGCGCGCTGCTTGACACTCCACCGGCCCCTCCCTAAGAAGGCGCGCCCTGGCGGGGTAGCTCAGCTGGTTAGAGCACGGGAATCATAATCCTGGGGTCGGGGGTTCAAGTCCCTCCCCCGCTACCAAGGCCCTCCCTCATCGACGTCCGGCTGTCCCCGCGACCGTCGCACGCAGTTTGTGCGGACGATACGTCCGAGGGCGATTTTCGATATGGCGGCTTTACGGCCCTCCGGCCCATCTGATGGTCCTCACCATCGACGGAGCCGGCCATGCTGGCAGATTTCCTCTACTTCCTCGGCGGCCTTGCCGCCTTTGCCCTGATCGCGTTGGCCGTGCCGCTGGCGGGGAGGCTGTGATGAGCCTCGATGTCTGGCTGGGGCTGCTGTTTGCAGCTGCGGTGCTCGTCTACGCCCTCGTGGCGCTGATCCGCCCCGAACGGTTCTGAGGCAGCGATGACCCAGGACCTCCTGCAATTTGCGCTCTACGCCGTGGTGCTGGTGGCGCTGTCGATCCCGCTCGGCGCCTACATGGCGCGGGTGTTCGCCGGCGAGGCCGGCTTCCTGCGCTGGGCCGAGCTGCCGATCCATGCGCTGGCCGGCATCAAGCCCGGGCAGGGGCAGAGCTGGAGCGCTTACGCGCTGGCGCTGATCGCCTGCAATGCGGCGGGCTTCGTGCTGCTGTTCCTGATCCTGAAGTTCCAGAATTTCCTGCCGTGGAACCCGTTGAACCTGCCGGGTCTGCCGGCGCACCTCGCGTTCAACACAGCCGTCAGCTTCGTCACCAACACCAACTGGCAGAGCTACGGCGGCGAGACGACGATGTCGTATTTCTCGCAGATGGCAGGGCTGACGACGCAGAACTTCGTGTCGTCCGCGACCGGCATGGCCGTCGCGGCGGCGGTGGCGCGCGGACTTGCCAGCAAGCAGCAGAAGACCATCGGCAACTTCTGGGCCGACATGGTCAGAGCGACGCTCTACATCCTCCTGCCGATCTCGATCGTTCTGGCGCTGGTGTTCGTCTGGCAGGGCATGCCGCAGACGCTGCAGACATCGCTCAGCGCCACCACGCTCGACGGCGGCCAGCAGACCATCGCCATCGGTCCGGTGGCGAGCCAGCTCGCCATCAAGCAGCTCGGCACCAATGGCGGCGGCTTCTTCAACGTCAACTCGGCGCATCCGTTCGAGAACCCGACGGCGATCAGCAACTTCCTCGAAGTGCTGGGCATCCTCGTCATCTCGTCGGCCTTCTGCTTCACCTTCGGCAAGATGGTGAACGACCGGCGGCAGGGCGTGGCGCTGTTCGCCGCGATGGGCGTGCTGTTCGTCATCGGCCTTGGGGGCATCTACGCCAGCGAGATGCAGCCCAACCCGCTCTATCCCGCCACGGTGACGCAGGACGGCGGAAACATGGAAGGCAAGGAGGTGCGGCTCGGCACCGCCAATGCCGCGCTCTGGGCCGAGGCGACGACAGCGGCGTCCAACGGCTCCGTCAACGCCATGCACGACAGCTTTTCGCCGCTCGGCGGGATGATCGCGATGCTCAACATCGAGCTGGGCGAGGTGGTGTTCGGCGGTGTCGGTGTCGGGCTGACCGGCATGCTGCTGCTGGTCATCGTCACGGTGTTCCTTGCCGGACTGATGGTCGGGCGCACGCCCGAATATCTCGGCAAGAAGATCGAGGCGCGGGAGGTGAAGCTTGCGGCGCTGACGCTGCTGATCATGCCGCTCGGCGTGCTGGCGATTTCAGCGATCTCGATCGTCGGAGGATACGCGCAAAGCGCGATCCTCAACCCCGGCCCGCATGGGCTGACCGAGCTGCTCTATGCCTACAGCTCCGCCACCGGCAACAACGGCTCGGCCTTCGCCGGCTTCACCGCCAATGTCGACTGGCACAACGCCTGGCTCGGCATCGCCATGCTGCTCGGCCGCTACGGCTACATCATCCCGATCCTCGCCATCGCCGGCTCGCTGGCGGGCAAGAAAACGGCGCCGGCCTCTGCCGGCACCTTCCCGACACACGGGCCGGTGTTCGTGACGCTGCTGGTCGCCACCATTGTCATCATCGGCGCGCTGACCTTCCTCCCGGTCCTCGCCCTCGGCCCCATCGCCGAGCAGGTGTCGATCGCGGCCGGCCAGAGCTTCTGAGGTTCATCATGTCCAGATCCACATCCACCACGGCCGAAATCAGCCTGTTCGACGGCGCCATCCTCCGGCGCGCTGCCGGCCAGGCGGTGCTGAAGCTCAATCCGCGCGGTCTTGCGCGCAATCCGGTGATCTTCGTCACCGGGCTCACCTCCGTATTGGTGACGCTCCTCGTCATCCGCGACGGCATCGTGCACGCGCCGACTTTCGGCATCGGCGTGCAGGTGGCGATCTGGCTCTGGTTCACGGTGCTGTTCGCCAACTTTGCCGAGGCCATCGCCGAGGGTCGCGGCAAGGCCCGCGCCGATGCGTTCCGCGCCACCCGCGTCACGACGCGGGCCAAGGTGCTGGGCGATCCGCGCCGCCGCGACATCTTCCATCCCAAGGACGCGGTGCAGCTCGAGGAGGGCGACGTCGTCCTCGTCGAGGCCGGCGACATCGTGCCGACCGACGGCGAGGTGATCGAAGGCGTGGCCTCGGTCGACGAGAGCGCCATCACCGGGGAAAGCGCACCGGTGATCCGGGAGTCGGGCGGCGACCGCTCCTCGGTCACCGGCGGCACACGGCTGGTGTCGGACTGGCTGGTGGTGAAGGTCACCGCGCGGCCGGGCGAGACCTTCCTCGACCGCATGATCGCGCTGGTCGAGGGCGCCAAGCGCCAGAAGACGCCGAACGAGATCGCGCTCGACATCCTGCTCGCGGCGCTGACGCTGGTGTTCCTCTTCGTCGTCGTGACGCTGCCGGTGTTCGCGTTCTGGAGCGGAACGCAGATCCCGGTGATCTATCTCGCGGCGCTGTTCATCACGCTGATCCCGACCACCATCGGTGGGTTGCTCTCGGCCATCGGCATCGCCGGCATGGACCGGCTGGTGAAGGCCAACGTCATCGCCAAGTCGGGCAGGGCGGTCGAGGCGGCCGGCGACATCGACGTGCTGCTGCTCGACAAGACCGGCACCATCACGTTCGGCAACCGCATGGCCGACAACTTCCAGCCGCTGCCCGGCGTCACCGAGCAGCAGCTGGCGGAGGCCGCCTATCTCGCCTCGCTCGCCGACGACACGCCGGAGGGCAGGTCGATCGTCGAGCTGGCGCAGCGGAAGTTCCAGCTGCGCAGCGCTGCGGGCGAAGGCGCGGGTTTCGTGCCGTTTACGGCGCAGAGCCGCATGTCGGGCGCCAACCTCAGCGACGGCACGGCCATCCGCAAGGGCGCATCCGACGCCATCCTGCGTCACGCCGGCCAGGCGGCCAGCCCCGAACTCGATCGCATCGTGCGCGGCATCGCGTCGTCGGGCGGCACGCCGCTGGTGGTCGCCGAAGACACGCGCATCCTCGGCGTCGTGCACCTCAAGGACGTGGTGAAGCCCAACATCCGCGAGCGCTTCGCCGAGCTCAGGAAGATGGGCATCCGCACGGTGATGATCACCGGCGACAATCCGCTGACGGCGGCATCGATCGCGGCGGAAGCGGGCGTCGACGACTTCCTCGCCGAGGCGACGCCCGAGAAAAAGCTCGAGCTGATCCGCACGGCCCAGGCCGAGGGGCGGCTGGTCGCGATGTGCGGCGACGGCAGCAACGACGCACCGGCGCTCGCCCAGGCGGATGTCGGCGTCGCCATGAATTCCGGCACGCCGGCCGCCAAGGAGGCGGGCAACCTCGTCGACCTCGATTCCGATCCGACCAAGCTCATCGAGATCGTCCTCGTGGGCAAGCAACTGCTGATCTCGCGCGGTGCGCTGACGACCTTCTCGATCGCCAACGACGTGGCCAAGTATTTCGCCATCCTGCCGGCGCTGTTCGTCACCGCCTATCCCGGTCTCAGGGTGCTGGACATCATGGGCCTCGGCACACCGACTTCGGCGATCCTCAGCGCGCTGATCTTCAACGCGCTGGTGATCGTCGCTTTGATCCCGGTGGCGCTGCGCGGCGTCAGATACGTGCCGAGCTCGGCCTCCGCCCTGCTCAGCCGGAACCTTCTGATCTACGGCGTCGGCGGCCTCGTCGCGCCGTTCATCGGCATCAAGCTGATCGACCTCGCGGTCGACCTCCTGCATCTCGCCTGAGGACCATCACCATGCTCACCCATCTCCGCCCCGCCGTCGCGTTGACCGTCTTCTTCGCGCTCCTGACCGGGCTCGCCTATCCTCTCGCGATCACCGGCGCGGCTCAGGTGCTGATGCCCTACCAGGCCAACGGCTCACAGGTAACCGTCAACGGCGCGCTGATCGGTTCGGCTCTCATCGGCCAGAACTGGACGGCCGACAGATACTTCCATGGCCGGCCGTCAGCGGTGACATACGACGCCTCGACCTCGTCGGGCTCGAACCTCGGCCCATCGAGCAAGACGCTCATGGCGAACGTCGTTGCCAGCGCCGCGGCGCTCGGGGGCACCGGCATTCCGTCCGATCTCGTCACCGCCTCGGGCTCGGGGCTCGACCCCGATATCTCGCCCTCCGGCGCGCTGTTCCAGGTGGCGCGCGTCGCGGCGGCCCGGGGCCTCGCCGAAGACGATGTGCGCCGGCTCGTCGTCGCGCATACGCAGGGCCGCGCGCTTGGTATACTGGGCGAACCGCACGTCAATGTGCTCGACCTCAACCTTGCGCTGGACACGCTGAAGCCATAGCCGCTACCGACACCGATCGTCCGTCGCCGGAGTCGCTGCTCGCGGAAGCCAATCTTGGCCACCGCGGACGGCTGAAGATCTTCCTCGGCGCCTCGCCCGGCGTGGGCAAGACCTACGCGATGCTCGAGGAAGCGGCGATCCGGGCGAGCGCCGGCATCGATGTTGTCGTCGGCCTCGTCGAGACCCACGGCCGGCCGGAAACGGAAGCGCTGCTGGCCGGGCTCGAACTGCTGCCGCGCCAGAAGCTCGAGTATCGGGGCCAGGCGCTCGACGAGCTCGACCTCGACGCGCTGCTGCGGCGCCATCCGCGCCTGGCGCTGATCGACGAGCTTGCCCACACCAATGTCCCCGGCGCGCGCCATTTGAAACGCTGGCAGGATGTGGTCGAGGCGATCGACGCCGGCATCGACGTCACCACCACGCTCAACATCCAGCACATCGAGTCGCTCAACGACGCTGTGGCACGGATCACCGGCGTGCGCGTGCAGGAGACGGTGCCCGACGCCATGGTCGCCCGCGCCGACGAGATCGAGCTGATCGACCTTCCCCCCGAGGAGCTGATCGGCCGGTTGCGCGACGGCAAGGTCTATCGCGAGGGCACCGTTGGACGGGCGCTCGACAATTTCTTCACCAAGCCCAACCTCACGGCGTTGCGCGAACTCGCCCTGCGCACCGCCGCGAGCCGCGTCGACCAGCAGATGCTGACGCTGATGCAGCAGGGCGCGGTAAAAGGTCCGTGGCCGACGCAGGAGCGCATCCTCGTCTGCATCAACGAAAGCCCGCTGGCCAAATCACTGGTGCGCGCCGGCAAGCGCATGGCGGAGCGCGCCGACCTGCCGTGGATCGCCGTGACGGTGGTGAGTCCGAAGCACGAGGGCCTGCCCGAGAGCGCCCGCCGCATGACCAGCGAGGCGTTGCAGCTGGCCGAAGCGCTCGGGGCCGAGGCCGTCACGCTCCACGCCGAGGCCGGCGTCGCCGATGCGATCGTCGGTTTCGCGCGTGCCCGCAATGCCTCGCGCCTGCTGATCGGCCGGCCGCGGCCGCGGCCGTGGTGGGTCGTCGGCCGCGAAGCCGTCGCCGACCGGCTGCTCGATGCCGCCCGGGATTTCGAGGTGACCATCGTTGCCGGCCAGAGCCCCGCCGTGGTCCGCCGTCCGGGCCTGCCGCCGGCGCTCGGCCTCAACGCCGGCTGGGAGTCGCTGCTCGCCGGTGTCGCCGGCGCGGCGATCGCCACGCTCATCGCCTGGCCGATCGACTCCCTGGGGCTCGTCTCGCCGACCTCGCTCGTCGTCATCTACATGGTGGCCGTGCTGCTGGTGGGGGCGCGCTACGGGCTCTGGCCGGCGCTCGCGACGAGCGTGCTCTGCTTTCTCGCGCACAACTGGTTCTACACCGCGCCGCGCTACAGCTTCACCATCCAGAGCCCGGAAGATGTCGTCGGCATCGTGCTCTTCCTGATGGGCGCGATCGTCACGGGATCGCTGACCGGCCGCCTCCGCGCCCAGGTCACGACGATGCAGGCGAACCAGAAGCGCACCGAGATGCTCTACGATTTCTCCAAGCGCATCGCCGCCAAGTCCGACCTCGACGATGTCCTCTATGCCGGGGCCTTCCACATCGCGGCGACGCTCGGCTGCCGCTCGCTGATCCTGATGCCCGGCGCCGGCGGCGGGCTCGAACAGGTGCAGGGCTACCCCGCGATCGAGGAGGAGCTCGATCCGCGCGCTGCAGCCGCGGCGCGCTGGGCCTTCGACAAGAACGAACCGGCGGGCGCCGGCACCTCGACGCTGCCGACGTCGCACTGGATGTTCGTTCCGCTCGCGACCAGCAATCCGCTCGGGGTCGTCGGGCTGCAGTTCAAGGATCCGCGTCGCGGCGCCGACCCGGAAGTGCGCCGGCTGCTCAAGGCGGTCGAGGATCAGGTGGCCGTCGCCGTCGAGCGCAACCGCCTGGCCGCCGACGTGCAGAATCTCAAGGTCGAGGCCGAAAGCGAGCGGCTTCGCACCGCGCTGCTCAATTCGCTGAGCCACGACCTCCGCACCCCGCTGGTGTCGGTGATCGGGGCCTTCTCCGGGCTCGAGGACGACAGCCTGCCGGCGCCGCAGCGTCACGAGCTCGTCGGGGCGGGCCTCGACGAAGCGCGGCGCCTCGACCGCTACGTGCAGAACCTGCTCGACATGACCCGCCTCGAATATGGCGCGCTGAAACCCAAGCGCAGCGCCGTCGACCTGCGCGAGCTGATCGGCATCGCCCGCGCCAACCTCGCGCGCCAGCTCGAGGCCCACACGGTGCGGGTGGAGGTTCCCGCCGAGACGCCGCGCATCGATGCCGATCCGGTGCTGATCGGCCAGGCGCTCGCCAACGTGCTCGAAAACGCCGCCAAATATGCGCCGGCGGGAACCACCATCACCATCGGCGCCCGGACCGCGGGCAACATCGTCACGCTCGCGGTGAGCGACGAGGGCCCAAGCATCCCGCCCGCCGAGCGCGACAAGGTCTTCGATCTCTTCTATCGGGTGATCGAGGGGGATCGTCGCCCCTCCGGCACCGGGCTCGGCCTCGCCATCGTCCGCGGCTTCATCGCGGCGCACGGCGGTGAGGTGCGCGCGCTCGCCGGACCCGGGGGCAGGGGGACGACGATCGAAATGGACCTGCCGGTGGCGGCTGAACCGTGAGCGCACCGCGAATCCTCGTCATCGAAGACGAAACGCCGATCCGGCGCTTCCTCCGTATCGCCATCGAAAGCGCCGGCTTCGTGATGCGCGAAGCCGATCGCGGCCATCTCGGGATCGAGCGCGCCGCCACCGAGGCACCCGACGTGGTGGTGCTCGATCTCGGCCTTCCCGACATCGACGGCAAGGCCGTGATCACGGCCATTCGCGAGTGGAGCAATGTTCCGATCCTGGTGCTGTCGGTCCGCGACGCCGAATCGGAGAAGGTCGCCGCACTCGACGCCGGTGCCGACGACTACGTCACCAAGCCCTTTGCCACCGGCGAGCTTCTTGCCCGGTTGCGCGCGCTGCTGCGCGCCCGCAAGCCCGCCGAGGAAAGAGCGAGGCTCGCCTTCGGCGACCTCACCATCGATCTTGCCGCCCACACCGTGACGCGCGCCGGCCTCGAGGTGAAGCTGACCCGCAAGGAGTTCGACGTCCTCGCGCTGCTCGCCCGCCACGCCGGCCGGCTCGTTACCCACAAGCAGCTGCTGACCACGGTATGGGGCCCCGCGCACACGGAAGACCACCAATATCTCCGCATCGCCATCGGCCACATTCGCGAGAAGATCGGCGACGATGCCGCCAATCCCAGGTTCATCCTGACGGAACCAGGGGTAGGCTACCGGCTCCTCGAGTAGCGGCGGCGAAAAAGCGGCTGGTCAGAGCGGCAGTGGACCGTCGTTCTTGACCTCTTCCATGACGGCATAGGTGCGCGTTTCCCGCACACCCGGAAGGGCCAGGAGCGTCTCACCGAGAAAGCGCCGGTAGGCGGCCATGTCGGCGTGGCGGGCCTTGATCAGATAATCGAAGCCGCCGGCGACCATGTGGCATTCCAGCACTTCGGGCGCCCGCCGGACGGCTTCGGCGAAGCGCTCGAAGGCATCGGGGGTCGTCTTGTCGAGCGAGACTTCGACGAAGGTCAGCAGCCCGAGGCCGAGGGCATGCGGATCGAGCCGGGCGCCGAAGCCGGAAATGTATCCCTGCCGCTGCAGCCGGCGGAAGCGGTCGCTCATCGAGGTGGGCGGCAGCCCGATCCGCTGCGCCAGCTCGGCATTGGTGATGCGGCCGTCGCGCTGAAGCTCGGCGAGGATGCGGCGGTCGGTCTTGTCGAGGTCTGCCATATCTGCAGCAAAACGGGCCAATGATTGCAGAAGATACGGAACAGGCCGGAATATCGCAATGGAACTGCGGAAAATCGGCGTTAGGCTCCGTTGCGACGAAGAGGAGGGCGCGTTTGGTGAACGCGGTCGATGGGCGGCGGCAAGGCGATGATGCGCCGCTTTCGGCATTTGCCGGCGCGTTGCGGCCGGTGTCGCCGCTCCGTCAGGCGATCCGCGACGCCATTCGGCGGCCCGAGCCCGAATGCGTTCCGCCGCTGATCGAACAGGCGACGCTCGAGCCCAGAGCCGCGCAGCGCGTGAAGGCGCGGGCGCGCGACCTCGTCATGAAACTGAGGGCGGCCGGCCCAAGCCAGGGCATCGCCGGGATGATCCACGAATATTCGCTGTCGAGCGAAGAAGGCGTGGCGCTGATGTGTCTGGCCGAAGCCCTGCTGCGCATCCCCGACGATGCTACCCGTGACGCGCTGATCCGCGACAAGGTCTCGCGCGGGGACTGGCGGGCGCATCTCGGGCCGGAACGCACATTGTTCGTCAACGCCGCGACATGGGGGCTGATGGTGACGGGCAGGATCACCAGCGCCATTCCTGAGGAGGGGCTGGCACGCGCGCTCGGCCGGCTGATTGCGCGCGGCGGGGAGCCGATCGTGCGCACCGGCATCGACCTGGCGATGCGGATGATGGGCGAGACCTTCGTTGCCGGACAGACCATCGAGGAGGCGCTGCGCAACGGGACGCGGCTCGAGCGGCGCGGGTTTCTTCATTCCTACGACATGCTGGGCGAAGCGGCGACGACCGCGGACGACGCCGACCGCTACCTGCGGGCCTACGAGCGCGCGATCGACGCAATCGGCCGGGCCTCCGCCGGTCGCGGGCCGATTGCGGGGCCGGGAATCTCGATCAAGCTCTCGGCGCTCTATCCGCGGTACCGGCGCAGCCAGCTCGACCGGGTGACGAGCGAGCTGCTGCCGCGGCTCAAGTCGCTGGCCCAGCGGGCGAAGCGATACGACATCGGCCTCAATATCGATGCGGAGGAGTCCGACCGTCTCGAGCTCTCGCTCGACCTGCTCGAGGCCCTCTGTTTCGACCCGGACCTTAAGGGATGGGACGGGATCGGCTTTGTCGTGCAGGCCTATGGCCGGCGGTGCAGCCACGTCGTCGACTGGCTGATCGACCTCGCCCGCCGCAGCGGGCACCGCCTGATGGTGCGGCTGGTCAAGGGGGCCTATTGGGACAGCGAGATCAAGCAGGCGCAGGTCGACGGGCTCGACGACTATCCGGTGTTCACGCGGAAGGTCCATTCCGACGTGTCGTATCTCGCTTCGGCGAGAAAGCTGTTGGCGGCGCGGGATGCGATCTTTCCGCAGTTCGCCACGCACAACGCGCAGACGGTCGCCGCCGTATATGAGATGGCTGGACCGGCGTTCCAGAAAGGCAGCTACGAGTTCCAGTGCCTCCACGGCATGGGAGAGCCGCTTTACCAGCGTGTCGTGGGGCCGGACGGACTCGACCGGCCCTGCCGCATCTATGCGCCAGTTGGCACGCACGGCACGCTGCTCGCCTATCTGGTGCGGCGCCTCCTCGAAAACGGTGCCAACAGCTCGTTCGTCAACCGGATCAGCGACGATGCGGTGCCGGTGGAGGAGCTGGTGGCCGACCCTGCCGGCGTCGCGCGCGCCGATTCGCCGCCGGGCGCGCCGCATCCGAAGATTCCGCTGCCCAGCGGCATTTTCGGCGCGCGCCGCAACTCTGCCGGCCTCGACCTCAGCGACGACAATGTGCTGTCGGCGCTGGTGGCCGATTTTCGCGCCGGCGCGGCCAGGTGGGTGGCCGAACCTCGCGTCGCGGGGAGCAGCGTCGCGGGCACGCCGGTCGCCATCATCAACCCCGCAGACCCCACGGACACCGTGGGGTTCGCGCAATTCGTGTCCCCGGAAGTCGTTCCGAACGTCTTCGCCGGCGCGACGGCCAACTGGGCGACGTTGCCCGAGCGAACCCGCATCTTGCGCGCGGCGGCCGACCGGTTGCAGTCCCGGCTCCCCGGCTTCCTGGCGCTGATGATGCGCGAGGCGGGCAAGACTGCCGCCAACGGCATCGCCGAGGTGCGCGAGGCTGTGGATTTCCTCCGTTACTATGCCGATCAGGCGGATGCGCTCGGGCCGGGAGCGGAACCGCTCGGCACCGTGGTCTGCATCAGCCCATGGAATTTTCCGCTGTCGATCTTCACCGGGCAGGTCGCGGCGGCGCTTGCCGCCGGCAATGCGGTGATCGCGAAACCGGCGGAGGAGACGCCGCTCACCGCCGCGGCGATCGTCGCGATCCTCCATGAGTCCGGCGTGCCGCGCGGCGCGCTGCAGTTCCTGCCGGGCGCCGGCGATGTGGGCGCGGCGCTCTGCGGCCATCCGGACGTCGCGGCCGTCGTCTTCACCGGCTCGAACGCGGTCGCGCGTCTGATCCAGGCGCAGCTGGCGCCGCGGGGGGCGGTGCCGCTGATTGCGGAGACCGGCGGCATCAATGCGATGATCGTCGACAGTTCCGCGCTGACCGAGCAGGTGGTCAATGACGTGCTGTCGTCGGCCTTCGACAGCGCCGGCCAGCGCTGTTCGGCGCTGCGTCTGCTGTGTCTTCAGGAGGACGTTGCGGACCGCACGCTGACGATGCTCGGGGGCGCGATGCGGGAGCTGCGCACCGGCAACCCGGACCGGCTGAGCACCGATGTCGGCCCGGTGATCACCGAAGACGCCAAGGCGCGCATCGGCGCGCACATCGCGGCGATGCGGGAGGCCGGGCATCGCGTGACGCAGGCGCCGCTCGCGACCACGGCCGGCACGTTCGTGCCGCCGACGCTGATCGAACTCGACCGGATCGACCAGCTCGCACAGGAAATCTTCGGGCCGGTGCTGCATGTGGTGCGCTATCAACGACAGGACATCGACCGCGTCATCGACGCCATCAACGCGCTCGGGTTCGGACTGACCTTTGGCCTCCACACGCGGCTCGACGACACCATCGACGCCGTCACCGCGCGGATCAACGCCGGCAACATCTACGTGAACCGCAACATCATCGGCGCGGTGGTCGGCGTGCAGCCGTTCGGCGGGCAGGGGATGTCGGGCACCGGTCCCAAGGCGGGCGGTCCGCTCTATGTCCGGCGGCTGGTGAAACAGCGGCCGGCCGACAACGACCATGCGGCGCGGCTGCCCGGCCCGGTGGGCGAGAGCAATCTCTACCGCACGGCTCCGCGCGGGGAGGTCCTGCTGTTGCCGCAGACCCGCGAAGGCCTGAGCAGAATGCTCGACGCGGTCGCTGCAACCCGCAACGTGCCGGTGATCGATGCGAAGGCCGTGGGTGCGGCGGCGGTCCGCGAACTGGCGCCGCTCGCGCGCCTGTCGCCCGGACTTGCGCATGAGCGCGGGGTGGATGGCGTGCTGGTCGAGGGCGATGCGGCGCGCGTGGCCGAGATCGCGGAGGCGGTTGCCGGCCTTGCGGGCAAGATCATCCCCGTGCAGTCGGCGAACGAGGTCAACCGCGACATGCTGGTGCGCGAGATCTCGGTGAGCATCAACACGGCTGCGGCCGGCGGCAATGCCAGCCTGATGGCGCTGGAGGAGAGCTGAGTGAGCCTAGGCAGTGCGCACGCGGTGGGAACCGGGCGGCTTGTCGGCGAGCCGCATGGTGCCGGTGACATCGCGGGCGATGTAGCTCTGGATCTGCCGCACGATTTGCGCCGCGTGCTGCGCGCCGAGGTCGTCGCACCGCTCGGCATCGCCCTTCTCGATGGCGCGGATCATCGCCTCGTGCTCGTCGACATACTTGCGCGGCAGGTGATCGTCGAAGGAGGCGTAGTAGTAGAGACGAAGCAGCCGGCGGCCCTCGTCGAGCAGGCGGGAGAACCAACCGGTGAAGTAGCTGTTGCCGCCGGCCTCGGCGATCGCAAGGTGAAAATCGCGGTTGCTCGAAATCATCGCAACGGCGTCGTTGCGATCGACCGCGCGGATGTAGGCGGCCTGGGCCGCGCGCATGGCGGCGACCTGCGCGGGCGTCCGCCGGTGCGCCGCGGCGCGGGTGGTGACGCGATACATCAGCGTCAGCGCCTCGAAATAGACCGGCAGCTTTTCGAAATCGATGGGTGCAACCACCGTGCTGCGGTTGGGCAGGGTGGTCACCAGGCCGTCGGCGACGAGACGAACCAGCGCTTCGCGCACCGGGGTGCGCGACAGCGCGAATTGCTGGCTCAGCCGCACTTCGTCGAGGGGGCTGCCCGGTGGCAATTCGAGATTGACGATTGCGAGCCGCAATTGCTCGTAGACCGTCTGCACGCCGGCGCCCCGCATCGGGCGCGCCGGCGCGGTCGCCGACTTGCCGCTCACTCGCGCACTCACCGCTTCACCTCATTTCCCCATCGATTGACACGAAAATGTCGTGCGTGCAATCTGTCGACAAGATGCATGCAGGCATCCATGCCGCGACTGTCGTGCAATCGTGACTGCCGCCAGACGGCAAAGGCCAGAAGAACTGCAACGGGAGACGATGAATGACCTCTTTGATGAAACCGGCGGCTGCCAGCCTGGCGCTCGCCCTCATGCTCGGCACAGCTTCCTACGCGGCCGATATCAAGATCGGCGTCCTGGTGCCGACGACCGGCGGGCAGGCGACCTATGGCCAGGACATGGCCAACGCCGTGCAGCTCGCCATGGACGAGCTCAACAAGGCCGGCGGCGCCGACACCTACTCGGCCGTGGTCGGCGATGACGGCTGCGACCCGCAGCAGGCGGTGAACGCCGCGACCAAGCTTGCGTCCTCCGGCATCGTGGCCGTGGTCGGCGGCTACTGCTCGGGTGCGACGATCCCGACGCTCAAGATCTTCGGCGATGCGAAGCTGCCCTTCGTGATCACCGCCGCCAACTCGACCAAGCTGATCCCGGCCAACCCGGGCAATGCCTTCATGATCAACTCGACCGGCAACGACCAGGTCGCCGCGGCGCTCGCGGTGTGGAAGGCCAAGGGCTACAAGTCGATCGCCATCGTCAACGAAGGCGACGCATACAGCCAGGATCTCGCGACCCTGGCGCAGAAGGGCTTCACGGACGCCGGCGGCACGGTGGCCGATTTCGAGACGGTGAACCATGGCGAGCAGGACTACTCGGCGGTCGTCACCAAGATCAAAGCCGCCAACCCCGACGCGGTGTTCTGGACCGCCTACGACGACGACGGCGGTCCCTTCGTCAAGCAGCTCCGGGAGGGCGGCTACCAGGGTGCGGTGTTCGTCGGCGACGGCTCGACCTCGGACAACTTCTTCAAGCTCGCGGGCGATGCCGCGGAGGGCGTCTTTGCCTTCTCGAGCCCGACGGTCGACTTCCTCCCCGCGGCCAAGGACTTCGGGGCTGCCTACCAAGCCAAGTACAACGTCGCGCCGAGCTCCTACGGCCCCTTGACCTACGACGGAATGAAGCTGCTCGCCGATGCCATCGCCAAGGCCGGCGGCACCGACAGCGCCAAGGTCATGGCCGCGCTCCAGGCCGAAGACTACAAGGGCATTGCCGGCGAGATCAGCTTCAAGCCGGATCACACGCTGGCCCGCTCGAACTTCGTCGTCGTCGTGGGCAGCGGCGGCAAGTGGACGCTGGCGCAGTAAGCGGCCGCTGATGGATATCGGCGGAGGGGCCAGGCGCCTCTCCGCCGCCTTCGGGGCCAGCCGCGCATGACGCTGACCACACTTCTCGCCCAGCAACTGGTGAATGGGCTGGTCCTCGGCTCGTTCTATGCGCTGGTGGCGCTCGGCTACACGATGGTCTTCGGCGTCGTGAAGCTTTTGAACTTCGCGCACGGCGATCTCTACATGACCGGGGCCTTTGCCGGGCTGCTGGCGCTCTCGGCCATTGCCGGCATGGTCGGCAACGGCTGGCTGGGCGTGGGATTGTCGATCCTCCTGGCGATGCTCGCGGTCGGCTTCCTCGGCGTGGTCATCGAGCGCGTCGCCTATGCGCCGATGCTGAGGGCGCCGCGCCTGTCGATCCTGATCACGGCGCTCGCGGTGTCGCTGGTACTGCAGAACGGCGTTCTGTCGCTGACCGGCGGGCAGGTGATGCCGTTCAGTCCCAAACTCGGCTTTGCCGGGATCAACCTCGGGCCGATCTTCATCAACTACAAGCAGATCGCTCTGGCGGCGACCGCCGGTGTGCTCATGCTCGGGCTCGAGCTCTTCATCTCGCGCACGCAGTATGGTCGGGCGATGCGCGCGGTCTCGGTCGACAAGGACATGTCCGAGCTCATGGGCATCGACGTCAACCGGGTGATCGCGGTGACGTTCTTTTTGGGTTCGGCGCTCGCCGCGGCGGCGGGGACGATGGCGGGCGCCTATTACGGCTCGATCTGGTACTTCATGGGCTTTCTGATCGGGCTCAAGGCGTTCACGGCCGCGGTGATCGGCGGCATCGGCTCGATCCCGGGCGCCATGCTCGGCGGCCTCGTCCTCGGATTGCTCGAAAGCTTCGGCACGACGCTGCCGGGGGTCGGCAGCGAGTGGAAGGACGTGTTCTCGTTCTCGGTGCTGATCCTCGTCCTGGTGTTCAAGCCCACCGGGCTCCTCGGCAAATCCGAACAGGAGCGCATGTGATGGCGCTCGAGCCGGGATCGCCCGGGCCGCAATCGGTGGTGACCCGGCCCAGCGCGTGGGGCGGCCTCGCCGCAATCCTCGATGCGCCGTGGAAGCGGCGGCTGGCGATCGGGGTGATCCTCGTCGCCATGGTCGCCGCGCCGCCCGTGCTCGGCCCCTACGCGGTGGTGATCCTCACCAATGCGCTGCTCTACACGATCCTTGCGCTCGGGCTGAATGTCGTCGTCGGCTATGCGGGCCTGCTCGACCTGGGCTACGCCGCGTTCTTCGCGGTGGGTGCTTACTCCGTCGGCATCCTGACGACGGTGTTCGGGTGGAACTTCTGGGCGACGATTCCCGTCGCGGTCCTCGCGGCGATGCTGGCCGGGATCATCATCGGCGGCCCGACGCTGCGGCTGCGGTCCGACTATCTTGCGATCGTCACGCTCGGTTTCGGCGAGATCGTGCGGATCACCGCGCGGAACCTCCAGATCACGGGGGCGGCGAGCGGCATCATCGGCATCCAGCAACCCTGGCTCTTCGGCTGGCACATCGCGAGCCCGACCGATTTCTACTACGTGTTTCTCGTGCTCGCGGTGGTCGGCATCGTGGTCTCCACCCGGCTCGTCAATTCGCGGCTGGGCCGCGCATGGCTCTATGTGCGGCACGACGAGGACGCGGCCGAGGCGATGGGGATCGACCGGGTGCGAGTGAAACTCGCCGCCTACATCATCGGGGCGGTTTATGGGGCGATCGGCGGCGCGTTCTTTGCCGTCAACTTCACGGCGATCTCGCCGCAGAGCTTTTCGTTCCAGCAGTCGACGCTGTTCCTCATGGCGGTGGTGTTGGGCGGCATGGGCAAGATCCCGGGGGTGATCCTCGGCGCCTTCGTGGTGGTGCTCGGTCCCGAGCTGCTGCGCGACCTCGGCAGCTTCCGCTATCTCGTCTTTGCGGTCGGGCTGCTGCTCATCATGCTGTTCCGTCCGAGCGGGATCTGGCCGGCGGGAGGGCGACGCTGATGGCTTTGCTCCAGCTCACCGGCGTCAGCCTGGGCTTTGCCGGCAACCGCGTCCTCCAGGGCGTGGACTTTGCCGTGCCCGCCGGCAGCATCGTGAGCCTCATCGGACCCAACGGGGCCGGCAAGACCTCGCTCTTCAACTGCATCACCGGCTTCTACAAGCCGCAGTCGGGCAGCATCGTGTTCGATGGCGCCGAGACGCTGCGGCTGAAGCCGTGGCAGGTGACGCGCGCCGGCATTGCCCGCACGTTCCAGAATGTGCGCCTGTTCCGGCAGATGAGCGTGCTCGACAATGTCATGTCGGGGCAGCATTGCCGCACCCGGGCGGGGGCGGTCGGCGCGATGCTGCGGCTTCCCGCGCAACGCGCCGAGGAAACGCGCATCGAAGCGTTCGCCGGCGCGTGCCTGCGCTTTGCCGGAATTCCGGAGGAGGAGTGGGACCGCGACGCGACCACACTCGCCTACGGCCATCAGCGCCGGGTCGAGATCGCGCGGGCGCTGGCCACGGAGCCCAAGCTGCTCCTGCTGGACGAGCCGGCGGCGGGCCTCACCAAGAGCGAGAAGGCCGACCTCGTCGAGCTGATCACGCGCATCCGCGACGAGCGCCACATCGCGGTGCTGCTGATCGAGCACGACACGGGCCTGGTGATGTCGATCTCCGAGCGGGTCAGCGTCCTCGACCACGGCGTGATGATTGCCGAGGGTGCGCCCAAGGAGATCCAGGCCAACCCCAAGGTGATCGAAGCCTATCTCGGCAGCGAAGAGGCGGAGGCGTCACTTGCGCTCTGAGGCCCCGGTCGTGCTGTCGCTCAAGGGCGTGGAAGCCGGCTACGGCCGCATCCGCGCGCTCCACGGCATCGACCTCGAGGTGCGCGCCGGCGAGATCGTGACGCTGCTCGGCGCCAACGGGGCCGGCAAGACCACGACACTCAAGACCATCTCCGGCCTCATCCGCGCCACCGCCGGCTCGGTCAAGTTCGAGGGCCAGGAGCTGGTGGGCCGGAAGGCCAGCGACATTGCGCGGCTGGGCGTCGTGCACGTGCCCGAAGGCCGGCATGTGCTGCGTGGGCTCAGCGTGCGCGAGAACCTCGAACTCGGCGGCTTTACCGTGACCGATGCGGCGGAACGGCGCCGGCGGCTCGAGCGCGCCTTCGCTCTCTTCCCGATCCTCAAGGAGCGGCAGCACCAGGACGGCTCGCTGCTTTCGGGCGGCGAGCAGCAGATGCTCGCGATCGGCCGCGCGCTGATGCACGGACCGAAAGTGCTGCTGCTCGACGAGCCCTCGATGGGTCTTGCGCCCAAGCTGGTGCTCGAGACCTTCCGCATCATCAAGGAGCTGAACGCGGGGGGAGTCACGATCCTCCTGGTCGAACAGAACGCGCGGCTCGCGCTGAAGCTCGCCGACTACGGCTATGTGCTCGAGACCGGCAACATCCGCATGGACAGCGATGCCGACATCCTCGCGGGCAGCAACTCCATCGTGGAGGCGTATCTTGGGGCGTGAGCTAGCCCAGCTTCTTGTAACTGAGCGTCGTGGTGGCGGAGAGCGCCGCGCGCGGCCGCTCGAACCAGCCCTCGGCCAGCAGCGCCGCGCGCACGCGCTCGTTCAGCCCGCCCTTGGTCTGGTGCTCCTCCGCCAGCCTGTCGAACGCCGCATCGGGGGTGTTCTGCGCGGTGTCGGCCAGCATGCCGAGCAGCGACACCACGAAGCCGCGCGAGTCGGTCTCGGAAATGCCCGCGGCGGTGCCGACGTCGATCAGCGCCTGCTGCAATTCATAGTAGCTCGACATGAACGCGTTGAGGCCGCCGAAGTGGATGCGGGCCTCGTCGGGGGCGATGAAGAGATCGCCCAGGGGCGACATCAGCGCGACGATTTCGGGCACGGCCGGATAGGTTGCCATCGGTCCCTTGCCGCGCGCGATGCCGGGCAGGGGGATGAAGCGGCACGCCGTGGCCCTGGGCCAGCGCGCGCGAATGTCGGACAGTCCGAACCCCGCCACCATGCTCGCGAGGATCTGGCCTGCGCGGAAATCGATGCCGGCCATCGCCTCCTCGAGATGCATCGGCCGCATGCCGAGGAACACGATGTCGGCGGTGGCGACCTCGGCGTTGCTCGTCGCGCGCGTGACCTTCGCGAATCTGCCGGCCAGCGCCAGCGAGGTCGCTTCCGAGCGCGGCGAGACGATCACCTCAGGGGCGTCCGGCAGGGACTGCAAGCCTTCGACCACCGCGGCGGAAATCGTGCCCGTGCCGATGAACCCGATCCGCATCATCCATCCCCCTACTGAAGGACCACCGATATGACACTCACCTGGCGCGGCGTCATCCCCGCATTGATGACCGAGATGAAACAAAACGGCGACCTCGACCTCGAGGCGACCGCGAGGCACATCGATTCGAGCCTCAGCGCCGGCTGCGAAGGCTTCGTGATGCTCGGCACGCTGGGCGAGAACAATTCGCTGTCGGTCGAGGAAAAGGCCGATGTCGTCGGCGCGGCGGTGAAGGCCGTGAAGGGCCGGGTGCCGGTCATCGCCGGCGTCGCCGAATACACCACCGGGCTCGCCATCGCTTCGGCAAACCGCATGAAGCAGGCGGGTGCGGCGGGGATCATGGCGCTGCCGACAATGGTCTATATGACCGATCCGCGCGAGAGCGTGACCCACTTTCGCACGCTGGCGCGTGCCGTCGATCTGCCGATCATGATCTACAACAACCATGTGGCCTATAAGGTCGACCTCAAGCCCGATGCCTTCGCCGAGCTCGCGAGCGAAAGGAACATTGAGGCGGTCAAGGAATCGAGCCACGACAGCCGCCGCATCACCGACATGATCAACCTGCTGGGCGACCGCTACGCCATCGTCTGCGGCGTCGACGACCTGATGCTCGAAAACGTGCTGTTCGGTGCGGTGGGCTGGGTCTCGGGGCTCGCCAATGCCTTTCCCCGCGAGGCGGTGCAGCTGTTCCGGCTCGCCAAGGCGGGGCGCATGGCGGAAGCGCTCGAGCTCTATCGCTGGTTCATGCCGCTGCTGCATCTCGATGTGGCGACCAAGCTGGTGCAGTATATCAAGCTTGCCAACCAAATGACCGGCGAGGGCAGCGAATGGGTGCGCGCGCCGCGCCTGACGCTCGAGGGCGAGGAGCGGAAGCGCATCGCCGCGGTGATCCAGCAGGCGATCGACAGCCGCCCGCAGCTGAAGATGGTCGCCTGAGCGTGACGCGGACCGCCGACATCGATGTGGCGATCGTCGGTGCGGGCATTGTCGGCGTCGCGACGGCCTACAAGCTCATCGAGGCCGGCCGGAACGTCGTTCTCATCGACCGCAGGGGCATCGCGGAGGAAACCTCGCGCGGCAACGCGGGGGCGCTGGCGTTCTCCGACATCATGCCTCTCGCCACCAAGGATATGTGGCGCAAGCTGCCGCGCTGGCTCAGCGACCCGCTCGGGCCGCTGGCGGTGCGGCCCGAATACCTGCCGCAGATCACGCCGTGGCTGCTGCGTTTCTGGCGCGCCGGCCGGCCCGACAAGATCGAAGCCGGCGTCAAGGCGCAGGGGGCGCTGATGCGCCTCGCCCGCACCGAGATGGAGGCGCTGGTCACGAGCGTCGGCATCGGCGACATGGTGCGCTCGGACGGCGTGCTCGAGCTCTATGAGAGCGAAGCTGAGCTCCGCGGTGCGCAGCACGAGATCGACGCCAAGGTGCGCGAGGGCATCGAGGTCCGCATCGTGCGTGGCGAGGAGATCGCGGCGCTGCAGCCGGGGCTCTCGCCCCGGCTGGTGGTCGCGACGTTCATCCCGAAGTGGCAGACGGTCAGCGACCCCTATGATTTTGCCCGCGCCATCGGCAGCAAGGGGCAGGAGCGGGGTGCGCAGTTCCGCAAGGCCGAAGTCAGGGCGCTGCAGCCGCTCGGGGACGGCGTGACGCTGGTGTTGGTGGACGGCAGTGTGCTCAAGGCCGGCAAGGTGGTCGTTGCGGGCGGCGCCTGGTCGCGCGCGCTGACTGCACCGCTTGGCGACCTGATCCCGCTCGACACCGAGCGCGGCTACAACACCACGCTGCCGGCGGGCGCATTCGATCTCCGGCGCCAGCTCGTCTTTCCGGGCCACGGCTTCGTCGTCACCCCGCTCTCGACCGGCGTGCGGATCGGCGGCGCGGTGGAGTTCGGTGGCCTCAGCCTGCCGCCCAACTTCAAGCGGTCCGAGGCGATGCTGCAGAAGGCCGCGCGGTTCATGCCGGGGCTGAAGACTGAGGGCGGCCGGCAGTGGATGGGGTTTCGCCCCTCGATCCCCGACTCGCTGCCCGTCATCGGCCGGTCACGCCCTTCGCCGCACATCCTCTACGCCTTCGGGCATGGCCATCTCGGCCTCACGCAATCGGCCGGCACCGGCAAGCTCATCGCCGAGCTCGTCACCGATGCCCAGCCTTCGCTCGACCTCACCCCCTTCTCGCCGCAACGCTTCTAGGATTTTCGCTATGGCACGCCACACCTTCTCCTGTATCGACGGTCACACCTGCGGCAACCCGGTGCGGCTCGTCTCCGGTGGCGGCCCGCTGCTCAAGGGCAGCACGATGATGGAGCGGCGCGCCGATTTCCTTACCCACCACGACTGGATCCGCAAAGGCCTGATGTTCGAGCCGCGCGGCCACGACATGATGAGTGGATCGATCCTCTATCCGCCCACCCGCGACGACTGCGACGTGTCGGTGCTGTTCATCGAGACCTCGGGCTGCCTCTACATGTGCGGCCACGGCACCATCGGTACGGTGACGATGGCGATCGAGAACGGGCTGGTGACGCCGAAAACCGAAGGCGTGCTCAACCTCGACGTGCCGGCCGGCAAGGTGGTGGCCGAATACACGCGGAACGGCGAATATGTCGACGAGGTGCGCATCACCAACGTGCCGAGCTTCCTCCACTCGCGCGACCTCGAGATCGAGATCCCCGAGCTCGGCAGGCTGACGGTGGACGTGGCCTATGGCGGCAACTTCTACTGCATCGTCGATCCGCAGCAGAATTTCTCCGACCTCGCCGACGTGACGGTCGGCGACCTGCTGCGCTGGAGTCCCGTTCTGCGCAAGGCGATGAACGAGCGCTATTCGTTCGTCCATCCCGAGAACGACAACATCCGCAACTGCACGCACATCATGTGGACGGGCAAGCCGCAGAAGCCCGGCTCGACCGCGCGCAACGCCGTGTTCTACGGCGACAAGGCGATCGACCGCTCGCCCTGCGGCACCGGCACCTCGGCGCGCATGGCGCAGTGGTTCGCGCGCGGCAAGCTGAAGGTCGGCGACGCCTTCATCCACGAGTCGATCATTGGCTCGATCTTCAACGGCCGGGTGGAGAAGGCGGTGCGCGTCGGCAATGTCGACGGCATCGTCCCCTCAATCGCCGGCTGGGCCCGGCAGACCGGCATCAACACCATCTTCATCGACGACCGCGACCCGTTCGCGCACGGCTTCTCTCTGGTCTAGGGCACACCCATGAAAATCACCGCGATCAGAGTCTACCAGGTCGACCTGCCGCTCAAGGAAGGCCGGTACAACTGGTCGGGCGGCAACTTCATGGAAGTGTTCGACTCGACCGTCGTGGCGGTCGAGACCGATGCCGGGATCACCGGCTATGCCGAGTGCTGTCCGCTCGGCTCGGCGTACCTCCCGAGCTACGCCAAGGGCGTCCGCGCCGGGCTCGACGAGATCGGGCCGAAGCTCATCGGCCACGATCCGACCGACCTCTGGCCGCTCAACCACCACATGGACACGGTGCTGCGCGGCCACCCGTATGTGAAGGCGCCGATCGACATCGCCTGCTGGGATATCCTCGGCAAGGTTTCGGGCCTGCCGGTCTACAAGCTGCTCGGCGGCGCGGCGCAAGATAGAATCGCGCTCTACCGTGCCATCAGCCAGGAAGACGCGTCGCGGATGGCCGAAAAGATCGCCGGTTATCGCGCCGAGGGTTATACGAAGTTCCAGCTCAAGGTCGGCGGCGACCCGGCCGACGACATCGCCCGCATTCGGGCCTGCCGCGCCATTCTCGCTCCCTCCGACATCCTCGTGGCCGATGCCAATACCGGTTGGACCAAGGCCGACGCGGCGCGCGTCGTGAACGCCGTGCGCGACCTCGACGTCTACATCGAGCAGCCCTGCGTGAGCTACGAGGAGAGCGTCTCGATCCGCCGCCGCACCGCGCTGCCGTTCGTCCTCGACGAGAACATCGGCACCGTCAGCGATCTGGTGACGGGCATCGCCGAGGACGCCTTCGACGTCATCAACCTCAAGATCAGCAAGGTCGGCGGCCTCACCAAGGCGCGGCAGATGCGCGACCTCTGCGTCAGTCACGGCATTCCGATGACCATCGAGGACACCTGGGGCGGCGACATCGTCACGGCGACCATCGCCCACCTCGCGCGCTCGACGCCCGAAAAATTCTGCTTCACCGCAACCGACTTCAATTCCTACGTGACGGTGTCGATCGCCGACGGCGCACCGCGGCGGGTGGATGGGTTCATGACGGCGCCGGATACGCCGGGGCTGGGCGTGACGCCGAAATGGGACGTGCTGGGACAGCCGGTGCAGGTGATCCGGTGAGATCGAGCCGCGCCATCGAGATTGTCTCCTGCCACGCCGAGGGCGAGGTGGGTGATGTCATCGTCGGCGGGGTCGCGCCGCCGCCCGGCGACACACTGTGGGCGCAGTCGCGCTTCATCGCGGCCGACCAGACGCTCAGGCACTTCGTGCTGAACGAGCCGCGCGGCGGCGTCTTCCGGCACGTGAACCTGCTGGTGCCGCCCAAGAACCCGAAGGCGCAGATGGGCTTCATCATCATGGAGCCCGAGGACACACCGCCGATGAGTGGCTCCAACTCGATCTGCGTCGCGACCGTGCTGCTCGACACCGGCATCGTGCCGATGACCGAGCCGGTGACGCGGCTGACACTCGAGGCGCCGGGCGGGCTGGTCGAGGTGGTGGCGGATTGCCGCGACGGCAAGGCGCAGCGCATCACCGTCACCAATGTGCCAAGCTTTGCCGACAAGCTCGACGCGAGGCTCGAGGTGCCGGGGCTCGGCACGCTCACCGTCGATACCGCCTATGGCGGGGACAGCTTCGTCATCGTCGATGCCGACGCGCTAGGGTTCAGTATCGTGCCGGAGGAAGCGCGGGAGCTCGCCGAGACCGGCATCCGCATCACCCGCGCTGCCAACGAGCAGCTCGGATTTGCGCATCCGACCAATCCCGACTGGAACCACATCTCATTCTGCCAGATCGTCCGGCCGGTGGAGCGGCGCGATGGCCTGCTCACCGCCGCAAACGCGGTTGCCATCCAGCCGGGAAAGATCGACCGTTCGCCCACCGGCACCGGCGCCTCCGCGCGCATGGCGGTGCTGCGCGCCAAGGGACAGATGCAGGTCGGCGACCGCTACCTTGCGCGCTCGATCATCGACTCCGAGTTTCTGGGCACCATCACCGCCGACACGACGCTCGCGGGGAAGCCGGCGATCATTCCCTCGATCGCCGGCCGCGCCTGGATCTGCGGCAAGCGGACGGAGATGCTCGATCCGGCCGATCCTTGGCCGCAGGGGTACAAGCTGAGCGACACCTGGCCACGGATCGGCGCGTGACCGCCGATCGCATCTCGGTCCAGGACCTCGCGGCGCTGCTGAGGGCGATATTTCTTCGCCACGGCTGCAGCGACGAGGTCGCGACTTTGCTCGCGAACAACATGGCCCTTGCCGAGGGCGACGGTGCGCACAGCCACGGCATCTTCCGCATCGCCGGCAGTCTCGGCTCACTCGACAGCGGCTGGGTCGACGGCAAGGTGAAGCCGATCCTCGAAGACGTGGCACCCGGTGTGCTGCGCGCCGATGGCCGCAACGGGTTTTCCCTGCCGGTGCTCGCCCTCGCCCGCGAGCGGCTGATGGAGAAGACCCGCGTCAACGGCATCGCCTTCCTGTCGGTGCGCAATGCGCATCACTTCAGCGCCGTCTGGCCCGACATCGAGCCCTTTGCGCGGGAGGGC
>CAYRZM010000026.1:0-14270 GCA_964428685.1 uncultured Devosia sp. | reverse complement strand
GACGGCAGCATCGCGGTCGAGCCCGTTGCGGCACGGGGGCGAACCGCCTAATGCTCCCGCGAGGGAGTGGTATCGAAATGGTAGCGGATTGGTCTTCGGCATTCGCGCTGAGCACGGCGTGGTTTGCGGCGGAACGCCGCTATCGCCTGACGCTGATTTCGCAGGCGCCGCAGGCCATTAGCGGCTTTCAGCTGGGCGTGTCGGGGGTGCTGCGGATCGCCGACGAAGCGGCGGTGGAGGGCGGGCGGCTGGTCTCGCAGCTGGCGAATTTCGCGTTGCTCGCGCCGCCGGACAGCTTTGCGCTAAGTCCTGGGAAAAGCTGGACAATTGAGATCGCCCCGCTCGATTTCCCCCTGCGCCACTGGACCGACGGGGTGCAGGGGGCCTTTCTGATCCTCAAGGGCGGGGAGACGGCCGCGTGCCGGATTGTTCTCGGCGGCGAAAATCGTAAGGGTACCATAGCCTTAGTGGGGGCGACGGAGAGCCAGATTGCCGTCGTTCCGTGGCCGAAATCGGTGGTGGTGACGGGATCGCGGCCGGCGCCGACGGCGCTCGCCCTGCCGCCGGGTCCGGTGCGTAAGCGGTTGTCGCGGCTCGAAGATTTGCTCTTTCCGGGCGAAAGGCTGGTCGGCGATCGGGGCCTTACGGTTGGTCTGGTGGATGCTCCGGCTTTGGGGCCGGAATCGTACCGGATCGATTTTGGGGCGGACCGCGTAACTCTCGGCGCGGCCAGCGAAACCGGCCACTTCTATGGCGCCATAACACTGCTCCAGATGCTGCGGGGTGCGCAGGCGGAACCGGAGAAATTCGGCTTCCCGGCGGCGGGGGTGATCGAGGATCACCCCGAACTTGCATTCAGGGGCTGCCATATCGACGTGGCGCGGCGGTTTTACCCGGTCGGAGAACTGGAACAGTTCATCGCGGTCCTTGCCTACAACAAGTTGAATCGCCTGCATCTTCACCTCAGCGACGACGAGGCCTGGCGGGTCGAAATCGACGCGTTTCCCAAACTTGCGGAAATGGGTGGATGGCGGGGTTTGGGGCTGCCGCTGCCCCCGCTGCTGGGCGACGGGCCGGAGCGTTCCGGCGGCGTTTTTTCCAAAAACGATGTGCGCTCGCTGGTGGATCTGGCGCGCGCGTTCGGGATCGAGGTGATCCCCGAGATCGACGTGCCGGGGCACAGCTACGCGCTGCTCGCGGCGATGCCGGAGCTGCGCGATCCGGGCGAGAACGGGTCGTATCTCTCCGTTCAATATTTTCCCAACAACTGCCTCAACCCGGCAATCGAAGCGACCTATCCGGTGCTCGAGACGATCCTCGACGAACTGTGCGCGCTGTTCCCGGGCCGCGCGGTTCACCTCGGCGCCGACGAAGTGCCGGCGGACGCCTGGTCCCGCTCGCCGCGGGCCAACCGGATGCGGGAGACGGCGGGTGGGGGCACAGGCCCGCTGCAGGCGGCGCTGCTGCGCCGGGCGCAGGCGATGCTGACGGCGCGCGGCAAGATCACCGGCGCCTGGGAAGAGGCGGCGCAGGGCGGCGGCATCGACACCGCGAATTCCTATCTCGTGGGCTGGCGGAGCGTTGCCGCCAGCCGCGAGGGCGCGGCGGCGGGCTACGATGTCGTGGTGGCACCGGCGCAGGCCTACTATCTCGACATGGCGATGACGACGGAATGGGCGGAGCCGGGCGCGGGCTGGGCCGGATCTTCAACCATCGCCGAGACCTACAACTTTGCCCCGGCCGCCGGCTGGACCGCGGACGAACGCGCCCACCTGATCGGGGTGCAGGCCTGCATCTGGTCCGAGCCCATGCGCGAGCCGGCGGTGTTCGACCGGCTGGTGTTCCCGCGCCTGTCGGCGGTGGCGGAAACCGCGTGGACCGCGCCCGCGCGCAAGGATTTTGCACGCTTTTCGGCGATGGCCGGACTGATGCCCAACCTTTACGGCCATCGCGACGGGGAGGCCCTATGAGCGACCTTCTGGTCCGGCTCTACGACCTCCCGCAGCCGAAGCCGCTGCCCTCCGGCGTCGGCATCCGCCGCGCGCTGCCGCCCGAGCGCCATGTGATCCTCGACTGGATCGCGGCGCGGTTCGATCCGCTCTGGGTTTCGGAAGCGGCGCTCGGGATGAGCCAGCAGCCGCCCACGATCCTCGTCGCCGTGCGCGACGGCACCCTCCTCGGCTTTGCCTGCTACGACACGACGGCCAAAGGCTTTTTCGGCCCCACCGGGGTCGATGCGGCGGCGCGCGGCAACGGGATCGGCGACGGGCTGCTGCTCGCGACCCTCTCGGCCATGCGCGCCGCGGGCTACGCCTATGCCATCATCGGCGACCCAGGTCCCGTGGCGTTCTACCGCAAGCGCCTGGACGCGCTCGAAATTCCGGGCTCCACGCCGGGGCTCTATGCCGGCATGCTGCGCGACAAACCGGAGCGGTTGTCCTAACCCAATCTTTACGGCGGCAGCCTACGCTCGGGGCCCTGAAAATGCCGGAACTCCGGTCTTTTTGGAGCCGCCGATGCGCGCGTCGCAACTCTATTGGAAGGACGCGCTCGGCTGGGCGGGCGATGCCGAACAGCCCGATCGCGCCGATCTCGTCCTCTACTTTGCCACCCGCGAGATGCTCGACGGCCCGGCCGCCTATCCGGCGCTCCGCCGGCGCTTCCCCTCGGCGCACCTGCTCGGCTGCTCGACGGGCGGACAAATCGCGCATGGCGATGTGAGCGACCAGGTGCTGACGGCGCTGGCGCTCAACTTCAACGACACCCGGGTCCGGCTGGCGCAGGCGGCGATCGAGGATCGGCAGCATTCGCTGGCGGCCGGGACAAAGGTCGGGCGCGCCCTCGCCGCGCCGGACCTCGCCGGGGTGTTCGTGCTCTCGGACGGATTGCGGGTCAACGGCAGCGCGCTGGTCGAGGGAATCGTGGGCGCCGTGGGACCGGATGTGCCGGTGAGCGGCGGCCTTGCCGGCGACGGCGCCGCCTTTGCCCAGACGCTGGTGGGCTGCGACGCCGAGCCTCGGAGCGGCATGGCCGCGGCCGTCGGATTTTATGGAACGGCGATCCAGTTCGGCCACGGCAGCGCCGGCGGCTGGGACGTGTTCGGACCCAAGCGCAAGATCACCAAGTCCGACGGCAATGAGCTGCTCGAAGTCGACGGCAAGCCGCCGCTCGATCTCTATAAGCTTTATCTCGGGCCCGACGACTCGCAGAAACTGCCCGGCTCGGCCCTGCTGTTTCCGATGCGCATCTTCGATCCGCGGCATCCGGCGGAGGCGGTGGTGCGCACCGTGCTGGCGGTGAACGACGCGGCCGGATCGATGACCTTTGCCGGCGACATGCCGGTGGGCTGGACGGCGCAGCTGATGCGCGGCAGCTTTGGGCGGCTGTGCGCCGGCGCGGCCGAAGCCATGCACGCCGCCGCTCACCAGTTCGAGGCGCCGGCGAGCGGGGACAGTGCCGCCATCCTCGTCTCCTGCATCGGACGCCGCCTGTTGATGGGCCAGCGGATCGAGGAGGAGATCGAAGCGGCGACGGCGGAGCTCCCGGCCGACTGCCAGCCCGTTGGGTTCTATTCCTATGGCGAGATCGCGCCGCATGCGGCGACGGGACAGTGCCAGCTCCACAACCAGACGATGACGGTGACGCTGATCCGCGAGAAAGCGGCCTGACGTGCACAAGCTTCTCACCCGTCAGCTCGAGAAGGCGCGCCTCCCCAACGGCGAGGTCGATCTCGCGCGCCTGACGGAGCTCGTGGCGCGTGCCTATGCCGAAAGCGAAGAGGACCGCGAGCGCACCGACCGGTCGATCTCGCTGATGGTCGAGGAGCTCGATGCCCTGCAGGCGGGGCTCGAAGCCAAGATCGCGCGCCGCACCGCCGAGCTGCGCGACAGCCGCAAGCAGCTCAAGCTCCAGAACCGGCGCATGGCGGCGGCGCTCGACTCGACCGGATACGCCATCTCCATCTTCGATGGCGGCAGGAAGCTCGTCTATTGCAACAGCTACTTCCTCGAGCTCTATCGCCTGCCCCGAAACCTCGGCCGCCAGGGCACGAGCTTCGAGGCGGTGCTGCGCGGACGGATTGCCGCCAACAGCATCGTGGGCGACGACCCGGACGCCTATTACCGCGAGCGGACCGAGGGCATCGACCGCGGCCAGGTGTGGACCGACGTGCACCGGCTGAACACCGGCGAAATGGTGTCGGTGTATCACGCGCCGCTCCCCGACGGCGGCTGGGTGGCGACCCACAAGGACATCACCGAATTCTCGCGGCTGCAGGACGAGCTGGCGCACCGCGCCTATCACGACGCCCTAACCGGCCTGCCCAACCGGCACATGCTGCAGGATCGGCTCGCCGAAAGCTTCAAGTCGGCGGCGGGCCTGGGCAGCTTCGCCCTGCTGCTCATCGACCTCGACGGCTTCAAGGCGATCAACGACACGCTGGGCCACGCCGCGGGCGACCAGGTGCTGCGCGAGCTCGGTGACCGGATCGTCGCGGTGACCGGGGACGCCGGTATGGTGGCACGGATGGGGGGCGACGAGTTTGCCGTGGTGATGGAGGTGGGCGCGGTCGGACGCGACGCCCAGCGGCTGGCGATCGCCCTCGTCGAAGCCGGGCGCGCGCCGCTGCGGCTCGAGGGGCAGACCGCCGCGGTCGGCTTTTCGATCGGCGTCGCGGTGGCGCCCAACGACGGCAGCACCGGCGAGCAGCTGCTCAAGAGCGCCGACCTTGCACTCTATGCCGCCAAGAACGAGCGGCGCGGCAGCTACCGCTTCTTCGAGCCGGCGCTCGATCGCGCCCTGCGCGACCGGCGGCAGCTCGAGCACGATTTGAGCGTGGCGCTCGAGCGCGGCGAGTTCGAGCTCTACTTCCAGCCGATCCTCAACCTCAAGACGCAGGCCTTCTCGGGCTTCGAGGCCCTGCTGCGCTGGCATCGGGGCGAGCATGGCCCGGTGCCGCCCGCGCAGTTCATTCCGGTGGCCGAGGAAACCGGCCTGATCGTGCCCATCGGCGAATGGGTGCTGCGCGAGGCGATCGCCGAGGCGGCGCAATGGCCGGAGAGCCTGCGCATTGCGATCAACGTCTCGTCGGTCCAGTTCCAGCGCGGCAACATCGTCGCCACCATCCTCAACGCGCTGGGCGCTTCGGGCCTCGCGCCGGAGCGGGTCGAGATCGAGATCACCGAGTCCGTGTTCCTGGACAAGAGCGCGGCCAACCTCGACACGCTGCGCCAGCTGCACGCGCTCGGGCTCAAGGTCGCGCTCGACGACTTCGGCACGGGCTACTCGGCGCTGAGCTACCTGCTGACCTATCCCTTCGACAAGATCAAGATCGACGGCTCGTTCGTGCGCGCGCTCGACAACGCGGCGGGGGCGCACGCCATCGTCGGCGCGATTGCCGAGATCGGGCACCGCATGGGGCTGGTGACCACCGCCGAAGGCGTCGAGACGCCGGAGCAGCTGCGCAACGTTCATGCCGTCGGCTATTCGGAAGCCCAGGGCTTTCTGATCGCGCGGCCGATGCCGTCGGCGCAGGTCCGCAAGCTGCTCGAAGCCGAAGGCGACAGAATGCCGTTCTCGCCGATGCAGAGGGCCGGATGAGAAAAGGGCGAGCCCCGCGGCCCGCCCCTTTCGTGTTGGTCGTCGCCCTCGTCCTAGTGGTGGACGAAGAGCAGGATGATGATGATCAGCCAGATCGGCACGCCGAGGATCCAGAGCAGTAGTGCACGTCCCATCTATTCCTCCTGATCAGAACCGGCCGAAGAGATCGGCGAACACCGTCGCCTCATCGCGATGACGGCCGCCCTTCATGGCCGCCCAGTAGGCACCGACGGCGGCGACGAAGAGCGATGCCGCGGTGAGGAAGGCGGCGAGCACCGCCATTTTCCGCGCCGCTTCGGCGGCATCCGCCGCCTTGGCCTTGGCGGCATCGACGGCCTGCAGCACCTGATCGACCCGGGCGCCGGCCTGATCGGCGGGCAGGCCGGTGTTGGTGGCCACCAGCTGGGCCAGATAGGTCTTGTCGTCGGCCGAGACGCCCCCGGTGGCGCCGGCCGCGAGGATGCGCCCGGCTTCGGCGCGGGCATTGGCGTCGGGGTTGGCGGGCGCGGTGGCGCCGGCCGGCAGGCGGAAGAGCGCGTCGGAGAAGTAGGCCGCGGGATCGAGCGCATTGGCGGCCGCCGGGTTGGACGCCGCGCCCTGCGCGACCGTCGCCGCGGCGCCCGTTGCCGTCGCCAGGGTCGAGCCGATGGCGTTGGCGGCGGCGCCGAGGCCGCCCACCGCGATCACCGCGCCGACGACGAGACCGCCGGCCCAGACCAAAAGACCGTGAGCGCCATCGCGAACGTCGCTCTCGTGCTCGCTGGCATCGTGGAAGCGGCGGCGCAGGCGGCCGGTGAGATAGCCGCCGGCCATGAAGCTCGAGACTTCGACCCACAGCAGCCAGCTGGCGGCGGCGATGGCCACCCAGACCGGCGCCACACCCGAGAAGGTGCGGAAATTGGCAAAGCTCAGGCCGACCGCCGAACCGAAGGTGAGCATCACCAGCGAGATGGCGGAGGCGAGCACGATGCCGCCGATGATGGCGGGCCAGTCGATGTAGGAATGGTGTTCTTGTGACCTCGCCCCGGCGGTTGCCGGATCGAGGATGACGACGTCGGTTTCAACACTCATCGGGGGGACCTCAGCGCAGGCCGAAGAAGCTGAGGATGGCCATGATCACGACGACCAGGCCCACGAGGTAGATGATGCCATTCATGTGAGACGCTCCGTGGCGCGGGTTGTGCCTACGTCACAAAATCGCGATGCCGCATTTTGGTTGCGCGCGGCGCACAATTGTTGTGCAACCTCGGCGCGGAACCGCGGCTCCAGCAGGAGGTTGTTGCGCCGGGCCGCGGACGGTAAAAGACCCGGACCCCAAGGGATCCCGCGCCAGATGGACGACAGCCTCGCCGAACCCCGCGCCGCCGCCAGCCCGTGGACGTGGCGGATTCCGGCCTACATCCTGTTGCCGTTCTACCTGATGCTGATCGGCGTGCTGCTGCGCTACGCCGTCTACATCCGCACCACCAATCACTGGGCCTTCACCGACTACCTCCGCTCGCTCTGCGTCTATGACTGCAACGCCTATGAGCGGCTGTCGCTCTACGGCTACGAGGGGCGGCCCTCGGGCTTCGACAAGGGCGACGCGAACAACTGGGCGTTCTTTCCGCTCTATTCGATCTTCGTTTGGGCGCTGAACCGGGTGACGGGCCTGTCGATGCTGGTGGGGGGCTCGATCCTCACATGCCTCCTCTCGGTGTGGGCGGCGATCGTCAGCTGGCCGCTGTTCCAGGGCCGGTTCCGCGCTTATTTCCTGTTCTGCTTCTTCCTGTTCCTCGGCCCCCTCTCCTACTATTTCTCGACGCTCTACACCGAGGCGCTGTTCATCCTCCTGACGGTGTCGGGCTTCGTGCTGCTGCGGCAGAAGGATTATCTCGCGGCGGGAGTCGCGGGCGCGATGATGTCGGCGACGCGCTCGACGGGGCTGCTGTTTGCGGCGGCGATCCTCATCGGCGCGTTCCAGAACCATTTGCGCGACGGCGGCTCGGCGCGAAGCTTTTTCCGCACGCTCTGGAAGCGGACCGACCTGCTGCTCGCGGTCGGGCTGGTGCCGGTCGGCATCTGCATCTTTGCCGTCTATCTCTGGTTCCACTCCGGCGACGCGCTGGCGTTCGTTCACATCCAGCGCGCCTGGGGCCGGGCGTTCCAGGATCCGTTCGGCAACCTCTGGCAGGCGCTGACGGTGCAGTTCCAGACCTACCACAACTGGACATCCATCTCGACCGACCTCGCCTTCGGACTGGCGGCGATCATCGGCATCGCGCTGTCGGCGGTGATGGCGTGGCAGGGCCGCTGGGACTGGGCGATCTTCTCGCTGTTCGGCGTGCTGCTGCCGCTCTCGACCAACACCTATTCGATGATCCGGTTCGTCGTCGGGCTGGCGCCGGTGCTGATCACCGCGTCGCTGCTGCTCAGCCGCTGGAAGTGGCTGTTCTACCTGCTGCTGCCGGCGCTGCTGGTGGCCGATGTGTTCCTGCTGCCGGCCTGGACCGGGCGCAACTACTACATGATGTGACGATGGTGCCGACCTATCGCCCCCGCTTCTGGCACCTCGTGCTGGTCGGGCTGATCGCCCTGTTCGACCTGGGCGTGCTCTACATGGTGGTCTCGCCCCGCGTCGGGCAGGACTATTACGACTACTATATCAGCCGGTCGGCCTCGTGCTTCCCGCGGCTGATCTCGGGCTACTATCCGCTCGGCGAGCCGGTGAGCTTCGTGCCCGGCCGCAACGGTTACGACCTCGACACCATCCGCTGGTGCGGGTTCATGCCGCCTTCGACCACGGGAATCCGCTCGTTCGGCGACTACGGAATCCTGCATCTCAAGTTCCCCGATCCCGGCCGCGACCTGCTGCTGACCTTCACCAGCTGGGTCAACACCGACTCGAGCAAGCCCAAGCGCGACGTGCAGGTGGTGGTCAACGGCGAGCAGGTGGGCGTCGTGACCTATGCCACAGCGGCGCGCGTCGACGGCAAGATCGTCATTCCAGCGCGACTGGTGGCGGCGGGGCACGGGACGATGGAAATCCGCTTCGACGTGCCGCGCATCGGGCCGCCGGGCACCAACAGCGAGCCGGTGACGCTGCAGCTGAGGCTTGAGGCGTTGCGGCTGACCCCCATTGGCGCGGACACGGCCGCCGTCCAGCCGACCGCTTCGGTTTCGACCGCGCCGGCGACGGCGACGGACCGGCTGTCGTCCGAGCCACCGCCGACCCGCGTTTCGAGCGCTCCACAATCCCGGCGGCACTAGCCCCAAAATGCAGCGGGCGGGGTTGCCCCCGCCCGTGCGATCGTCCTGGCTTGATTGCCGAAGCTTACTTCGGGAACGCGGCGTCGGTGATCTCGGTGGTGTAGGCGTCTGGGTCCACGGGCTTGGTCAGGACCTTCTGGTCGAGCAGCGCCTGCGCCGTGCGATCCCAGGCCGCCTTGTCGAGGATGCCGTTGGCGCCGGCCATCAGCTTGGCGACCTCGCCGACCATGTAGCGTTCGTGCTTGAAGGTGGCGGCGCCGGTGTCGTCGGCATCGACCACGATCTGCGCGGCCTCGTCGGGATTGGCCAGGGCGTAGTCCCAGCCCTTCATCGAGGCCTTCACAAACTTCACCATGTCATCCTTGAACTTGGGATCGGCGAGCCGATCCTCCAGCACCCACAGGCCATCCTCGAGCATGCCGTTGCCCATGTCGGAGTAGTTGAACTGGATGATCTTGTCGGCGGTGTAGCCGGCATCGGCGGCCTGGCCGAGCTCGTTGTAGGTCATGACCGAGATACAGGCGGCCGTGTGCTGCACGAGCGCCGACACGTCGTACCCCTGCTGCAGGACGGTGACACCGTCCGGCCCGCCGTCGGTGGACAGTCCCAGCTTGTGCATCCAGGCAAAGAACGGAATTTCATTGCCGAAGAACCACACACCCAGGGTCTTGCCCTTGAAGTCGGCCGGGGTCTGGACCGGACCGTCCTTGGGGCAGATCACCTCAAGACCGCCGTGGTTGAAGGGCTGGGCGATGTTGACCATCTTGACGCCCTTTTCGCGGGCGGCCAGCGCCTCGGCGGCCCAGTCGACGGCCACATCGGCGCCATTGGCGGCCATGACCCCCGGCACCGACGTCGTCGGCGTCGCCGGGATGATGGTCACGTCGAGGCCGGCATCGCTGTAGAAGCCCTTTGCCTTGGCGACGTAGTAGCCGGCGAACTGCGACTGCGTCACCCACTTGATCTGCAGCTTGATCGGATCGAGCGCGAGGGCGCCCGTGGCGCTGGCGAGTGCGAACGCACCGGCCAGCACTGGCATGATGAGTTTGTTCATTCCCTAACCTTCCCTGTTACGCCCGCCCACTGCGGACGGACGGATGCCAAAACGTCACCGCACGTTCGACCAGCGCGATGAGCCCATACGAGGCGGAACCCGCTACGGCCGCCACCGCGACCTCCGCCCACACCATGTCGATATCGAGCCGTCCCACTCCGGTCGATATGCGAAACCCCATGCCGACAATCGGCGACCCGAAGAATTCGGCCACGATTGCAGCGATCAGCCCCAGAGTCGAGTTGATCTTGAGCGCGTTGAAGATGAACGGCATCGCCGCCGGCAGGCGCAGCTTGACGAGGCTCTGCCAGTAGCTGGATGCATAGGTGCGCATCATGTCGCTTTCCATGCGGCCGGCCGAATTGAGGCCCGCGACCGTGTTGATCAGCATGGGAAAGAAGGTGACGCAGACGATCACCGCCGCCTTTCCCTGCCAGTCGTAGCCGAACCACATGACCATGATCGGCGCGATGCCCACGATCGGCAGCGCCGACGCGAAATTGCCGACCGGCAGCAGGCCCCGCTTGAGGAAGGGCGAGCGGTCGACGAGAATCGCGACGATCAGTCCTGCCAGCGTGCCGATGGCGAAGCCGGACAGAACGCCCTTAAGGAACGTCTGCTGAAAATCGGCCCACAGCGTTGGGATCGAGGCGATGAGCTGGGTCCAGACCTGTGAGGGCGCCGGGAGCAGGACATGCGGTATGCCGGCGCCGCGCACGACCAGTTCCCACATCATCACCAGCGTCACGCCGAAAAAGAGCGGAATGAAGATTCCGAAGACCGGACTGGCGTCATTGCGGCCAAGGGCCGCAGACAGCTGGTCGATGAAGAGCCACGCAAAGAGCCAGCTGGCGACGACGGCCGCCCAGAGCGCGGGCGATCCGGTATCCAGGAGCGCGAAGCAGGCGACCGCTCCGGCCAACGTCAACGCGCCATCCAGCCAGGGCGCCGGCGTGGCGATGGGACGGAGCGCCGAATAGAGCGTCGCTCCAGCAAGAACGAGAGCCGCCCCCGTGGCACCTGCGGCCAGCGCGCCAATCGTCGCCGCGAGCGAGGCAAGCCCGGCGAGAACGGCGAGGGTCCGCTGGAGACGGCTCATGCCGGCTGGCCCCCCACGCGGCGAAGCGTGAAACGCTCGGCCAGCCCGACCGCGGCCACGAGTGCGGCAGCAAGAACGGCCGAAAGCAGCAGCACGGCCCACATGGTGATGGTCTGGCCGTTGTAGGAGCCGGTGAGGAGCCTTACGCCCAGGCCGCCGTTTTGCGTGTAGGTGAGCTCGGCCACCAGGGCGCCGATCAGCGCGATCGCCACGCCCACTTTCATGGACGCGAACAGGAATGGCGTCGATGCCGGCCAGCGCAGCTTCCAGAACACCGTCCAGCGCGAGGCGTTGTAGGTGCGCATCAGGTCGAGCTGCATCTGGTCGGGCGAACGGAATCCCTTCACCATGCCGACGACGACCGGAAAGAAGCACAAATAGGTTGAGATCAGCGCCTTGGGCAGGACACCCGTGAGACCGGCTGCATTGAAGCCGACCACCAACATCGGCGCGATGGCGAGAATGGGAATGGTCTGGCTGGCAATGATCCAGGGCATCAACGAGCGGTTGGCGGCTTCGTTCGAGATGATGAAGACGGCAAGCAAGAGTCCGAGGATGGTGCCGATCACAAAGCCGAGCGCCGTGCTCGCGAGCGTAACCCCTGCCTGCAGCAGCAGGCTGCGCTTGCTCGAAATATCCTGCCTTACGGTGCCGTTCCAGACTTCGATCACGATCTGATGCGGCGCCGGCAGGATGGGCTTCGCCTGTGACCACAGATCGGCCACCAGCTGCGGCAGAGGCGGCACCGGGGCGTTGTTGAGCCGGTAGATATCGAGCTGTGGCTGCAGGTTCATCAGCAGCGATGCGGCGTACCAGACGAGGATGATCGCCACGACGATGGTGACGATCGCAAAGCTTTTGCTGCGCCAGAGCCCGCTCATGCGGTCTCCTCGTAGGAGTGGCCGGCGCGCAGGCCCTCGCGCACGCGATGGGCGATCTCGAGGAACTCCGGCGTCTCGCGGATCTCGAGCGGCCGCTCAGCCGGCAGCGTCGAGGTGATGATGTCGGTGACGCGGCCGGGGCGCGGCGACATCACCACGATCTTGGTCGAGAGATACACCGCTTCGGGGATCGAGTGGGTGACGAAGGCGATGGTCTTCTTGGTGGCGGCAAAGAGCTTCAGGAGCTCGGAGTTGAGGTGGTCGCGCACGATCTCGTCGAGGGCGCCGAACGGCTCGTCCATCAGGAGGAGATCGGCATCGAAGGCGAGCGCGCGGGCGATGGAGGCGCGCTGCTGCATGCCGCCCGAGAGCTGCCAGGGATATTTGCGCTCAAAGCCCGTGAGGTTGACGAGTTCCATCGTGCGGGCGATGCGCGCCTGCCGGTCGGCGGGGGCATAGCCCATGATCTCGAGCGGCAGAGCGACGTTCTTTTCGATGGTGCGCCAGGGAAAGAGCGCGGGCGCCTGGAACACGTAGCCATAGGCCCGCGCCTGCCGCGCGGCTTCGGGGCTCATGCCGTTGATGGTGAGCGTGCCGCTCGTCGGCTTCTCGAGATCGGCGATGGTGCGCAGGAATGTCGTCTTGCCGCAGCCGGACGGGCCGATGAAGGAGACGAACTCGCCCTTTTCGATGTCGAGCGTGACATCGCTGAGGGCGACCACGTCGCCGTCGTTGGTCGAAAAAGTGAGGCCGAGATGGTTCGCGGAGACGACGGCGGTCAGGTCATACCCCCGTCGCCGGAATGCCGCTGCGCTCGACCTTGCGCGGCGCGGTGATCTCTTTCCAGGTCGAGAGAGCGCGGTTGACCGGGTTGTTGGGCTGGCGCGCGACGAACTGGCCGTGGCCCTGCTCGGCCTCCACCTTGCCGTCGTTGACCGCGACCTTGCCGCGCGTCAGCGTGTAGCGCGGCAAGCCCTTCACCTTGAAGCCCTCGAAGACGTTGTAGTCGATGATCGACTGCTGGGTCTTCGCGGCGATCGTCTTGGTCTTTTCGGGGTCCCACACCACGAGGTCGGCATCGGCGCCGACCAGCACCGCGCCCTTTTTCGGGTAGAGGTTGAGGATCTTGGCGATGTTGGTCGAGGTCACCGCCACGAACTCGTTCATCGTCAGCCGGCCGGTGTTGACGCCATAGGTCCAGAGCAGCGGCATGCGGTCTTCGAGGCCGCCGGTGCCGTTGGGGATGGCGGCGAAATTGCCGATGCCCTTGCGCTTCTGCTCGGTGGTGAAGGCGCAATGGTCTGTCGCCACCACCTGCAGCGAGCCCGACTGCAGCCCGGCCCAGAGCGAATCCTGGTGCTGCTTGTTGCGGAAGGGCGGGCTCATCACGCGGCGGGCCGCATAGTCCCAGTCCTTGTTGAAATACTCGCTCTCGTCGAGGATCAGGTGCTGGATCAGCGGCTCGCCGAAGACCCGCATGCCCTTGGCGCGGGCGCGACGGATCGCCTCGTGCGCCTGCTCGCAGGAGGTGTGGACGATATAGACCGGCACGCCCGCCATGTCGGCGATCATGATGGCGCGGTTGGTCGCTTCGCCCTCGACCTCGGGCGGCCGCGAATAGGCGTGACCCTCGGGGCCGTTGTTGCCGTCGGCCAGGAGCTTCTGCGTCATCGAGGCGACGACGTCGCCATTCTCGGCATGCACCAGCGGCAGCGCGCCGAGCTCGGCGCAGCGCTGGAAGCTGGCGAACATCTCGTCGTCGTTCACCATCAGCGAGCCCTTGTAGGCCATGAAGTGCTTGAACGAGGTGATGCCGCGGTCGACGACCTGCGCCATCTCCTCCCACACCTGCTTGTCCCACCAGGTGATGGCCATGTGGAACGAGTAGTCACACGAAGCCTTGGAGGTCTTGTTGTCCCACATCTGGAGCGCTTCGAGCAGCGACTGATTGGGGCCGGGCAGGCAGAAATCGACGACCATCGTCGTGCCGCCCGAGAGCGCGGCGCGCGTGCCGGACTCGAAATCGTCGGTCGAGTAGGTGCCCATGAACGGCATTTCGAGATGGGTGTGCGGATCGATGCCGCCCGGCATGACGTAGCAGCCGGTTGCGTCCAGCACGTCGCCGCCGCTGAGGTTCTGTCCGATCTCGGTGATCTTGCCGCCATCGACGCGGATGTCGGCCTTGTAGCTGAGATCGGCGGTGACGATGGTGCCGTTCTTGATGATGGTCATGCTAGAACCTCGTTATTCTACAATTTCCGCGGTCTCGGCCACGGCGTGGAAGAGCACGTCGGCACCCGCCGCGGCCCATTCCTTGGAGATGTTCTCGGCTTCGTTGTGCGAGAGCCCATCGACGCACGGGCACATGATCATCACCGACGGGCCGACG
>CAYRZM010000025.1:0-12190 GCA_964428685.1 uncultured Devosia sp. | reverse complement strand
GCAGGGCAGCGCCGCCGTGCAGCCGCACGCGGTGCAGACGGCAGGCGCCTGGGCCTTCGGCTACGATGCCGACGGCAACCAGACCAGCCGCAGCACGGCAGGACTCGCCGATCGCACTGTGGCCTATGACGGGGACAACCGTCCGTCGTCGGTGGCCACGCCTTCGGGCACCGTGACCTATCTCTATGGTCCGGACGGCGCGCGGCTCGAAAAGACCACCAGTGCCGGCACGACGCTGTTCATCGGCGACGACATCGAACGCGACCCGGCCGGCACCTTCTCGTTCTACATTACCCCCGACGTGAAGCTCAGCGGCGGCGAAAACACCTATCTCCACCGCGACCACCTCAGCTCCGTCCGCCGCACCACCGACGCGACGGCGGCACTGACCAGAACCTCGGTTTACGAACCCTACGGGCAGCAGGTCGAGACCGTGGTGGTGCCGTCGCCGACCGAGAGCAAGAGCTGGATCGGCGAGCGCACCGACCCCGAGGACGGCCTCACCTATCTCCACGCACGGTTCTACGACCCGCTGCTCGGCCGGTTCCTCCAGCCCGACTGGTGGGACGTGACCGACGCGAGCGTGGGCACGAACCGCTATGCGTATGCGGGCGGGGATCCGGTGGATGGGAGCGATCGGAACGGGCATTTCGCCGATCCCGCGCCGACGCTGCTGGAGCAAATACTCAGTGGCGCCACCAACGTCGGAAAGTTCGCCATTGGCTTCGGTTTCGGGGCTGTGATGTTCTACTTCACGAGCACTGAAGAGCTTGGTACGGGCGACGAATGCCCGTGCGGCCTTCCGCCGCCTGTGACTGGGCAGAATGAAGGACATGGCGGCGATACGCCTATTGTAGCGGGACAACCCTCTAGTGACCCAGACTCACCCTATGCCGGAATTGCGGATCCCACCGAGAGGGCAAGACTTGAGGCCGCCGACGTTGACTATCAGCGTGCTCTTAGTAGACGGAACTTTAGGGAAAACCTCGCGCAAAAGACTGGCGTTAACCCGGTTGACGCGCATGCGCACCATAATCTGCCGATCAAGTTCGAGAAGGAATTCCGCCAGGCAGGCATCAACATCAACGATCCTTCTTTCGGGTCATGGTGGGACAAACAGACCCATCTCAGTTCCGCCAAGGCCTTCAACGACAGATGGGCGGCCTTCTTCCAAAATAGCCCGAATCCTACAAAGTCGCAGATCGAGGAGTTTGGGCGTCAAGTGGCGAAGGACTTTGGGCAAGATGTTTGGTACTAGAATGTTCCCTGGTTTTGAGAGCCTTTTCGAGTTACGGGTCGGTTTGTCAAATCGGGTCTACAGGGCCGACATTGATATCGGACGCGAAGATGCACTGACTTTTATGAGAGGCACCGGCACGGCCAGAGGTTTGTCGGCACGGTGGGCAATGGGGGGCAAGGTTCCGTCCGACTTCGTCGGCACGACATTGGCAACTCCGGTCATGATAAGCCAGCGCGTGGTGGACCTAATGCAAGCGGAGAGATTTACAGGCTGGGTCACTAGTCCTTGCCGCGTGTTCGGGCGCGGAGGCGAGCAATATGACTATCACCTGCTGGGAATAACTGGCCGATGCGGACCAATGCGATACGAACGATCCGAGGTGTTCCGAAAGATGCTTCCAGGTGGCCCCACGAACTATCTTCGAGGGATGTATTTTGACCCAGAAACCTGGGACGGGTCGGATTTCTTCCTGGCAGGCAAGACCGTCGTAAAAATAGTCACGAAGCGCGTTCAACAGGCTTTTCGCAAGCACAAGATCAGGAACGTCGAAATGGCTCCTCTCACAGAAGTCGAGTTTGGTGCGATCGATGTGGGATTAAAGCTACCCCCTCCGACCGTGCATTGAGGTTCCATCACCGGCCAACGACGCGGCCGGACGCGTGCTGACCGTCAGCCACCCCAGGCTTGAGAAAGAGTTGACAGATCATCGGACCGATGTCGGCGGCAAGGCGACGCCCTGAGCTCGGTTTAGCTTCGGCTGCTGGAATGGAGAGAACATCGATCTTCACGCGACCATCGGCGCCCACAGTCCTCACGTGACGAACGCGGTCGCGGTGAATTTGCCGGCGTCGGAGATCTCTCGCCGCTCTTGCAAGGGATTTTTGAAGCGGCGATCTCAGCTTTCGATCCTCAGGATGCCGTCATCTCAGCCACCGAGCAACTCGAGTCCACCAACGTGCCGGTCCGCCTCGCCAACGCTTTGGCTAGATATACGCGCGCCGCTCACTAGGGACCTTCAGCGCCTCCGCCAGACGGCTTGGGCATCAGCCGCCGCCCGTATACATTTGCGCGTGCAATGCGTGCTTTTTGTGCGCATAGTGCATCTGGTGAAAATTGAGGCAGGTGCATGCGCTCAGACGAAAGGGGCCCGGTGGGGCGGGTCCATCGTGCGTTCGAGGTCGCCGACGGATATGCCGATCCGGCGCTGTTCATCACGCAGCGGTCTCGTGATGCGGCCGTCGCGGCGGCGGCGGGGGTCGAGGCCGGAGGGCCCGTAGGCCGGCCGCTTTACGGGATGGTCGTCGCCGTCAAGGACAACATCGACGTCGCCGGGCTGCCGACGACGGCGGCCTGCCCGGCCTTCTCCCATGTGCCGGAGCGCTCCGCCGCGGTGGTGGACAAGCTCGAAGCGGCGGGGGCGATCGTTTTGGGAAAGACCAATCTCGATCAGTTCGCCACGGGGCTGGTGGGCGTTCGCTCGCCCTATGGCGTGCCGCGCAACGCGCTGCGGCCCGATCTCATCCCGGGCGGATCGAGCTCGGGCTCGGCGGTGGCGGTCGCAGCGGGGATCGTCGATGTGGCGCTCGGCACCGACACCGCCGGCTCGGGCCGCATTCCCGCCGGCATGAACGGCATCGTCGGGCTGAAGCCGACGCTGGGGCTGCTGTCGTCGACCGGCATGGTGCCGGCGTGCCGGACGCTCGACACCATCTCGATCTTTGCCCGCGATGTGCCGACGGCCATGAAAGTGCTGCAGGTCGCCGCGGGCTACGATGCGGCCGATGCCTATTCGCGGATGTTTCCGCCGCCGGTTCTCGGCGCCGTGCCGCCCGGCTTTCGGGTGGGCGTCCCCCCGCCCGAGCAGCGCCGGTTCTTCGGCGACGATGCCGCCGCCGCGGCCTATGCGACCGACCTCGCGCGGCTCGCGGCCATCGGCGCGACGCTCGTCGAGGTCGATTTCGAGCCGTTCCACGCCGTGGCCCGGCTGCTCTACGAGGGTCCCTGGGTGGCCGAGCGCTATGCCGCGACCAAGGCGTTGATCGAGAGCCGCCCGGAGGCCTTCCACCCCATCACGCTCGGGATCATCGGTGGCGCAAGACAGCTGACGGCCGTCGCGGCGTTCGAGGCGATGTACCGGCTGGCCGAGCTCAGGCGCGCGACGCTGCCGGCGATCGAGAGCGTCGATTGCCTCGCCGTGCCGACTGTACCGCGGTTCTACACGGTCGCGGAGGTCGAGGCCGATCCGATCGCGCTCAACTCGAACCTCGGCACCTACACCAACTTCGTGAACCTGCTCGATCTCTGCGCTCTCAGCCTGCCGGTCGGAAGGCGGAGCGACGGCCTGCCCTCGAGCCTGACGCTGATCGCGCCGGCCGGGCGGGACGGCGCCATTGCCGCCATCGGCGCAAAGCTCATGGGTGCGGAAACGCTGGGGCCGACGGATGCGGCCGAGGGACGGATCGAAGTCGCGGTGGTGGGCGCGCATCTGAGCGGGCTGCCGCTCAACCGCGACCTCACGGCGCTCGGCGGCACCTTCGTGCGCGCCGCCGCGACGGCGCCGGACTACCGACTGTTTGCGCTCAACGGCACGACGCCGCCCAAGCCCGGGCTGCTGCGGGTGGGCGCCAATGAAGGCGGATCGATCAAGGCCGAGATCTGGTCGCTCGATGCCGCCGGGTTCGGCCGCTTCGTCGCCGGCATTCCCGCGCCGCTCGGCATCGGCACGATCGGCTTTGCCGACGGCACGATGGCCAAGGGCTTTCTCGTCGAGGGCGAGGCGGTGCGGGAGGCGCGCGACATCACCTCTTTCGGCGGCTGGAAAGCCTTTCTGGCCGACGCTCAGCGCCCGTAGAGGCGCTGGTAGGCATCCTCGACGATCGAGATGTGGCGGCGCATCGCCGCTTCGGCCCCGGCCCGCTCGCCCCGCAGAATGGCCTCGACCACCGCGTCGTGCTCGGCGTGGGATTTGGCAAGCCGCCCCAGAGCCCCGAACTGCGCGCGGCGGAACGGCTGCAGGCGCAGGCGCGTCGCCTGCGTGATCTCGCTGAGATAGGCGTTGTGGGCGCCCTCGTAGATTTTGGCGTGGAACGTGTCGTTCGCTTCGGCATAGGCCGTCGCGTCGCCGTCGCGCACGAAGCCCGCCATCTGGCGGTGCAGCGCTTCGAGCGCTTCGCGCTCGGATGCCGCCATCATCACCGCGCAGAGCCCGGCGCAGAGGGCCTCGAGATAGCCCATCACGTCGAACATGCCGGCCAGCGCCTGGGCGTCGGGCTTGGCGACGAGCGCGGTGGTGTGCGGCTTGTGATCGACGAGGCCGCTCGCCGCGAGCAGCCGCAGCGCCTCGCGCACCGGCGTGCGCGACACCGCAAATTCGGTCGCGAGCTGCGTCTCGTCGAGGCTCGCGCCGGGCGCCAGCTGGCCCGAGATGATGCGCGTTGCGAGCTCGCGCCGGATCTCCTCCGCCGATGTCCGCTTGAGCACGAGTCCCTCCTCAGGCCGCGTTCGGCGCGTCGATGATGCTCACATGCGCCGCGGCGACGCGCCAGCCCGCGGCGGTGCGTATCCACGTCTGCATCTGGCGGCCGACCTTGCCCGGAGCGCTGTCGCGGTAGAACAGCGTGGCGGCCACCGCCGCGTCGCGCCCGTAGGTCGTGATCTCGGTGCGCGCCAGCCGCCGCGCCAGGCCCGCCGGCGACCGCGCGGCGCGGAAGGCCCGGATCTCGGCGATGCCGTAGAGGTTTTCCCCGCCCCCGTAGCGGATGGTGCTGGGCGCATCGAGGAACAGCTCATCGAGCACGGCGACGTCGTTGCTCACGAGCGCGGCCTCATATCGCGCGAACGCGGCTTCGACTTCGGCGACCACGGCGGGGTCGTTGATCGCGAGGTCAGCCATCGGCAAAACCCGCGGCGACGGGCGCACGGACGGCGCCGATCGCTTCGAGATGCGCGGCGACCCGCAGTGCGAGGTCTTCGCGCCAGGGCGGCGCGATGACCTGGACCCCGAGCGGCAGCGTCTCGCCGTCGAGCCACACCGGCACGGCAGCGACCGGCAGGCCAATGAACGAGATCGGCTGGGTGAAGAGGCCGAGATTGGGCCGCACGGCCACCTCTTCCCCGCCGATGATCGCCGTCTTCTGCCCGAGCTGGGGTGCGCGCAGCGGTGTCGCCGGAGCGAGGATGACGTCGACGGTCTCGAACAGCCGCAGCACTTCATCGCGATAGGCGCGGCGGAACTTCTGCGCTTGGGCGATCCAGGCCGAGGGCAGCATGGTTCCGGCGAGGAGCCGGTCACGCACGTCCGGGTCGTAGTCGGCGGCCCGCGTGCGCAGCCGGTCGAGATGGAGCGCGGCGCCTTCGGCCATGGTGATGAGGTAAGCCGCGGCGCGGGCGGTCTCGGCGTCTGGAATGGTGATCTGCCGCGTGGCGCCGAGCGCCGCGGCGACATGGGCGACGACCGCCGACGGGGCGCTCTCGCCCGCAAAGTAGCCGCCGGCCGTGGCGATGCGGAGACCATCGATGCCGCGGCCGAGCTCGCCCGTAGCGGGCTCCGGCGGCCGCGGCATCTGCGCCGGATCGGCGGGGTCGATGCCCTGCATGGCATCGTAGCTCAGCGCTAGGTCCATCGCCGAGCGCGCGAGCGGCCCGAGATGATCGAGGCTGGAGACGAACGGGAACGTCCCCGCCCGGCTCAGCCGGCCGTAGGTCGGCTTCAGCCCGAAGAGGCCGCACAGCGAGGCCGGGACGCGGATCGAGCCGTTGGTGTCCGAGCCGAGCGCGATCGGCACGAGGCCGGCCGCCACGGCGGTGCCCGAGCCGCCGGAGGAGCCGCCGGACATCCGCGTCAGGTCGTGCGGATTGCGCGACGGTCCGTCATGCGCGTTCTCGCCGGTGAAGTCGTAGGCGTATTCGCCCATGTTGAGGGCGCCGACGCAGATCGCGCCGGCGGCCTCGAGCCGCGCGACCAGCGTGGCGTCGCGCGTCGCCGGGGCGTAGTCGCGATTGATCGTGCTGCCCGCGCGGGTGACGAGGCCGGCGAGATCGAAGAGATTCTTGACTGCGAACGGCACGCCCGCCAGCGGCAGGTGCGGGTCGATGCGGCGCGCGGTGGCGCGGGCGCGGTCGGCGAGCACGTCGGTGAAGGCGCCGAGCCGCCCATTGTGCCGCGCAATGCGGGCGAGGGCCGCCTCGACGACCGCTTCCGCCGTGGCTCTGCCGTCCCGCACGTCCCGCGCGATGTCGGCGGCGGTCGCCGTCGACGTCATGAGCGATAGACCGGCGCGGGTTCCGCGTCGTCCCTGAGCTTCCTGCGCTCGAGCAGCGCGGCCATCCCCGCGGCGGTCTCGAGATGCGCCTTCACCCCCGGCCGCCATTCGGCACGCAGCTCGAGCCCGAGCAGCTCGGCCATCGCCGCCATCCAGCGTTCGGTGGGGGGCGGTGGCATCATGGCAGTGCGGCCTCGAGGGCGCGCAACGGCGCGACCCAGCCGACGATGCCGCCCTGCGCGACGATCATGTCGATGGTCGCCGCCTTGAACTCGGAGAAGTAGCTTTCGGTCGCGTCCTCGACCAGCAGGCACTCGTAGCCGCGGTCGTTGGCTTCGCGCATGGAGGTCTGGACGCAGACCTCCGTGGTGACGCCGGCAAACACCAGGTGCGTGATGCCGAGCGCCTCGAGCCGCTCATGGAGTCTCGTGGCCCAGAACATGCCCTTGCCCGGCTTGTCGACGACGATCTCGCCGTCCTCCGGCGCCAATGCGTCGACAATCTGGTTGCCCGGCTCGCCGGCGACGAGCAGCCGGCCCATGCGTCCCGTCTCGCCGATATGGAGGCTCGGATTGCCGCGCCTGATCTTGCTCGGCGGGCAGTCACTGAGATCGGGCTTATGCGCCTCACGCGTGTGGACGATCGGCCATCGGTGCCGCCGGAACAGCGCGAGCAGCCGCGCCGTCACCGGAATGATCGACTGCAGGCGCGTCACGTCGTTCCCCAGGCTGTCGCCGAAGCCGCCTTTCTCGACGAAATCGCGCTGCATGTCGATGACGACGAGAGCGGTGTGGCCGGGAACGAAGTCGTAGGCGTAAGGGCGGGCGGCGACGTCCGTCATCAATGACCCGCCATGTGCTGGCCGATGGTGTTGCGGTCGGTCGCGTCGATCGGGGAGACGTAGGTGATGGTGCCGCCCGACATCACCGCCACGCGGTCGGCGAGCTCGAGGATCTCGTCGAGATCCTCGCTCACCAGCAGCACCGCCGCGCCGCGGTTGCGCTGTTCCATGATCTGGCTGCGGATTTCGGCGACCGAGGCGAAGTCGAGGCCGAAGCAGGGATTGGCGACGATCAGCACGTCGACGTCGCTCGAGAGCTCGCGGGCCAGCACGGCGCGCTGCACGTTGCCGCCGCTCAGCGTCTCGATCGGGGCATCCGGCGAGGTGGTCTTGACCCGGTAGCGGGCGATCAGCTCGCGCGCCTTCTCGCGCATCGGGCCGGGCGACATCCACCAGCCGAAGCTTGCGACCGGCGGCTTGTCGAACGAGCGGAAGGCGAGGTTCTCGGCGACGCTCATCTTGGGCACCGTCGCGTTCTTGAGCGGTTCCTCGGGCAGACCGAACACCTTGTACTTGTCGAAGTGGCCGCGCTTGGGCTCGAACCGTTCGCTCTTGATGAAGATGCCGCCGTCGCTCAGCGGTCGCTGGCCGCTCAGCGCCTCGACCAGCGCCGACTGGCCGTTGCCGCTCACTCCCGCAATGCCGACGATCTCGCCCGCCTTGACCTTGAGGTTGACCGAGCGGATCGCCGGCAGGCCTTCGTTGGTTTCGGCAAAGAGCCCCGCGAGCTCGAGCACCTCCGCATTGCCCTCCTGCGGCTTGCGCCTCGCGCGCTCGCGGATGGTGGTGTCGCCGATCATCATCGAGCTCATCTCGGGCACGGTCGCGACCTTGGCATCGCCCTCGCCGGTGAAGCGGCCCCGGCGGAGCACCGTGAAATGGTCGCAGAAGGCCTTCACCTCGCGGAACTTGTGCGAGATCATCAGCACGGTGATCTCCTTGCGGGCCGCCATGCCGCCCAGCAGGCCCAGCATCTCGTCGGCCTCGCCGGGGGTGAGCACGCTGGTCGGCTCGTCGAGGATCATGAAGCGCTGGTCGAGATAGAGGAGTTTCAGGATCTCGAGCTTCTGCTTTTCGCCGGCCGACAGGCTGGCGACCGGCGTATCGAGCGGCACGCGGAAGGGCATGCGCTCGATGAAGGCGTCGAGGGCTTTCTTCTCGCGGCGCCAGTCGATGACCGACGGCGCATCGGCGCGGCTGATGACGAGGTTCTCGGCGCCGGTGAGCGAGGGCACGAGGGTGAACTGCTGATAGACCATGCCGATGCCGTGGGCGCGGGCATCGCGCGGCGAACGGATGCTGACCTCTTCGCCATTGAGGAGCACCGTGCCCTTGTCGGGCGTGTAAAAGCCCATGATGCACTTGACCAGCGTCGACTTGCCGGCGCCGTTCTCGCCCAAGAGCGCATGGAACGATCCGGCCTCGACCTTGATCGACACATCGTCGAGCGCAACGAGCGGCCCGAAGATCTTGGTCATGTCGAGCGCCTCGAGTGACGGCGCGCGGGCGGTACCGGTCATGGCAGCGCCTCGAGCAGCTGCGCCGAGGTGGCGACCGCGCCGAACACCCCGCCCTGCATCTTGATCATGTCGACGGCCGCGAGGTGGTTTTCGTATTTGGTGGCCGCGGTGCAGTCGGAAAGCAGCAGGCATTCGTAGCCGCGGTCGTTGGCGTCGCGCATGGTCGTGTGCACGCACACATCGGTGGTGACGCCGGTGAGCACGATGTTGCGGATGCGCTTGGTCTGCAGCACCAGCTCGAAATCGGTGGCGAGGAACGAGCCCTTGCCGGGCTTGTCGATGATCGCTTCGCCCGGCGCGGGCGCGAGCTCGGGGATGATCTCCCAGCCGGGCTCGCCGCGGACGAGGATGCGCCCGCACGGCCCCTGATCGCCGATGCCCGCGCCGATCCGCTGCGACCGCCACCGCTTGTTGGCGGGCAGGTCGCTGAGGTCGGGCTTGTGGCCCTCGCGCGTGTGGATGACGGGATAGCCCTTGCGACGGAACGCGGCCAGCGTGCGCTGGATGGGCTCGATCGGCGCGCGGGTCAGCGAGATGTCGTAGCCCATGGAATCGACGTAGCCGCCCGGCGCGCAGAAGTCGGTCTGCATGTCGATGACGACGAGCGCGGTGTTGTGCGGGCCGAGATCGCCGTCGAACGGCCAGGGATAGGGATCGGCGGCGACGGTCACGCCGTCGCTGACATAGACCTGGTCGATCCGCTCATCCATGCTCTTCATTGCGGCGCTCATTTGGTGATCGACAGTTCGCCCGGCACATCGCGGGCGGCGGTCCGGGAGCCGGCGGAAATGATCATGATGATCAGCGTCAGGATGTAGGGGGCGGCATTGAAGAAGTAGTAGCCCTGGGTGATGCCGATGGCCTGGAGCGAGGGGCCGATGGCTCCGGCGGCGCCGAACAGCAGGGCCGCAAAGATCGCCCGAATGGGATTCCAGCGCGCGAAGATCACCAGCGCCACCGCCATCAGGCCCTGGCCCGAGCTCAGCCCCTGGCTCCAGATGCCGGGATAGGAGAGGGAGAGGAACGCGCCGCCGATACCGGCGAGGAACCCGCCCACTGCCGTCGCGAGGAAGCGCACGAGATCGACCGACACGCCCATCGCCTTGGCCGAGGCGGCGCTGTCGCCGGCCATGCGGACGATGAGGCCCCATCTGGTGTTCTTGAGCGCCCACCACATGGCGACGGCGATGACGATGCCGACAAAGAACAGCGGATTGATCTGCAGCGCTTCGGCGAGGCCGGCGTTGCCGGTCCAGTCGCCGAGGTGGATGGCATCGAGATGGGGCGCCTGCGGCTGGATGAAGGGCTTGCCGAAAAAGAAGGCGACGCCCGTGCCGAAGCTCATGAAAGCGATGCCGATGGCGATGTCGTTCACCCTGGGCAGCTTGCAGATGTAGCCGTGGAGGGCGCCGAGCACGAGGCCGGCACCGCCGGCCGCGAGCACGCCGAGCCACGGGCTGCCGCTCAGATACGATGTCGCGTAGGCGACCATGGCGCCTAGCACGAGCGTGCCCTCGAGGCCGAGATTGATGCGGCCGGATTTCTCCGTGAGCGTCTCGCCCAGCGCCACGAACAGGAACGGCGTCGACACCCGGATGGCGCCGCCCAGCATGGCGATGAGCACGACGACGAGCTGATCCATCAGACGCGGTCCCCCGCATTGGTGACCTGGAAGATCCTGAAGCGGCCGTAGAAGGTTTCGCTGACGAGGAGGATCACGAACAGGATGCCCTGCAGCACCAGCACCGTGGCGTCGGGCATGCCCATGCGCCGCTGCACGACGCCGCCCGCGGCGGCGATGGCGCCGAAGAGGATCGCCACCGGCACCACGGTCAGCGGGTTGTGGCGGGCGAGGAAGCTCACCAGGATGCCGGTAAAACCGTAGCCCGCGACCAGCGAGGCGTTGGCCTGGCCATGGATGGCGGCGACCTCGAAGAAGCCGGCGAGGCCGGCGCAGGCACCCGCGATCATGCAGCAGACGACGATCAGCGTGCCGACCGGCAGGCCCTGCGCCTTGGCCGCGCGCGGGTTGCCCCCCGTCATGCGCGCGGCAAAGCCGAAGGTGGTGCGGCTCATCAGCACCCAGAGGGCAATGGCGAGAACGATGCCGGCAACGAGGCCCCAATGGACTTCGGTGCCGGGAATGTTGCCGACCATGTAGGCGTCGCCGATCGGCATGGTCGATGGCTTGTTGGCCGAGGCGGGGTCGCGCAGCACGCCTTCGACGAAGAAGTTCATGATGGCGATGGCGATGTAGCTCATCAGCAGCGAGCTGATGGTTTCGTTGACGCCGCGGGCGTGGCGCAGCCAGCCGACGAAGCCGATCCACACGCCCCCGGCGGCCATGCCGGCGATGGCCATGATTGGCAGCGTGAGGAAGACCGGCACGTGGCTGGTGACGAGCGGAATGGCAATGGCTGCAGAGGTGAACCCGCCGAGGACGAGCGCGCCTTCGCCGCCGATCATGGTGAGCCCGATGCGCGCGGGGATGGCGAAGGCGAGACCGGTGAGGATCAGGGGCGCCGAGCGCTGCAGGCTGTTCTGGATCGAGAACGAGGACCCGAACCCGCCGGTCCACACCAGCTGCCAGAACTGCAGCGGATTCTTGCCGATGATGAGGAGGAAGATCGAGAACACCAGCGCCGAGACGACGATGGCACCGACTGGAATGACGATCGTCTCGGACAGCCGCCGCAACCGGACATTGGACGCCCGCTTCAGGGGGAGGATCGCATCGGCGGTCTCGGCGGTCATGCGCGGGTCCCCGGCGGCAGAGCGCGTGGCAAGGTCCCCTCACCCGGAGGGCTCTGCCCTCCGACCTCTCCCCCCCGGGAGAGGTCGTGCGCGGGCGAGATCGTGCCACACGCCACCTCTCCCTTTGGGGGAGAGGTCGGCGCGACGCGCCGGGTGAGGGGGCCTTGCCGGTTCATCGACTAGCCAGCCGTCACGTGATCGACCCCTGCACGCCCTCGAGCAGCCAGTTCATGCCGTCGAGATAGGGGTCGTAGTTGTCGTAGTCCTTGTCGACCACGACCTTGCCGGTGTTGTCCTTGAGCGTGCCCTTGTAGATGTGGAAGCCGCCCTTGAGCGCATCGATCGCGGCGTCTGCCGCCTTGGTCGCTTCCGGCGTCGCGCCCGCGCCATAGGGCGTGTTGCGCAGCATGTCGTTGTTGTAGCCGCCGATGAGGAAGTTGGGCAGCGGTTTGCCGCCGGCGATGTCGTCGGCATACTGCTTGTAGATGGTCTCCCACTTGTATTCGGCGCCGGTCACGAAGCCCTTGGGCGCGAGCGGCGCCTGGCTGGCGTTGTGGCCGCAGGTCTTGACGCC
>CAYRZM010000024.1:0-2927 GCA_964428685.1 uncultured Devosia sp. | reverse complement strand
CGCCGGCTCAGGCCGGACCCTTGAGCGCGTGGCGGATCGAGCCGAGCAGCATCATGATCCGCGCGAACCCCATCAGCACCAGCCCGCCAAGGAACGGGGTAAGGGCCCAGGCGAGGCTCGTCGCCACCTGTCCGAGCGCCGTCAGCAGCGCGTCGAGACCGCTGCCGTAGGCGGCGAGCAGGGTCTGGTAGATCGACTGCGCGTCGAACCCGACCAGAACGATCGTCACCACCACGGAAATGAGCCCGATGACATAGAGCATTGCGGCGATCATGGCGGCCCCCGGCGATCCATCAAAGACGAAGGATTAGAGGCACCCGCCTTGGCCGCGTCAATCGCCCCGCGGCCCGGTTTCAGCCGATCTTAACGGCAAAGCGCCACCATCGCGCGACGGAGGACGCGATGGCTGCGCAGATGAGGGTTGGCGTGCTGCCGCTGGGGCTGGCCTGGGCGGCGACGGCCGCGGCATTTGCGGCCAAGGCCTGGCTGTCGGCCGCGACAACGCCGCTCATCCTCGACACCGACGACGCGATGCGGCTGACCGAGGTCCACGATTTCCTGCGTGGACAGAACTGGTTCGATCTCGTCCAGCACCGGCTCAACACGCCCGCTGGCGGGCTGGTCCACTGGTCCCGCATCATCGATCTGCCGGAGGCGCTGCTGCTGGGATTGCTGCGCTTGCCGTTCGGAGCCGGCGCCGACACCGTCGCGGCCTATGTCTGGCCGCTGCTCCTGCTGCTCCCGCTGCTCTGGCTCACGGCGCGGCTGGCCCGTCGTCTTGGCGGCCGCGAGGCGCTCGTTCCGGGCCTGCTGCTGCCCGCCTTTTCGCTCATCACCATGGCCGAGTTCGCGCCGGGCCGGTTCGATCACCACGGCGCGCAGATCCTCCTGGCGCTGGTCATGCTGGACTGCGCCATCGCGGCGCGCCGGCGTCCCCGCGTCGCCCTGGCCGCTGGCGCCGCGGCGGCGGTCGCCCTCGGGATCGGCATCGAGGGGCTGCCGGTCGTCGGCGCCACGATCATGGTCTTCGGCCTCGCCTGGGTCGCGGATCGGCGCCAGGCTGTCGCGCTGCGCGACTTCGGCCTGAGCTTTGCACTCGGCATGGCACTGGCGCTCGCCCAGGGTGTGCCGCCCGAGCGCTGGTTCGTCCCCATGTTCGACGCCATCTCGATCGTCTACGCCGCGGCGGCGGTCCTCTGCTCCCTGGCCTTCCTCGCCCTGACCGCGATGCCGCTCGCCACGGCGCGGTCGCGGCTGATTGCGGGCGCGATCGCCGGCGCCCTCGTCGTCGCGCTCGTGGTCGGGCTCTGGCCCGCCATCCTCAAGGGCCCCTACGGCATGCTCGATCCGTGGCTGCTGACCAACTGGATCGACCGCATCTCCGAAGCCCAGCCCTGGCTCGTGAGTTTCGGGGACGATCCGGTCTATCCGCTCGCGGTCGCCGTGCCGGCGGCTCTTGCCCTGGTCTTTGCCCTTTGGGTCGTGGCGCGCACGCCGCGTGCCCGCACCAGCTGGCTGCCCTATCTCGCCTTCCTCGCGGTCGGCATCGCGGCGATGCTGTTCCAGATCCGCGCGGCGCGGATGGCGACGCCGCTGGCCGTCCCGGGCTGTGCGGCGCTGATCGCCGCCGCATGGCGCGCCCAGTCCGTGCGCCGCGGGCTCGCGCCGGCCCTCGCCGTCGTCGCCGGCTGGATCGGCTCGGCGGGCATCGCCGTCGGCGTCCTGGCCACCATCGGCGTGCTGGCGTTCCCCGATTACGCGGCGGCCACCGCTGACACCTTCCGCGCCGCCCGGCAGTCGTGCCTCATGCCGCAGGCGTTTGCCGATCTGGCCCGCCTGCCGCCCCAGCGGATCATGACGCCCATCGATCTGGGTAGCCACATGCTGCTCTACACCCCGCACTCTGTCGTCGCCGCGCCCTACCACCGCAACCAGGAAGCCGTGCTCGACGCCTTCCGCTTCTTCAACCAGCCGATCGCAGACGCGCGGACCATCCTCGAGCGCCGCGGGGTCACCCTCGTCGTCATCTGCCCCGCCATGCGCGAGATCCGCGGCCTCGTCGACCACGCGCCCGATTCGTTCGTGAGCCTCTACGCGGCCGGCAGGCTGCCGGCCTGGCTGGTCGACGAAAGCCGGCCGCCAAGCCCCCTCAAGATCTACGCCGTCCTGGCGCGCTAGAGGTCGAGGCCCAGTTCGGCCTTGAGCCTGCGGGTGAGCGCCGCGCCCACCATCCGGTACGATGCCGCGACATAGGCGCCGAGGTCGGCATCGCCGAGGGCCCCCTCCGTCACCGAAACCCAGGCGCGCTTGGCGAAGTAGGGCGCCTGCCCAATCCCCTCGATCGCCGTCAACCCCTCGAACGAGGTTTCACTGACCTTGAACGTGACGTGGGTGCCGTCGTCGCCGCAGAGCGCAAACACCTTGCCGCCGACCTTGGCGACGCGGCTTTCCCACTGCCGCACCACGCTCGCGCCCTTGAGGCGCAGCACGAACGCCTCAAAGCCGGGCGGCCGGTAGAGACTCATCGCGCCCGCCGCCTAGATCTGGTCCTGGCGGACGAACATGCGCGTCCGCCGCGAACGGCCGGCCCAGGCGAGGAGGATGCCGGGGATGCCGATCACCGCCCAGCCGGGGAAGCCGAGGATCGCCGACACCACCGTCTCGAGGATCGGGCCGAACAGCCGCGTGTCGACAAAGTTGCGCACCGCAGCGAGGCTCTGGGCGTGGACCAGCGTCCACGTGTCCTCGAGCGGGGTGAGCACCAGCGCGCTCGCGCCGAGCGATTTGGTCCCGTCGATGATCAGCAGGATCACCGCGCAAGCGATCAGCACTGTGCCCAGAACCCTGAGGAGAAGCCGCATCCCGTCCGTCTCTGGAAGCCGCCCGCAAGCAGCCGCCCATGGGCCGAGCGTCCTTAAAGCACGCGC
>CAYRZM010000023.1:0-28475 GCA_964428685.1 uncultured Devosia sp. | reverse complement strand
GACAAACGTGCCGGCGTCTCGGCCGGCTCCCGACCTTTTACGGTCGTCGGGTCACGTGAACGACGTTCTCCATCCTGGACGCCTCCTGACGTCTGAAAAGCGCATTAGCACCATGGGGGTAACGCGTAAACGAGAAATCATGGACCCCGCCCGCCGATTCAAGACCGCGCGGTAAGCAAGGAATGAATGCCCGCCTTTCGCCTGCCGGGATGGTCACCATTCAGCCGGCGGCATCCCTTCGCCGAAGATTTCGGCGATCCGCGCCCGCGTCCCGCGCTCGACATCGGCCGGCAGCCCGTCCGCGGCAAACCAGCGGCAGTCGGCGATCTCGAGGTTGGGCCTGAATGGACGCACTTCCGCGAACCGCCGCCAGACATAGACGGCCACGTGGTCCCGCGCCCCGCCCGCCAGCCGGTTGAGCTGGAGCGCATGCAGCACCGGCCGTCCCTCCACCCGGTAGCCGGTCTCCTCGAACGCCTCCCGCGCCGCGGCGGATTCCGCCGTCTCGCGCGGCTCGACGCCGCCGCCCGGAAAGTGCCAGCCGGGGAGATAGGTGTGCTTGACCAGCAGCACCTTGTCGCCGTCGACCAGCGCGGCGCGCACGCCGACCGTCAGCCGCTTGCGCACCGCCACGAGAAACAGATGGAGCCGCGTTCTGGCGACTTGCCAGGGCGAAAGCCGGAGGTCGTTCATCGTCCCGAGCCTTAGCAGCCGGCCCGCTCGGCGCAAAATGGCAGCTTTGTGACGAGGGCCATTTTCTTGCCATGCGCCTCGTGGCATTACCGCCACGGATGACCACCCTGGCCCATATCTCGGATATTCATCTGGCGCCCCTGCCGCCGGTGCGCTGGAGGGAGCTCTGGAACAAGCGCCTGCTTGGCTACATCAACTGGCGCATCCGGCGGAAATCGCGCCTCTCGGGCGCCGGCCTTCACACCCTCGTCCAGCACATGCGCAGCCAGGCGCCGGACTTCATCGCCATCACCGGCGACCTGGTCAATCTCGGGCTCGAGGCGGAGGCCGACATCGCCTGGAACTGGCTGCAGACGGTCGGCGATCCGCACGAAGTGTGCATCTCCCCCGGCAACCACGATTCCTACGTCAAGGACTCGTTCTACTGGAACGACGCGCGCTGGGGCGACTACATGCGCGGCGAAGCGGTCGACGCGGCGCAGTTCCCCTTCGTGCGGCGCATCGGCGAGGTGGCGGTCATCTCCTGCTCGAGCTCGGTGGTGAGCGGCCCCGGCCTCGCCATCGGCCGCTTCGAGCCGGACCAGGCGGAGCGGCTCGGCCGCATCCTGCGGCTGATGGGAGATGCCGGCTATTTCCGCGTGATCCTGATCCACCACCCGCCCAATGTCGAGTTGCGGAGCGCCCGCCTCGGCCTGCGCGGTGCCAAGCTCTTCCGCGAGCAGGTCGCGGCCCACGGCGCCGAGCTGATCCTTCACGGCCACACCCACAAATCCTCGATCTTCGCCATTCCCGGCCTCACCGGCGACGTGCCGGTGGTCGGGGTCGCGGCGGCGGGGGCGGCGCAGGGCGAGGACGGCGGCGCAGATCCGGCGCGCTACAATCTCTTCCGCATCGAGCGCCACGGCCCCGGCTGGAGCTGCACCATGCGCGAATTTGGCTTTCAGCGCCTCGGCTCCGATATTGTGCTCAGGCTGAGCGCGAGGATCTATTGAGTCTTCACGCACCCCTCGCCGAACCCGGCGACACCGAGCCGCCCGTGAGCCCATCGTTCCGCATCGCCGCGCCCAGTTTCGATGCCCCCACCGGCATCTCGCGCTTCCCCTATGCGCTGGGCGATCTGAGCTTCGTCGAAGTGCTCGAGTTCCCGCAGGGCGCCAACGCCGACGCAGCGCAGAGCCCGGCCTTCGCGAAGCTCCTCGACCTAACGGCGATCGTGCTGGGGGTGAGCTACTTCAAGCTCAGGGCACCCCTGCGCATTGAAGCCGATCATCCGCTGACCGCGGCCGAGCGCGATTTTGCGCTCGACGTCTATTCCAACGGCCTCGGCGAATTCTACGCCCGCAACAACCTCAACCACTTCGGCCGCATTGAAATCGACGCACCCGCCGACCGCAGCCGCGCCCGCCCCGCGCCGCTGCTCAAGGACCGCGCTTTGCTGCCCATCGGCGGCGGCAAGGATTCCGTCGTTTCCGTCGAGCTGCTGGAGGCGGCGGATCTGCCGTTCGCGCCTTTCGCCGTCAACCCGAAGGGTCCGATCCTCTCCTCGATCAACAAGATCGGTAAAACGCCGCTCTACGTGACCCGCACGCTCGACCCGCTGATGCTGCGCCTGAGCCGCGAGCCCGGCTACCTCAACGGTCACGTCCCCTCGACCGCGATCAACTCGATGATCGCCGCGCTCACCGCCCTGCTCTTTTCCTACAATCGCATCATCCTCTCCAACGAACGTTCCGCCAGCGAAGGCAACGCCGTCCACGACGGCCGCGAGGTCAACCACCAGTATTCGAAGTCGCTCGATTTCGAGGCCCGCATCGCCGCCGTGCTGCGCGAGGCGACGGGCGGCGCGCTCAGTTATTTCTCGCTGCTCCGCCCCTATTCCGAAGCCAGGATCGCAAGACTCTTCGCCCGCGAGACGCGCTTCGACCACGTCTTTTCGAGCTGCAACCGCAACTTCCGGCTCTCGGGCCACGACGGCCCGCTCTGGTGCGGCGAATGCCCGAAGTGCCACTTCACCTTCCTCATCCTCGCGCCGGTCATGGACAAGGCGCGGCTGCTCTCGATCTTCGGCAAGAACCTCCTCGACATTCCCGCCAACGAACACTCCTTCCGCGAGCTCACCGGCCTTGCCGGCCAGAAGCCGTGGGAGTGCGTCGGCGAGATCGAGGAAGCGGCCGCCTGCCTCTACGCCCTCACTGGCCGGCCCGAATGGGACTCGAGTGCCATCGTCCGGTCACTGCGCGATGATCTCCTGCACCAGTACGGTCGCGAGCGGCTGGTCGCGGCGCTGGCGGCGCTGATGGTCGACAGTGCCGACCACCACATCCCGCCCGAGATCGAAGCGAGGATCGCGCCCTATGCGCTTTGATGCTCCCGTGCTGCTCTACGGCGCCGGCCGCGAGGCGCGCTCCACCCGCGCCTTCCTCAAGACGCGCGCACCGGACCTCAAAGTCTTCGTCACCGTCGACAGCGGCAGCGCCGACATCGACGATGCCGAGTTCATCGCCCCCACCGCCCTCCAGTCCGCCGTCGAAGCACGCCGCTTTGCCACCATCGTCAAGTCGCCGGGCGTCTCGCGCTACCGCCCGATCTTCTTGACCGCCCGCGAAGCCGGCATCGCCGTCACCTCCAACCTCAACCTCTGGGGCGAGTATTTCCGCGAGGGCCGCACCGTCATCGCCATCACCGGCACCAAGGGCAAGTCGACCACCGCCACCCTCACGCACCTGATGCTGACCTCGGCCGGCCTCGATGCCGGGCTCGCCGGCAATGTCGGCCTCGCCCCGCTCGAGATCGCCGACCGGCACAGGATCGTCGTCTTCGAGCTCTCGAGCTACCAGACCGCCGACATGGCGTTCTCGCCCGACATCGCCGCCGTCACCAACCTCACGCCCGAGCACACCGACTGGCACCGCGATCTCGATCGCTACTTCGCCGACAAGCTCAACCTCATCGACCGCGACACGCCCTTCCCGGTCGGGCTCGGACCGCAGGCGCAGACCAACGCGCTGGTGCTCGCCGCCCTGCGCGACATGCGGCGCCTCCTGCCGCCGCTTGCCCCCTTCATCGACGATCGCATTGTCTCGGCGGTGAAACGCTCCCGCCTCAAGGGCGCGCACAATCTCGACAACGCCCGCCTCGCCGCGCAGCTCGCTCTCGCCGCCGGTGCCGGCCTCGAGGGCGTCGTCAAAGGCATCGCCGAATTCACCCCGCTCCCGCACCGGCTCGAAGAGCATCAGCTCGGCGCGCTTACCATCGTCAACGACTCGATCTCGACCACGCCCGAAGCCACCAAGGCCGCCCTCGCCGCCTATGCCGGCCGCCGCATCGCGCTCATCGCCGGCGGCCACGAGCGGCAGCAGGACTACACCGAGCTGGCGTCGCTCCTCGTGCCGCGCGGCGTGACGCTGCTGGTCACCCTCCCCGTCACCGGCGACCGCCTGGCGACCGCCGCCGCCAAAGCCGCCCCCGGACTCGAGGTCGTCGAAGCCGGCACGCTCCAGGCCGGCCTTGCCGCCCTCGCCGGGCGTCGCGAGAAATACGACACTATCATCCTCTCGCCGGGGGCACCGAGCTATGGCCAGCTCGAGCGCGAGGGCGTGGCGTTCTCGAGCTTCGAAGAACGTGGCCGCGCCTTCGTGCGTATCGCCACGGAATTGCTGGACTAATCGGCGCGGCCATGCCCGCGCGGCCTGCGCCGCACCGGGAAAACTACGAGGATTGCGCCAGTCCAAATACGCGCCGGCCGGTAACCTCTGCGCAAGCCTGCGCGCCTAGACTGGCCGCCGCATCGAACCCGGAACGAGGGATGACTCCCAGCAAGGCCCGGACGCCGCGGCGATGGCGCTACGCCGCCGCCGTCATGGTGCCGGTCATGATCAGCCTCGTGACCACGGCCGCCGCGACCGTGGGCTTCGTGCTGTGGTCGGCGCAGGGGGTCGATCAGCGCAGCCTCAGCCGGCAGATCACCCTCGCGCAGCACGTCATCGAGAGCGAGCTCGATCGCGTTCCTCACGATCAGGAAAGCGTCACCGTCTGGGACGACTCCGTTATTCACACCCGGCAGCATTTCGACGCCGATTGGGTGCACGCCAATCTCGGCCTGTGGATGCACACCTTCTTCGGCCACGACGACGTGGTCATCGTCGATGCCGCCAACAACCCCATCTATGCGATGGACACCGACACCTCGGTCGATCCCGCGATCGCCCGGACCGAGGTTGCAAATCTGCTGCCGATGATCGCCGACCTGCGCCGCAAGATCGCCGGCGGCGCACTCGACGCCTACGCGTCGGGCGCCGCGGACCATCCGCCGCACGTCGCCGACATCGTCAAGGTCGAGGGCCAGCCCGCGGTCGTCAGCATCGCCCCCATCATCAGCGATACCGGCAACATCACCCAGGTGCGCGGCACCGAGTACCTCCACATTTCGATGGTGTTCCTCAACGGGGTTTACGCCAAGCGGCTCAGCGACGAGTACCTGATCCCCGACGTCGAGTTCACCGAAATCGCCGGCGCCGCGCCCGGCACCGCCTCCATCCCGCTCACCAATGCCGCCGGCCGCTTCGTCACCTTCATGCAGTGGTCGCTGAACCCGCCCGGCGCGGCGATCATCAACCAGACCGCACCGGTGATCGCCGGAGCCTTCCTCGTTGCCGGCATCATCGCCTTCATCCTCATCGATCAGCTCTGGCGCAAGGCAACCGCGCTCGACGCCGGACGCGCCGACGCCGAGCACCAGGCCAATCACGATGCCCTCACCGGCCTGCCCAACCGCCAGAGCTTCGAGGCCGCCCTCACCCGCGCTTTGACCCAAAGGCCGCAGCGCGACCGGCGCACCAGTCTCCTCCTCCTCGATCTCGATCGCTTCAAGCAGATCAACGACACGCTCGGCCACAGCGCCGGTGACATGCTGATCCAGGCCGTCGGCCAGCGCCTCCTGCAGCTGCTCGGTCCCGGCGACGTCCTGGCACGGCTGGGCGGCGACGAGTTCGCCGTCATCCACCTCCATGCTCCCGGCCTCGCCGAAGCCTACAGCCTGAGCGAGCGCATCATCGATGCGCTGAGCAAGCCGTTCGAAATCTTCGGTAGCGAGGCCTTCGTCGGCGTCTCCATCGGTATCGCCACCGCCGAGAGCGACGCCGACGATGCGCGCGAGCTCGCGCGCAAGGCCGACCTCGCCCTCTACGAGGCCAAGGCAGGCGGGCGCAACCGTGCCGTCGTCTTCGAGGAGGCGATGAACGAGTTCCTGCAGAACCGCCGCACCATCGAGGCCGAACTGCGCGAAGCGCTGCGCCAGCCGGGACAGCTGAGCGTGGCCTTCCAGCCGCTGTTCGGCCGCGACCGGCAGCCGGTCGGCGCCGAGGCCCTGGCGCGCTGGCACCACCCGCGGCTCGGGCAGGTTTCGCCCGCCCATTTCATCGCGGTCGCGGAGGCGAGCGGCCTGATCGAGTCGCTCGGAGCGTTCGTGTTGGCGGAAGCCTGCACCCTCGGCGCGAAGTGGCCGGGTCACACCTTCGCGGTCAACATCTCGCCGGCGCAGTTGCGCAATCCGGCCTTCCCCGAACAGGTCTTCGCCATGCTGGCAAGGACCGGCATGCGCCCGGCCGATCTCGAGCTCGAGATCACCGAGGGCATTCTGCTCGAGGACGCCTCGCACTCGACGGAGGCCCTCCGCCGGCTCCGTGCGGCCGGCATCCGCATCGCCCTGGACGACTTCGGCACCGGCTATTCCTCGCTCAACTACCTCACGCGCTACCCCGTCGATCGCATCAAGATCGACCGCTCCTTCGTGAGCCAGCTCGCGCACGGCAGCGTTTCGGTGGCCATCGTCCAGGCCATGGTGACGCTTGCGCACGCGCTCCAGATCGAGGTGACGGCCGAGGGCGTCGAGACGCAGGAACAGCTCAGCGTGCTCACTGAGCTCGGCGCCAACGTCTTCCAGGGCTTCCTGCTGTCGCCGCCGGTCTCGCCGGTGGCCCTCGCCGAAATCCTCGGCCGGGCGGCCCGCCTGCACGCGCAGGTGGCCTAGCCCGCCGCTGCCAGCACCGCCGCGAGCCGCGCCTCGCGCACCCGCAACCCATCGTGCCGCTCCGCCGCCGCGGCCCAGAGGTCGCTGAGCTTCGCCGTCTCGAACAGCGCGAAGAGGCACGGCGCGATATAGCTCTGCCGCGCGATAGCGGGCGTATTGCGCAGGAACGCCGCCACGGTCCGCGTCACCCCCGCAATCTGCCGCTTGCGGGCCGAGGCGGACTCGCCGGGCGCCAGCTTGGCCAGCGTTTCCGCCGCCAGCGCGCTGGCATGGAGCGTGCGGAAATCCTTGGCGGTGACGCGCACGCCGGCGATCTCGCGCAGGTAGCGGTTGAGCTCCTCGGTGCGCACCGCCCGCGCAGTGCCCGCTTCATCGCGATACATGAGCAGCCGCCGGCCGGGGATGGTCTTCACCCGGCGCACCGCGTCGGCGAGCCGCGCATCGGTGAGCGTGTAGCTCGCAAGCTTGCCGCTCTTGGCCGGAAAATTGAGCGTCAGCGTGTCCCCGGCTATCGCCACGTCGCGCGTGAACAGCGTGCCTGCGCCGCGCGTCCCGCGCGCATCGAGATAGCGCTCGCGGCCAATCCGCATCGCCGTGCGGTCGATGAGCGCGACCCCGATCGCCAGCGCCAGCGTCTTGCTGCCCGTCTCGGCGGTCAGGTCTTCGTTCACGCGGCGGCGGATACGCGGCAGAGCAGTGGTGAGCAGCGCCAGCTGCCTTTGCTTGCGGCGGACCCGCCGCGCCTCCCAGTCGCGATGATAGATGTACTGGACGCGCCCCGCGGCATCGAGCCCGCAGGCCTGGATGTGCATCAGCGGATCGGGCGCGATCCGCACGTCCGTCCAGGCCGGCGGAATGCCCAGATGCAGCGCGCGCTCCCGCAGTTCGCCGGCGGGCCAGGAGTTGCCCTCGGCGTCGAGATAGGCATGGCCGCGGCCATGCCGCACGCGGCGGACGACGAGCGCGTCGCGGTTGATGGTCTTTAGTCTGGGCACGGCGGATCAGGTGGCGGTGTTGGGCGTGCCCGCGAAGAACACGAAGAAGATGATGGCGAACAGCGCGACGATCACCACCGTCGAGATGATCAGCACCCAGAAGTTGTCGAGCGTGCGGTTGGCCTGCCGCACCTCGGTCGTAGATTTGTGGGGATCGTAGGTTTCCATCTGCCCCTCCAATCGGTTGTGCCGAAAGCAACGCCTCGGCGGACCCGAGGTTCCGGCCCCCCTTGACCCGCCAGCCCTGCCGCGCAATCTGGCGAGAGCAGACGGCGGGTTCGAAAAATGGCGGTGCCACAGACATTTGCGCGGCAGGGCGGCCGATGAGCTTTGGCAGCTTCCTGCTGGCTCGCGCCGCCAAACTGCCGCGCCGCCGCAATCGCGTGACGCGCACCCGCGCGCTCAGGGTGCGCATGCGCGACGGGGTGAATCTCGAGACCGAGCTCTTCGCCCCCCGCGGCGAGGGCAAGCATCCGAGCATCCTCATCCGCGTGCCTTACGGCCTCCGCGGCTTTTCGACCGGCGCCGAGGTCTACGCCGAGCGCGGCTACATCGTCGTGCTGCAGGCCTGCCGCGGCACGGCCGGATCGGAAGGCGAGTTCGATCCGCTGAGCAAGGAGCGCGAGGACGGCCTCGACACCATCGCCTGGATCAAGACCCAGCCGTGGTTCGACGGCCGGCTGGGCATGTCGGGCGCGAGCTATCTCGGCTACGCGCAATGGGCGGTGTGCGATGCGCTGCCCAAGCAGTCGGCCATCGCGGTGAAAGTCTCGAGCGCCGAATTCAAGAGCGTGGTCTTTCCCGGCGGCAGCTTCCATCTCGGACTCTGGCTCGGCTGGATGCAAATCATCGAGATGCTCCGCCGGCCGTCCTTCGGCATGTTCCGCCGCATCGGCTCGGGGATCATCGAAAAGCGCACCCTCGCCGCCTCGATGCAGCTGCCGCTGATCGACGCCGACCGCCGCGCCACCGGCCACGACGTGCCGTTCTGGAAGCGCTGGGTCGGCCAGGCCATCGGCAACGACACCTTCTGGCAGCCGCTCGACCACACCCACCGGCTCGGCCCGCGCACCCCGCCCACCTCGTTCGTTTCCGGCTGGTACGACTTCATGCTCGACCAGCTGCTGCGCGACTACGAAACGCTGGCGATGGCGGGCGGCAAGCCGCAGCTCACCGTCGGGCCCTGGTGGCACGTGAGCCCCGAGCTCCAGACCGTCGGCGTCAGCGACACGCTCGAATGGATGAACGCCAGACTCATGGGCGGAGGCGCGACGCCGCGCGCCAAGCCGGTGCGGCTGTTCATCACCGGCACCGATGCATGGCGCGATTTCGACGCCTACCCGCCGGGCGGTCCCAACATCGAAATCTGGCACCTCCATCCCGACAAAAGCCTGTCGCAGCGGTTGCCCGATGCCTCGCCGCCCGACCGCTATCTCTACGATCCGCACAACCCCACACCCAATCTCGGCGGCGCGATCTTCGCCTTCGTCGGTGCCGGGCCGGTCAACCAGGCGCCGCTCGAAGCGCGGAACGACGTTCTATCCTTCACTTCGGCGCCGCTGGCCCAGCCGCTCACCATCATCGGCTCTGTCCGTGCCGTGATCCACGCCCGGGCCACGCCCGCTTTCGCCGATGTTTTCGTGAAACTCTGCGACGTCGATGCCGACGGCATCTCGACCAACATCTGCGACGGCATCATCCGCCGCGCCGGGGCGGATTTCGGCCCGTGGCGGCTCAACTTCAAGCTCCACGCCACGGCCCATCAGTTCGCCGCCGGCCACCGCCTCCGCGTCCTCGTCGCCAGCGGCGCCCACCCACGCTACGCCCGCAACACCGGCACCGACGAGCCGTTCGGCACCGCCACCAGCCTCCGGCCGGTCGAGGTCGAGATCTTCCACGATCCCGAGCACGCCAGCGCCATCCACCTGCCGGTCTATTCGCTCTAGCCTGCCCGTCCCGGTCGACCGCACGAGGGGCCACCGCAAATTAACGCGGCGCGCGCTAGACTCCGGGGCATGCGGCTCGCCATCGTCCTTCTTGTCCTGTTCAGCCTTGCGGCGCTCTACGCCGTTATCGTCGGCAACGTCCCGCTCGATTACGGCTACTATCTCGACCAGTGGCGCCTCGTGCTGGCCGGCGACAATCCGTGGAGCGGCAACAACGCCTACGGCCCGCTGCACAACGCCTTCGCGCCGCTCGTGCCGATCGACCCGCTCCTGCCCAAGCTTGTGGTCGCCGCTCTCCTGCTCGCGGTGAACGCCGCGCTCGTCCTTCGCTACGTCCGCACGCAGAAAGACGACGCCTGGCTGGAGCCCTACGCCGGCGCGCTGGCGCTGAACCCGCTGTTTCTCATCAGCGCCTTCTGGCTCGGGCTCAACGACGGCCTCGTCGCTGCGCTGGTGATGGCCGCGGTCCTCGCCCGCCGCGCTGACCGCCTGCTGCTGGCCGGCGTCCTGCTCGGCCTCGCCACGCTCGACAAATACTACCCCGCGCTGCTGATCCCGTTCTTCGCCATGGATGCACGGCGGATTTCGCCCCGCCTGATCCTCTCGGTGCTCGGCACCATCGCCGCCGGACTCATCGCGGCCACGCTCGTCTGGAACACCGAGTGGCTCGAAGCCGTGACTTACGGCGTCAGCCGCGACGCAACCATCCTCTCGATCTTCCGGCCGCTCGCGATCCTCGGCCGCGACCACGGCTTCGGCGATGCCGTCGACGCGCTGGTGCGCTTCAACGGACCGCTGGTGCTGCTGGTCTGGATCGGCGCCGTCGCCCTGGCGTGGCTCCGCGCCGAGCGCTGGCTGGCGAGCGCGACGTGGGGACTGTTCGCCGTGCTCCTGACCTACAAGGTGGGCAACCCCCAGTTCTGGGTGACGTGGCTCGCGCTCGTCGCCTGCCTGCCGCTGCTCGACGATCCGGCGGCCAACCGTCTCGAGCGCCTGAGCTTCCCCTACGCCATCTTCCTCGGCATCTTTGCCATCGGCGAGGTCGGCCTCACACCGCAATATTACCAGGACCAGTGGCACTGGATCGTCGACTGGATCGGCCTCCTGAGCTTCGCCCTCGGCGCCGCCCAGCTCTGGCTCTATTTTAGGCCGGCCGCCGCTCGCCCCCGGTCTTGACCCGCTCACGCGCCGCATGCAGCAGCGGCTCGGTGTAGCCCGACGGCTGGTCCGCACCCTTGAGTGCCAGGTCGAGCGCCGCCTGGAATGCGATCGAGCCGAAATTGCCGCTCATTGGAATGTAGTTCGGGTCGCCGGCGTTCTGCCCATCGACCACCGCCGCCATGCGCTCGAAGGTCGAGGTCACCTGGTCTTTCGTCACCAGCTCGTGCCGCAGCCAGTTGGCGATCGCCTGCGAGGAGATGCGGCAGGTCGCCCGGTCTTCCATCAGCCCGACATTGTGGATATCGGGCACCTTCGAGCAGCCCACGCCCTCGTCCACCCAGCGCACCACATAGCCGAGGATGCCCTGCGCATTGTTCTCGAGCTCGGCGGCGATCGCCGCGGCATCGAGCGATCCCGCCTTGAGCACCGGCATCGAGAACAGCGCGTCGAGCCCCGGCGTCGGCTGGTTATGCCGCCGCCGCTGCGCCGCGAACACGTCGATCAGGTGATAGTGGAGCGCATGGAGCGTCGCCGCCGTCGGCGACGGCACCCACGCCGTGTTGGCCCCGGCATTGGGGTGCGCCGCCTTGCTCGCGAGCATCGCCGCCATGTCGTCGGGCCGCGCCCACATCCCCTTGCCGATCTGCGCCTTGCCCGAAAACCCGGTGCTGAGCCCGATCAGCACGTTGCGGTCTTCGTACGACTGGATCCAGCGCTCCGACTTGACGTCGTCCTTGCGCAGCACCGGCCCCGCCTCCATCGAGGTGTGGATTTCGTCGCCCGTGCGATCGAGGAAGCCGGTGTTGATGAAGAACACACGGTGGCGCGCCGCATGGATGCACGCTTTGAGGTTGGCCGAGGTCCGCCGCTCCTCGTCCATGATGCCGATCTTGATCGTGTTGGGCTTGAGCCCGAGCATCGCCTCGACGCCGCCGAAGATGTCGCACGCGAACGCCACCTCGTCCGGCCCGTGCATCTTGGGCTTCACCACATAGATTGCGCCGGTGCGCGAGTTGGTGCCCTTGTCGTGCATGGCGCAGACCGCGGTCACCGCCGCATCGAGCAGCCCTTCGCCGACGGGCGTTCCCGACGCATCGAGCACCGCCCGCGTCGTCATCAGGTGCCCGACATTGCGCACCAGCAGCAGCGCGCGGCCCTTGAGCGTCACATCGCCACCGCCGGCCGCCGTGTAGGTGCGGTCCGGGTTGAGCCGGCGGGTCAGCATCTTGCCGCCCTTCTCGAACGTGTCCTCGAGCGTGCCGGTCATCAGCCCGAGCCAGTTGCGATAGACGCCCACCTTGTCTGCCGCATCGACCGCGGCGACCGAATCCTCGCAGTCCTGGATGGTCGTGAGCGCCGCCTCGACCACGATGTCGGCGAGCCCCGCCGGATGCGTGTTGCCGATCGGATGGGTGCGGTCGATGCGGAGTTCGACATGCAGCCCGTGATGCCGGAGCAGCAGCACGCCGTCGGCATAGCCCACGAACTGCGACGGATCGCGCAGCGCCACGCCCTCCTCGCCGATGTCGATCATCAGCAGGCCGAAATGCTGCGTGTAGGCGGTGACGTCCGCATGGCTGCCGGCGCTCAGCGGAAAATTCTCGTCGAGGAACTTTGCGCCATACGCAACCACGGCCGCGCCGCGCTTGGCGTTAAAACCCTTGCCCGGCGCCAGCTCGCCGTCGCGCGGGATGGCGTCGGTGCCGTAGAGCGCATCATAGAGCGAGCCCCAGCGCGCATTGGCCGCGTTGAGCGCGTAGCGGGCGTTGCTGACCGGCACCACCAGCTGCGGCCCGCAGATGGTCGAGATCTCGGGGTCGAGCCCGCTCGTCTCGATCGAAAAATCCGCCGGCTCCGGCACCACGTAGCCAATGTCTCTGAGGAACGCCTCATAGCCTGCGGGATCGCTTGCCACCGGCCCGTGCGACCGATGCCAGCCGTCGATCTCGCCCTGCAGCCGGTCGCGGATCGCCAGCAGGTCGCGGTTGCGCGGCATGAACCGCGCCACCAGCCCGCTCAGGCCCGTCCAGTAATCGGCGGGCGCGATTCCGGTCCCTGGCAGCGCCTCGCCCTCGATGAAGGCGGCGAGCTGTGCATCGACCTGCAGGCCGCCTTTGCTCAGATAGTCCGCCATTCTAGCTCCTCCCGAGGGCGCTCTTTTTCGGCTTGCCCATCACATACGTCTCGGCCACGGTGCGGTCGTCGCCGCAAGTCTGCAACAGGAACAGCTCGTTCGCCAGAGTCTCGACCCGCTCCATGCGCACGGCCATCTCGGGCGTCGCGCGGGAATCGAGCACCACCAGATCGGCATCGGTCCCCGGCTCGAGCGTTCCGATCCGGCCCTCGAGCCCGAGCGCCCGCGCATTGCCGAGCGTCATCATATAGAACGACGTCAGCGGATCGAGCCGCTGGCCCTGTGCCTGCAGCACCTTGTAGCCCTCGTCGAGCGTGCGCAGCATCGAGTAGCTCGTGCCCCCGCCGATGTCGGTCGCAACCCCGATCCGCACCCCCGCCACGCTGAGCCGGTCGCGGTCGAACAGCCCCGAGCCGATGAAGAGGTTGCTCGTCGGGCACCACACCGCAACGCTCTGCGTCGCCGCCAGCACCTCCACCTCACGGTCGGTGAGGTGGATGCAGTGCCCCAGCAGGGTCCGCGGCCCAAGCAGGTGATACCGCTCATAGATGCCCATGTAATCGGGCAGGTTCGGATAGAGCTCCCGGGCGAGCGCGATCTCGCCCACGCTCTCGTCCACATGCGTCTGGATGTGAAGGTCCGGATATTCCCGCGCCAGTGCCTCCGCCATCTCGAGCTGCTCAGGCGAGGACGTGATCGCGAACCGCGGCGAGATCACGTAGTGGTTGCGTCCCACCCCGTGCCAGCGCGCGATCCCCGCCTTGGTCTCGTCGTATCCGCGCTGCGGCGTGTCGCAGAGTCCGGGCGGCGCGTTGCGGTCCATCATCACCTTGCCGCCCAGCATCAGCATGTCGCGCTTCTGCGCTTCGGCGAAACACGCGTCCGCCGACTCCGGATGCACGCTGCAATAGGCCGAGGCGGTCGTCGTGCCGTTGCGGATCAGCGCATCCATGAAGCGCGATGCGATCCGCTCCGCATGGGCCGGATCGCCGAACTTCTGCTCCTCGGCGAAGGTGTAGGTGTTGAGCCACTCGAGCAGGTCGGCCGCGTACGAGCCGACCACCTGCATCTGCGGCATGTGGATGTGCGGATCGATGAACCCCGGCACGATCAGGTTCGGCCGGTGGTCGATCACCGTGTGATGCGCCGCCGCGCGGGGATTGAACTCCCCGATCATGATGATGCGGCCGTCCCCGCCGATCACCACCGCGCCGTCCTCGATGTAGCGGTAGCTCGCCGCATCGTCCCGCCCCTGTGGCGCTTCGATGAAGGTCAGCACGCGGCCGCGCAGCACCGTCACGTTCTGCGGATCGTGGTTCAAGAGTGGGCCGCCTCGCGGAACCACTGCACCAGCAGCGCCCGCTCCTGGGGCGTGATCTCGCTGACATTGCCCGGCGGCATGGCAGTCGAGAAGCCCGCCTCCATCGCGATCTGCTCGGCATGGTTGGCGATTCCGGCATCGGAATCGAGCCGCACGTTCTTGGGCGCCTCGAACAGCCCCGGATATCCCGGCACCGTCGCGTGGCACTCCGCGCAGCGCTCGCCGATGATCTGCTTCACCGCCGCGAAATGCGGGCTCGCGATGAACGGCTCGGCACTCGCCGAGGCCAGATCCGCCTGTGCGTCGCCGGGCTTCCCCGCGGAGCTCAGCCACGCGATGACGATGAAGATCACCACCGCCGCGAGCCACGTCCAGTGCGGGTTGCCCTTGCGCGCGTGCCGCGTGTTGAACCAGTGCCGGATCACCGCGCCTTCGAGGAAGATCAGCGCGGCGATGAGCCAGTTCCACTGCGTCGCAAACGCCAGCGGATAATGGCTCGACAGCATGAAGAAGATGACGGGCAGCGTCAGGTAGTTGTTGTGGAGCGAGCGCTGCTTGGCGATCTTGCCGTACTTGGCGTCGGGGGTGCGCCCTGCCTTGAGGTCGCGCACCACGATCTTCTGGTTGGGGATGATCACCATCGCGACGTTTGCCGCCATGATGGTGGCGGTGAACACCCCCATATGGAGCATCGCCGCGCGGCCGGTGAACACCAGCGTGTAGCCGTAGGCCGCCGCCGTCAGCACCACGAACAGCGCCACCATCAGCCCGCCGGTCGAATTGCCGATCGGCGACTTGCAGAGGAAATCGTAGACGTACCAGCCCACCACGATCGAGCCGAGCGAGATGAGGATGCCCGCCCAGCTCGGCACGTTGAGCACGTGCCGGTCGATGAGGAAGAGGTCGGCCCCGAAGTAGTAGACCACGATGAGCAGCACGAAGCCGCTGATCCAGGTGAAGTAGCTCTCCCACTTGAACCAGGTCAGGTGCTCGGGCAGGAAGTCCGGCGCCACCAGGTATTTCTGGATGTGGTAGAAGCCGCCGCCATGCACCTGCCACTCCTCGCCATGCGCCAGCGGCGGCAGGCTCGGCGTCTTGCGCAGGCCGAGATCGAGCGCGATGAAATAGAACGACGATCCGATCCAGGCGATGGCCGTGATCACATGCGTCCAGCGCACCGCGAACGACAGCCACTCCCACAGGATCGCGGTATCAGGCATCCCACCCACTCGAACCGTTCATCAACCACGGTGTCATTCCCGCGAAGGCGGGAATCCAGGAGTCGCACGCACAACGGCCCGCGACCTCGTCCCTGGATTCCCGCCTTCGCGGGAATGACACTCGGCAGATTGAAGGGCCGGTACGAGACCGGCCCTTCACGTTTTCCCTTACGACGGCAGATCGCCCTCGACGCCTTCCACAAGCCAGTTGATGCCGAGGATGTCGCCGTAGGACAGCTTGGCGCCGTCGGCAACCTTCACATTGCCCTTCTGGTCCTTGATCGGCCCGGCGAAGATATCGAAGCTGCCGTCCTTCCAGCCGTCGAGCACCTTCTGCGCGTCGGCGGCAACATCCGCGGGCAGGTTCGGATTGAAGGGAGCCATCTGCACGCGGTCTTCCTTGATGCCCTCGTAGACGTCCTCTTCCTTGTAGCTGCCGTCGAGCAGCGCCTGGACGCGCCGGGTGTAGTACGGCCCCCAGTTGCAGATCGTCGACGTCTTGACCATGTTCGGCGCGAACTGGCTCTGGTCGTTGTCCTGGCCGAAGGTCGGGATGCCCTTGCTCTCGCAGTACTGCACGGCCGCGGGAGTGTCGGTGTGCTGCGTCATCACATCGACGCCCGCATCGCCGAGCGCACGGGCGGCGTCGGCTTCCTTGGCCGCATCCACCCAGGTGTTGATCCAGATCACCTTGGTCTTGAAGCTCGGATTGATCCGGCGCGCGGCAAGCGTGAACGCATTGATGCCCGCGACGACTTCCGGCACGGGATAAGTCGCGATGTAGCCGCCGACCCCGGCCTTCGAAAGATGGCCCGCGATGGTGCCGCACACGGAGCGGCCTTCGTGGAAGCGGGCATTGTAGTTGCAGGCGTTCGGCGCGTCCTTGTAGCCGGTGCAGGTCTCGAACTTCACGTTCGGAAACTGCGGGGCCACCGACAGGGCGGGGTCCATGAAGCCGAACGAAGTCGCAAAGATCAGCTTGGCGCCCTGGTTGGCCATGTCGCTCATCGGGTTGGCCGCGTCCGGGGACTCCGGGACGTTCTCGACGTAGCTCGTGGTCACTTTGCCGCCGAGGGCTTTTTCCATCTCGAGCCGGCCGCGGTCGTGCGCGGTCGACCAGCCCTGGTCGTCGTGCGGACCGACATAGATGAACCCGATCTTCACCGGATCGTCGGCAAACGCCCGGCTCCCCAGTATCGGCAGCGCGGCTGCGGCAGCGCCGGCCCCGGCCATAAATCCGCGACGGTTGAGTCTAATCATGACGTTCTCCTGTTGATGCTCATATTCTTGCTTAGCCTGACGCGACGAACGGCTTGCCCAGGCATTGCGGTGCGTTACCACCGCCCGCCTTGCTGGCCGAGATAATGGCCAGCACGACGATCGTCGCGACATAGGGAAGTGCCGCCCAGGCTTCGGACGGCAGAAGAGTTGTAAAGAACGAGCCGGAGGCCTTGGCGTAGAGCTCGAGCGTTCCGAGCAGCCCGAAAAGATAGGCGCCCGCCAGCAGCCGCAGCGGCTTCCAGCCGGCGAAGACGACAAGGGCGATTGCTATCCAGCCGCGCCCGCCCGTCAGACCCTCCGCCCAGAGCGGGGTCAGCACCAGCGGGAAGGCGGCGCCTCCGATGCCCGCCATTGCGCCGCCAAACCCGACCGCAGCGTAGCGCACGCCGATGACCGAGTAGCCGATCGAATGGGCACTGAGATCGTTCTCGCCGACCGCCCGCAGGATCAGCCCGGGCCGGGTGCGGTTGAGGAACCACCAGACCAGCCCGACCATGATCAGCGAGAAGTAGACCAATGGCGAAAACGAGAACAGGACACGGCCCAGCCGGTCACCCGCCAGCCAGTCCGGAAAGATCGTCGCGAACGGCTTGATGCCGTGGCCGGTGAATGGCTTGCCCACCAGGGTCGAAAGCCCGCTGCCGAAGATCGTCAGCGCCAGCCCCGTTGCCACCTGGTTCGACGACAGCGACAGCGTCAGGAACGCAAACACCATCGACAGCGCGCAGCCGGCGGCGGCCGCCGCGACCACCGCAAGCCACGGGTTACCCGTAATGTCCATCGTCGCAAAACCGGCAATCGCCCCGACCAGCATCATCCCTTCGACGCCGAGATTCAGAACGCCGCTCTTTTCGGTGACAAGCTCGCCCAGGCCGGCCAGCAGGATGGGGGTCGCCGCGCCCACCACCGTCAGGAACATCGCGATAAGATAATCGATGCTCATTCGGCCGGGCTCCTCGCGACCGCTGGTGCCGTTGCCGGCGCCGTGCCCACCAGCCGCACGCGATAGCGGATCAGGATGTCGCTCGCGAGCAGGAAGAACAGCATCAGCGCCTGGAAGATGCCCTTGCTGGCATTGGGCATCTGCAGCGACGATTGCGCGAGGTCGCCGCCGACATAGGTGATCGCCATCACGATCCCCGCGATGATCACACCCAGCGGATTGAGCCGGCCGAGGAACGCCACGATAATCGCCGTGAAGCCGTAGTTCTGAGGGAAACCGAGGGCCATTTTCTGGAACGGACCGGCGACCTCGAAGATACCGGCAAGTCCGGCCAGCGCTCCCGAGAGCAGGAACACCAGCCATACCGTGCCCTTCTGCGAGAACCCGCCATGGCGCGCCGCGTTCGGCGCCGAACCGACGACGCGCACCTGGAAGCCGAACAGCGAGCGCGACATCAGGAACCAGACGACCACCGCGATGATCAGCGAGATCAGCACGCCCAGATGGATCTGCGTATGCGGGATCAGGATGGGCAGCATCTGGTCCGGCGAAATCTGCGGTGTCTGCGGGAACGAATAGCCGCTGCGGTCCTTCCACGGTCCGGTGATCATGTGGTTCATCAAGTGGATGGCCACATAGGTCAGCATGAGGCTCGACAGCGTCTCGTTGACGTTGAACCGGTTCCTGAGCAGCGCTGGAATGCCGCCCCACACCGCGCCCCCCACGATGCCGGCGAGGATCATCGACGGCAGGATCCAGAAGCCGGTCATCTGCTGGGTCAGGAGTCCCACACCGGTGCCCGCCAGAGCTCCGACGATATACTGGCCCTCGGCCCCGATGTTCCAGATCGCCGCACGGTTGCCCACCGCCAGCCCGACGCCGATCAGGATCAGCGGGGACGCCTTGATGGCAATGGCGCCCCATTTGTAGCTGAGCGCCAGTGGCGCAATGAACACCTGATAGACGGCGCTCAGCCCGTTGTAGCCGATGAGCGTGAAGATGATCGCCCCCACGATCATCGTCACGATCACCGAGCCCACCGGCGTCGCATAGAGCATCAGCCGGCTCGGTTCGGCGCGCTTTTCGAGCTTAAGCCGCATGGTGCGCCAGCGCCTCCGCTGCCTTGGCCGTGCTCTCGCCGTCGCCGTGGATGCCGCCCATCAGCATGCCGATTTCGTTGATGTCGGCCTCGCTCACCTTCATCGCCCGGCTGAGCGTGCCGCCGTTGATCACGGCCAGCGTGTCGCAGAGCTCGAGCAGCTCGTCGAGGTCCTGGCTGATGACCACGATCGCCGAGCCCGCCGCTGCGAGGTCGACCAGCGCCTGCCGGATCGCCGCCGCCGCGCCCGCATCGACGCCCCAGGTCGGCTGGTTGACCACCAGCACGTCGGGCCGCTGCAGGATTTCGCGGCCCATGATGTATTTCTGAAGGTTCCCGCCCGAGAGCGACCCCGCGGTCGCGTCCGGCCCCGTCGCCTTGACCGCAAAGGCCGAGATCACCTCGCCCGTGTATTTCCGCGCGCGCGTCGGATGGATGATGCCCGACACCGCCAGCTTCAGCCGGTCGCGCCCGGTCAGCAGCGCATTCTCCGACAGCGTGAAATCGGGCACCGCGGCATGGCCGTTGCGCTCTTCGGGTACGCTCGCGAGGCCGCGCAGCCGCCGCGCCTTGGCGTCGAGCTCGCCCACCCCATCGCCATTGATCCGGATCGCATCGAGGTCGCTGGTCGTCGCCTCGCCGCTGAGCGCGAGCTGCAAAGCCGTCTGCCCGTTGCCCGCGACGCCCGCGATGCCGAAGATTTCCCCGGCATGCACGCGGAAGCTGATGTCGGTGAGCGGAATGCCGAAATGTCCGGTGCCTGGCATGCTGAGCTCGGTCACCACCAGCTTTTCGGCGCCAAACCCCTTTCCCGTCGGCTTCTGGATGTCCTTGAGGTTGCCCCCGATCATCTTCTCGGCCATCGAGCGCGACGTCTCGACCCGCGGGTCGCACGTATCGACCAGCCGGCCGCCGCGCAGGATCGTCGCCGTCTCGCACAGCGCTTTGATCTCGTGCAGCTTATGCGAGATGTAGAGGATCGAGCACCCCTCCCGCGCGAGCTGCCTGAGCACCACGAACAGCTGCTCCACCTCCTGCGGCGTAAGCACCGAGGTTGGTTCGTCCATGATCAGCAGCGACGGGTTGAGCAGCAGCGCGCGCACGATCTCGATCCGCTGCCGCTCGCCCACGCTGAGGTCGGCGACGGTGCGCCGCGGATCGAGCCGCAGGCCATACTGCTCCATCACCGCGCGGATGCGCCCCTCGAGTTCGCGCTGCGGGATCTTGCTGTCCATGCCCAGCGCAATGTTCTCGAGCACCGTCAGCGCCTCGAACAGGCTGAAATGCTGGAACACCATGCCGATGCCGAGCCGGCGGGCGACCTTGGGATTGTGGATCACCACGCGCTCGCCGTTCCAGAAGATCTCGCCGGCATCGGGCTGCATGATGCCGTAGATCATCTTGACCAGGGTCGACTTGCCCGCGCCGTTCTCGCCGAGCAGCGCGTGGATTTCGCCGCCCTTCACGTCCACCGAGACATTGTCGTTGGCCCGCACGCCCGGGAAGGCCTTGGAGATGCCGCGAAGGCTGAGGCGCGGCGGGGTGTCAGTCAACGGCGGCTCCCAAGGCCAAATTGGAGTCCGGCGCACGCTCGACTGAAGCTTCCCGGCGGCCAATGTGGACCATAATTTCAGCTGCCGCCAGAGCCGCAATCACCTCGGGGCGCTTATCCACCAGCCCGAAGGCGCCGATCGGCAGGACAAGTCGCCGCAGCGCCGCCTCGTCCCCGCCGGCCTCGGTGCGATACCAGCCGGCGAACTTGGCGCGCTTGGTCCGGCTGCCCACCATGCCGACATAGGGCGCATCCGTCCGCTTGAGCGCCTCGGCGGCAATCAGGAAATCGAGCGCGTGGTCGTGCGTGAGGATCACGTAGCTGCTGCCGACCGGCGCCGCGCGCACCGCCGCCTCCGGCATCGGATGCGCCACGGCCTCGACTTCGGCCGGGAGGTCGTGAAGCTCGTCCGGCCGCGTGTCGATCACATGCACGCTGACCGGCAACGCCGCCAGCGCCCTGGCGAGGGCCTTGCCCACATGGCCCGAGCCGAACAGATAGACATGCGGCAGCCGCGCCGCCTCCGCCCGCAACCGCGCGCTGAGCGTCGCGGCCGCCTGCGGTGTCACCCGCCGCAGCGCCACCTCGACGCGGCCGCCGCAGCACTGCCCGATCTCGGGCCCGAGCGGAATGTCGAGACCCGCCGGCTCCTCGTCGTCGCGCAGCGCCTGCCGCGCCCGCGCGATCACCATGTATTCGAGCGCCCCGCCGCCGATCGTGCCGATGAGCGCGTCGGCCCCGATCACCATGAACGCCCCCTCGTCGCGCGGGCTCGATCCCCGCACCCGCGTCAACTCGGCCACGACGCTCCCGGGATGATTTTCGACGAACGCCGCAAGATCGGAGGACCGCATCACTTCGCCGCCCTCCGCATCCGCTCGACCCCCATCAGCACCCGCTCGGGCGTCACCGGCATGTCGAGGTTGGGTTGGATTTTGTAGTCGGCAACCGATGCCACCGCCATGCTCAGCGCTTCGACCACCGAATAGCCGAGCACCAGCGGCGGCTCGCCCACCGCCTTGCTGCGCCCGATCGCGGGCTCCACGTTGATCGACCATTCGGCGAGCCGCGCGTTGAAGATCGGCGGCACGTCGGAGGCGAGCGGGATCTTGTAGGTCGAGGGCGCATGCGTGCGGAGCTGCCCCTTGTCGTCCCACACCAGCTCCTCGGTGGTGAGCCAGCCCACGCCCTGGATGAAGCCGCCCTCCACCTGCCCGATATCGATGGCCGGATTGAGCGAACGACCCACGTCCTCGAGCACGTCGGCGCGGTCGATCTGGTACTCGCCCGTGAGCGTGTCGATCGTCACTTCCGACGCCGCCGCGCCATAGGCAAAATAGTAGAACGGGTGTCCACGCCCGGTTGCTCGGTCCCAGTGGATCTTTGGTGTCGAGTAGAACCCGGCGGCCGAGAGCTGCACCCGGTTCATCCAGCACGAGGTCGCAAGTTCGCCAAACGGCACGAACTGCTGGCCGGCGCGGATGCCGCCGAATTCCCAGCGCACGTCCTTGGGCTCGACCTCGTAGATGCGCGCCGCATGCGCCGCCATCCGCGCCTTGATCTGGTTGGCGCCGTCGAGTGCCGCCATGCCGTTGAGGTCGGTACCCGAAGAGGCGGCCGTCGCCGAGGTGTTCGGCACCTTGCCGGTGTTGCTGGCATTGACCTTGACCGCGCTCACCGGGACGCCGAATGCATCGGCCACTACCTGCGCCACCTTGATGTGCAGCCCCTGCCCCATCTCGGTGCCGCCATGGCTCAGATGCACCGAGCCGTCGCGATAGACATGCACCAGCGCGCCCGCCTGGTTGTGCCAGGTCGCGGTGAACGAAATGCCGAACTTGACCGGCGTCAGCGCGATGCCCTTCTTCAGCACCCGGCTGCCGCGGTTGAAATCGAGGATCGCCGCGCGCCGCTTCTGGTAGTCGGAACTCTGTTCCAGCTCATCGACGATGCGGTGGATGATGTTATCTTCCACCGCTTGGTGATACGGCGTGATGTTGTCGCTGTCGGTGCCGTAGAAATTGCGCTTGCGCACCTCGAGCGGATCGAGCCCGAGGTCGTAGGCGATGTGCTCGATCCAGCGTTCCGCCCCGATGATCCCCTGCGGCCCGCCGAAGCCGCGGAAGGCCGTGTTGCTCACCGTATTGGTGTAGAGCGGCAGCGAGTTCACCCGCACCGCCGGATACCAGTAGGCGTTGTCGGCGTGAAACAGCGCCCGGTCGGTCACCGGCCCGCTGAGGTCGGCCGAGTAGCCGGCGCGCGCCGCGAACGTCGCCGCCACCGCCTGAATCTTGCCGTCCCCGTTGTAGCCCACGTCGTAGCTCACCACGAAGTCGTGGCGCTTGCCGGTGATCTGAAAATCGTCGTCGCGGTCGGGCCGGATCTTGACCGCGCGGCCGAAGCGCCTGGCGGCCAGCGCCGCCACCACGGCGAACAGGTTGCCCTGCGTTTCCTTGCCGCCGAAGCCGCCGCCCATGCGCCGCATGTTCACCGTGATCGCCGCATGCGGCACGCCCAGCACCTGCGCCGTCATCACCTGGATTTCGGTCGGATGCTGCGTCGAGGTCTGGATCAGCACCTCGTCGTCCTCGCCGGGGATCGCGAGCGCCACCTGGCTCTCGAGGTAGAAATGCTCCTGCCCGCCGATCGTCACGGTGCCCTTGGCCCGCCGCTCGGACGCCGTAAGCCCGGCCTCCACATCGCCGCGCTCGAGCTTGAGCGGCTCCGTCACCAGCTTGCCACCGTCGCGCAGCGATGCCGCCACATCGGTCGAATGCGGCAGGTCGCGATATTCGATCCGGGCGAGCTTGGCCGCCCGCCGCGCCGCGTCGCGGTCGGTCGCCACCACCGCAAAGATCGGCTGCCCCCAGTACTTGACCAGCGTCTCGGCGAACACCGGCTCGTCGTGCTTGTGGACCGATGAAATGTCGTTCTCGCCCGGAACGTCCTCGGCTGTCAGCACGCCCACGACACCGGGCGCGGCCCGCACCGCCGCAAGATCGAGCGCGGCGATCTGCGCGTGGGCCCGCGTACTGAGGCCCAGATAGGCGTGCAGCGTCCCCTCCGGCTCGGTGAGGTCGTCCACATACTCCGCCCGCCCCGCCACCTGCTTGGCAGCTGAGTCATGAGGCGTCGACTCGTGCAGCCGGCCGACGACAGTTTGCGGCGAGATGACGTCGAGCTTGTTCATTCCCGGACCTCGTCCTTCGACAAGCTCAGGATGAGGTCCTCATTGGCAAAGTAGCCCTCATGGTGAGCCTGTCGAACCACGAGGGCGTGGCACAGGTCCATCACGCCACCGCCCTCTCGAGCCGCTCGCCCTGCCCCGTCGTCTCCAGCAGGAACCGCCGCAGCAGGTTCTGCGCCGCCAGCAGCCGATACTCCTTGCTCGCCCGCATATCGGTGATCGGCTGGTAGTCCGCCGCAAACGCCGGCAGCGCGGCCTCGATGGTCTCGACCGTCCAGGGCTTGCCCACCAGCGCATCCTCGACGGCCTTCGCGCGCTTGGGCGTCGCCGCCATGCCGCCGAAGGCGATGCGCGCCATGCCCACCTGCCCGTCGTCGTTGACGAACACCCGGAACGCACCGCACAGCGCCGAGATGTCCTCGTCCTTGCGCTTGGTGATCTTGTAGCAGGCAAAATGCTCGCCCGCCGGCAGATAGGGGATCGTCACGCTCTCGACGAACTCGCCGGGCTGCCGGTCCTGCTTGCCGTAGGCGATGAAATAATCCTTGAGCTTCACCTCCCGCCGATCCGCACCCCTGCGCAGCGTGATGTGCGCTCCGAGCGCGATCAGCGGCGGCGGCGTATCGCCGATCGGCGAGCCGTTGGCGATGTTGGCGCCGATCGTCCCCGCGTTGCGCACTTGTCCGCCGCCGATCCGGTCCCACAATTCGCCGAGCTGCGGAAAATGCCGGAGCATCGCCGCGCGGGCACGGGTGTAGGAGACGCCCGCGCCGAGCGTCAGCGCGCCCTCGGTCTCCTCGATGGCCTGCAGATCGCGCAGGTGCCCGATGTAGATCATCGGGCCGATCTCGCGCATGAACTTGGTCACCCAGAGGCCGACATCGGTCGCGCCGCTGACCAGCGTCGCGCCCGGATGGGCCGCATAGACCTCGGCCAGCGCATCGACGGTCGTCGGCACGATCAGCCGGTTGCGCCCCTCGCCGATATCCACCGTCTCGCCGTCGGCCAGCGCCGCAAGCCGCGCCACCATCGCCTCGCGATGCGCCACCAGCGGATCGGTCGCCACGTCGCCGAATTCCGACATCGCCTTGCCCGCATCGACGATCGGCCGGTAGCCGGTGCAGCGGCAGAGATTGCCCTGCAGCGCCACTTCGATCTGCCCCGCACTCGGCCGCGGCGTCTCCATCCACAGCCCATAGAGCGACATCACGATGCCCGGCGTGCAGAACCCGCACTGGCTGCCGTGATAGGCCACCATCGCCTGCTGCACCGGATGCAGCGGTCTCTGCGCCGGCGACAGATGCTCGATCGTCACCACATGCGAGCCATGCAGCATGCCGACAAAGCAGATGCAGGCGTTGATCGTCTCGTAGCTGAGCGCCCCGTCGCGCAGCCGCCCGACCAGCACCGTGCACGCCCCGCAATCGCCTTCCGCACACCCTTCCTTCGACCCGCGCAGCCGCTTGCTCAGCCGCAGATAGTCGAGCAGCGTCTCCGTCGCCTTGATGTCCGTGAGGACGACGTCCTCGTCGTTGAGGATGAAGCGGAGGGCGCCCATCAGCTGCCCCGATACGTCGAATAGGCGAACGGCGACACCAGCAGCGGCACGTGGAAGTGCGCCATCTCGCTCAGCATGAAGCGGATCGGCACGAGGTCGAGGAACGGCGTCTCGAGGTCGACGCCCAGCCGCTCGAAATATTGCCCCACATGAAAGATCAGCTCGTACGCGCCGAGATGGAAATGGTCGCCCGACAGCAGCGGCTGGTCGGCGCGCCCGTCGGCGTTGGTGTTGCCGGTCAGAAGGTGATGGCTGTGGTCGCCATGCAGCATCAACAGATCGAACCGCATACCGCTTGCCGGCCGGCCATGCATGGTGTCGAGGACGTGGGTCGTGAGGCTGGGCACCCCCGCCATTCCGGTCCCTTTCTTCTGTGGACCCCGCGACTATCGAAAAAAAACTGTCGCATTCCAAGGGGGCGTGGTCGCTATTTTTACCAAACGGTCCACTTTTGCGCGGCTTGTTCTCGCCCCGCCGGCCCGGGCATAACTCCCCCGTCCAGGAGGCTCCGATGCGCTATCCCCGCAACATGCTCGGCTACGGCAAGAGCCCGCCCGATCCGAAATGGCCGGGCGGCGCCTATGTCGCCGTGCAGATCGTCCTCAACTACGAGGAAGGCGGCGAGAACAACATCCTCCACGGCGACGCGGCCTCCGAGGCGTTCCTCGTCGACGTGCTCGGCGCCGCGCCCTGGCCCGGCCAGCGCCACGCCAACGTCGAGTCGATGTACGAATACGGCGCCCGCGCCGGTTTCTGGCGGCTGTGGAAGTACTTTACCGGCACCGCCATCCCGGTCACCGTCTATGGCGTCGCCACGGCCCTGATGCGCGCGCCCCAGCAGGTCCTCGCCATGCAGGAGGCCAACTGGGAGATCGCCTCCCACGGCCTCAAATGGATCCAGCACAAGGACATGCCGCCCGACGAGGAGCGTGCCTCCATCGCCGAGGCCATCCGCCTCCACGCCATCGCCACCGGCGAGCGTCCCTGGGGCTGGTACACCGGCCGGTCTTCGCTCCAGACCGTCGACCTCGTCTCCGAGGAGGGCAATTTCGAATACGTCTCGGACACCTACGACGACGACCTCCCCTACTGGCGGCCGCACAAGGGCCGGGCCCAGCTCATCATCCCCTACACGCTCGCCGCCAACGACATGCGCTTCGTCACCGCGCCGGGCTTCGACAATGGCGAGGAATACTTCCAGTTCCTCAAGGACAGCTTCGATGTCCTCTACGAGGAAGGCCGCCGCGGCAGCCCCAAGATGATGTCGATCGGCCTCCACTGCCGACTCGTCGGCATGCCCGGCCGCTTCGCCGGCCTCCAGCGCTTCGTCGACTACATCCGCAGCAAGGACCGGGTCTGGATCGCCCGCCGCATCGACATCGCCCGCCACTGGGCGCAGCACCATCCCTACAAGGCGCCCGACCTCGTCCCGTCCGAGATGGATCGCACCCAGTTCGTCGGCCACTTCGGCTCGATCTTCGAACACTCGCCCTGGATCGCCGAGCGTGCCTTCGACGGCGAGCTCGGGCCCGCCAACGACACCGCGAGCGGCCTCCACTTTGCCCTCCGCAGCATCTTCCGCGCCGCGACCGAAAAGGAGCGGCTCGGCGTCCTCACCGCCCACCCCGATCTCGCCGGCAAGCTCGCCCAGGCGCGTCGCCTGACCGAAGCCTCGACCGCCGAGCAGGCGAGCGCCGGGCTCGACGCCCTGACCGATCACGAACGCGGCGAATTCGAAGAGCTGAACGCCGCCTACACGGCCAAATTCGGCTTCCCCTTCATCATCGCCGTGCGCGACAACACCAAACCGATGATCCTCGCGGCGCTGCATACCCGCCTCGGCAACGACCGGCAGAGCGAGTTGCGCACCGCCTGCGAGCAGGTCGAGCGCATCGCCCTCCTCCGCCTCCGCGCCATCCTTCCGGAACTGTAGCCCCCGCAGTCACCACCCTCCCTCCCGCTCGTCGGGAGGGGGGACCATGCGAAGCATGGTGGGTGGGAGCCCCGCGCACTACGCTTCTGGAGTGGGAGCCCCACGCGCCACACCGCCCGCCGGTTTCCTTCTCCCACCGCCCATGCCAAAAACACCGCCCGCCTCACCGGAGCGCCCATGTACGTTCTCCACATCGCCAACAAGAATTACTCGTCCTGGTCACTGCGCCCGTGGGTGCTGATGAAGACGGTCGGCATCCCGTTCGAGGAACGCCTGCACTTTTTCCCCGAAGACCGCTCGTCCTACGCCGACTTCCGCAAATTCTCGCCGACCGGCTTCGTGCCGGTCCTCGACGATGGCAACGAGAAGGTCTGGGACACGCTCGGGATCCTCGGCTACCTCGCCGAACGCCACAAGGAAGCCTGGCCCGTCGCGCCACGCGAACGCACCTGGGCCCGCTGCGCCGCGGCCGAGATGCACTCGGGCTTTTCGACCCTGCGCAATCTCTGCGGCATGAATGTCGGCCTCCGCTGCAGGCGCCCGGAGATCACCCTGGCGCTGAAGCGCGATCTCGACCGCCTGGACGAGCTATGGGCCGAGGGCCTGAGCCGCTTCGGCGGTCCCTTCCTAGCCGGCAAGACCTTCAGCGCCGTCGACGCCTTCTTCTGCCCGGTCGCCTTCCGCGTGCAGACCTACGACCTGCCGCTGGCGCCCGCCTCCCTCGCCTACGTCGAGACCCTGCTCGCGCTGCCCGCTATGCGCGAATGGTACGACGCCGGCATCCGGGAAACCGCGCGCGAGCCCAACCACGAAGCCGAAACCACCGGCGCCCACGAGGTCATCGCCGACCTCCGCGCCCGGCGCTGAGCTCAGGCCGCCGGCGGCAGCGCCTCGTCGTCATGCTCCTCGCCGTCTTCCCAGGCGATCGAGGTGTCCGGCTCCTCGGCGTCGGCAAAGCGGTCCGCGAGCCATTCCATGATCATCCGCAGCGTCTCGTGGCGCTCGATGAACTCGGCGATCGGACCGGGATGGGCGGCAGGCATGCTCATATTTTGAGCATGCGCCGGAATGGTAAACGGGTCACAAACGCCGCCCCACAGGCCGCGTACCTTGGCGATCGCGGCCAGTGGGCTCTCGCTCCCCTCCCCCTTGAGGGGAGGGGTCGGGGGTGGGGGCAGTGCGGTTCCGGTCGTGCCGACACCCGTTCTCTTCCGCAGGGAATCCCGGCTGCCGCACCTATCGTCGTGGGCAGCCGGATGAACCCGCTGTCGGCTCCCCGGCAACTGGGCTAAGGAAGGCGGAACGGACACCAAGAGCCCCGACCCCATGCCCGCGCCGCCCTACGCCAGCCCGATCGCGGGCTTGCCCCCCCAGACCGCTCTCCACACCGGCCGGGCCGTGTTCACCGAAGCCTACGCGTTCAT
>CAYRZM010000022.1:0-4017 GCA_964428685.1 uncultured Devosia sp. | reverse complement strand
GCCGCGCGGCAGGCGCAGCACGCGGTTGTCGAGCCCGGGCTCGGGCGCGCTGTCGTAGCGCCAGTCGTAGCGCGGATTGCCGTGGAGGAACGGGATGCCGAGCGGCACGTCCTTCCAGAACGCGCGGTTGGTGCCGCCCGCTTCGAGCAGCATGACCCTGACCTTGGGGTCGGCGCTCAGCCGGTTGGCGAGCACGCTGCCGGCCGACCCTGCGCCCACGATGATGTAGTCGTAGGTCCCCTCGCCGCTGCCGCCCGCCGCTGTCGCCACTTACTTGCGCCAGAAATTCTGGCGGATCGCCGGGCCGTGCTCGTCCAGCACCGGCGGCGCCGTGACGCTGAGCTCGGGTTCGCCGTCGAACGAGAAGGGCGAGCGCACGGTGGTCCACGGTCCCATCTCAGGGTGCACGGTCGAGACCTTCATCCGCAAATGCTGCGCCTGCGGATCCTCGAGCGCCTCGTCGGAATCGTAGGCGGGCGAATAAGGCACCCCCGCCCTCTCGAGCGCGGCGCACCACTCGGCGCGTGGCCGGGTCCGGAAGATCGGGCCCATGATGCCGATGAGCGCATCCTGTCCGGCGATGCGGCCGGGGCGGGTGGCGAAGCGCGGGTCCCTGAGCAGGTCCGGCCGGCCGATCACGTCGGCGAGGCTCTCCCAGAACTTTTCCGGTGACGACATGTGCAGCGCGAGCCATTTGCCGTCGGCGCATTCGAACACATAGGACTGCGACACGCTCGGCCGGCTGAGCGGCGTCATCACCTCGCCCATCGAGAAATAATGGGTGAAGGAATCGAGGTTGAAATGCGCCATCGCCTCGAGCATCGAGATGTCGATGCGGCGACCGACACCGGTCGCGGTGCGTTCGTTGAGCGCAGCGAGGATGCCGAGCGCGGCGTAAAGGCCCGTGATCGCATCGGCGATGGCGGGGCCGATGACGCGCGGCTGCTCCGGTGGCACCACCAGCCGCAGGAAGCCGCTCGCGGCCTGCGCCACAGTGTCGAACGCCGGCCGGTCGCGCGCCGGACCCGAGGTGCCGAAACCCGAGATCGCGCAGTAGACGAGGCGCGGGTTGAGCGCCCGCAGTTCGGCATCGCCGGCGCCGACTTTCTCGGCCACGCCCGGCCGGAAGTTCTGGATGAACACGTCGGCGCCGCGCGCCAGCTCGCGAAAGGTCTCGCGGCCCTCGCCGGCGGTGGTGTCGAGCGCGAGCGAACGCTTGTTGCGGTTGTAGGTCTGGTAGTGCGGGCTGTAGAGCCCGCCCTTGAAGCTGCGGAACGGATCGCCCGTCTCGGGCCGCTCGAGCTTGATGACGTCGGCGCCGAGGTCGGCCAGGTGCATCGCCGCCGCGGGGCCGGTGATGAAGGTGCCCATCTCCAGCACCTTCACCCCGTCGAGAACCTTAGCCATTGGACGACTCCGGCTTGGCGCCCGGGCCGTCATATTCGATCGCGAGATCGGCGTGGTTGGACATGATGAAACCGATCGGCCGCTGCGTTTCCTCGAAGAGATGCGCGATCAGCCCCGCGGTGCGCGCCAGCAGCGGCAGCCCCTTCATCGCTCCGAGCGGATAGCCCGCATCGAGCATCACCGCAGGAATAGCGCCGCTGACATTGATCGGCAGCGGCCGGCCCATGATGCTAGGCGCGAGTCTTGCCACCGTCCGCAGCATGCCCACATAGGCGCCTGAAACGCCGTTCTCGTCGGCCAGCGCCAGCAGCCGGTTGGCGCGCGGATCGCCGGCCGAGTGCTGCGGATGGCCGATGCCGGGAACCTTGGCCCGCCTGGCTTTGAGCGCCGTCAGGCTCTCGGTCGCGACCGCTTCGGCGGACTTTCCCGACTTGGCAGCCGCCACCAGTTCCGCGAGATAGTGGCCGGCGGCTTCCGAGCTGCCGGCCACTACGCTGCCGACACCCAGCAGTCCCGCGGCCACTGCGCCCTGCACGGCCTCGGGAGCTGCCGCGAGTGTCATGCGGGCGGCTTGAACGCTGGGGACCAGTCCATGCTCTGCGATCGCGACCAGCACGGCGTCGGTCATCAGGCGCTGGGTCGCCGACGGCATGCTGCCGGTCACGAGAAAGAAGAAGTAGTCGGTGAACCCGACTTTGCCGATGAGATCGGCACACAGATCGAGTCCGCGCACGGTCACCGTGTCGGCGTCGGCGGTGGCGATGGCGGTAAAGGCGTTGTCCTGCTTGCCGATGCGCATGTCCTACTCCGGCCGTGCGCCGATGACTTTGTCGGCGCGGAGCTTGTCGATGTCGGCGGCCGAATAGCCGAGTTCGGCCAGCACCGCGTCGTTGTGCTCGCCGAAACGCGGCGGCGGCGTGTCGATCTGCGCACCGCCATGCGCGAGCTTGAAGGCCGCCTTGGGCACGCCGAAGGGGCCGGGCACACCCGGTGCGCCGCTGAATTTGTGAAGCACATCGCGCGTCGCGACCTGCGGATCGACCAGCGTCTCCGACAGCTTCCAGATGCGCGAAGCCGGCACGTGGTTGGCCTGGAGGAAATCCTCCCATTCGGCCGCGGTTTTCGTCTTCATGATCTCGGCGAGCGTCGTCATTTCGCGCTCGTAATCGGCGCGCCGCTCTTCGTTCGTGTTCTTGGCCATGTCGGGCCGGCCAAGCACCTTCCACAGCCGCTTCTGCTGGCGGAGGTTGCTAGCCGCGAGCAGGATCGGCTCGTCGCTCGCATCGAACAGGCAGTTGGTGGAGACTTCCATCCGGTTGCCGATGGGCTTTGGATTCCAGCCGTTGCGGAGATGGCCCGAGACGTGGGTGCCCATCAGGATCAGCGCGGTATCGAGCATGGCAAAGTCGATGTACTGGCCGAGGCCGGTGCGTTCGCGCTGGAACAGCGCCGCGGCCAGCGCGAAGGCACCCATGGTGCCGCTGGCGTAGTCGACCGCCGAGGTGCCGTTGCGGAGCGGGGTGACTTCGGGCGTGCCGGTCGCGGCCATCATGCCGGAGGTCGCCTGGATGTTGGGATCGTAGCCGGTCTGGGTGCCGCGCGGCCCGTCTTGGCCGAAGGCCGACATCGAGGCATAGATCAGCTTCGGGTTGAGCTTCCGCATCTCCTCGTAGCCGAGGCCGAGCGCCTTCATCGCGCCGGGGCGATAGTTCTCGACCATGATGTCGGCATTGGCGACGAGCTTCTTCAAAATCTCGCGGCCGGCTTCCGTCTTGAGGTCGATGGTCATCGAGCGCTTGTTGGCGCCCTGCGCGAGAAAGAACGTGCCCATGCGGTCGGCGGCGAGCGCCTTGTCCGAGCCGAGGAGCCGCGTCTGGTCGGGATCGTGCGGCATCTCGATCTTGATGACCTCGGCGCCGAACACCGCGAGCTGGTAGGTCGCGAACGGCCCGGCGAGCACGTGCGTCAGGTCGACGATCCTGATGCCCTCGAACGGGCGCATGGTGGCCGGGTCGGTCAACCCGAGCTCTCCCGCCGCTGCAGCGGCTCGCGATCGATCGCCTTGCCCGGCTGCACTTCGTTGGCGGCCACGAGGCTCGGCCCGTCGAACACCACGCCGTGGCCCGGCGCATCGGGCGGGGTGAGGCGGCCGTCCTTGACCGGCATTGGGCTCGCCGTGGCACCGAAGTCGAAGAGGTTGAGGCCGAAGATGTTCTCGACGTGCAGCGCATTGGGCGCCGCCGCGGCGAGATGCACCGAAATTTCCATCGCGCCATGCGGCGAGATGTCGATGTTCGAGGCCGCGCCCAGCGCCACGATCTTCATGAACTCGGAGATGCCGCCGACCTTCCAGACGTCGGGCTCGAGAAAGTCCGCCGCGTCGTCGCGAACGTAGTTCCAGAAGTCGTAGCGGTTGGTGAGCTGCTCGCCCATGGCGATCGGCACGCCCGCCGCATCGCGAAGTTTCCTGTGGCCGTGCACGTCGTCGGAGAGCAGCGGCTCCTCGACGAAATAAGGCGAGACCTCGGCGAGCAGCGAGCAGCGCTGGATGGCTTCGCCGATGCCCCATTTCTGGTTGGCGTCGACCATCAGCAGGCAATTGGGCCCGAT
>CAYRZM010000021.1:0-5416 GCA_964428685.1 uncultured Devosia sp. | reverse complement strand
ACCCCACTCCGAAATCCTGCCGCCCGCGAGGCATTGCGCCTCACAAAACATACCAAGGGGCGCACGCGCCTCGCGGGCGCCGTCCACCCCGACGGCGGAGACTTCGTGGACAATGTCCGGGCCACCGGACGACGGCGCACGTCCCCGCCACTGTCACAATAGCTTCGCACGCCCGCGCTTCTGCTCGCCCGCCATTGGAGGCCCGCATGACCATCGCCGACAGCCGAACCGACACCGACGCCGCGCAGATCGACCGCATCCGCGCCGAGATCGCCGACAGCTTCGATGAAGAGCTCGAGATGCAGCTCGAGGAGGAGCGGCTCGATGAGCTTGCGGCCGAGGCCCTGTCGACGCCCGAAAAACCCAGCCTCGACCGCCAGACCTATTTCCGCGAGCTGTTCCGCCTGCAGCACGAGCTGGTGCGCCTCCAGGACTGGATCACCTACAAGCAGCTGAAAGTCGTGGTGATCTTCGAGGGCCGCGACTCCGCCGGCAAGGGCGGCGCCATCAAGCGCGTCATCCAGCGGCTCAATCCGCGCGTCGCGCGCGTCGTCGCTCTCCCCGCCCCCACCGAGCGCGAAAAGCACCAGTGGTACTTCCAGCGCTATGTGAGTCACCTGCCCACCGCCGGCGAAATGGTGTTGTTCGACCGCTCCTGGTACAACCGCGCCGGCGTCGAGCGCGTCATGGGCTTTGCCGCGCCCGCCGAGGTCGAGGAGTTCTTCCGCTCCGTCCCCGAGTTCGAGCGCATGCTCGTCCGCTCCGGCATCATCGTCTTGAAGTACTGGTTCTCCATCACCGATGCGGAGCAGGAGTTCCGCTTCAAAATGCGCATCCACGATCCGCTCAAGCAGTGGAAGCTCTCGCCCATGGACATGGAGAGCCGCGTCCACTGGGAGGACTACACCAGGGCCAAGGAAGAGATGCTCGCCCGCACCCACACGCCCGAGTCGCCCTGGTGGGTGGTGCACGCCGTCGACAAGAAGCGGGCGCGCCTCAACATGATCGCCCACCTCCTCTCGCGCATCCCTTACGACGACGTGCCCAAGCCCGAGGTCGACCTGCCCTCCCGTGTCCACCACGCCGATTACGTGCGCCATCCGGTGTCGCCCGAGCTCTATGTCCCCGAGATCTACTGAGACATGGAAGCCCTGCATCGCCCGCGCGGGACATGAGAGATGGACTCGGCTATTGATCGAGTCCGGGCGGCGCAGGGGGACGGCGCGGTGGATCATTTCGACCTGATCGTCATCGGCTCCGGCCCGGCCGGCCGCCGCGCCGCCATTCAGGCGGCCAAGCTCGGCAACGACGTGCTGGTCATCGAGAACCGCCTGCGCGTCGGCGGCGTCTCGGTCCACACCGGCACCATCCCGTCCAAGACCCTGCGCGAGACCGTGCTCAATCTGAGCGGCTGGCGTGAGCGCGGCTTTTACGGCCTCGCCTATCGCGTCAAGAAGGACATCGAGGGCAAGGACCTCGGCGCCCGCCTCCGCATGACGCTCGACCACGAGATCGACGTGCTCGAGCACCAGTTCGCGCGCAACGGCGTCAAGACCGTCGCCGGCCGCGCGAGCTTCGCCGATCCGCACACCATCGTCGTCGCGATGCCCGAAGGCGAGACGCGCTACACCGCCGATAAGTTCGTCATCGCCGTCGGCACCGCGCCTTATCGGCCGCCGCACATTCCGTTCAACGGCACCTCGGTCTTCGACAGCGATGACGTCGCCTCCGACCCGCGCGTGCCAAAATCGCTGACCGTGGTCGGCGCCGGCGTCATCGGCCTTGAATACGCGACCATCTATTCCGCCCTCGACGTGCCGGTCACTCTCGTCGAGCCGCGCGAGCAGTTCCTCGAATTCATCGACCGCGAGATCATCGAGGAATTCGTCCACGATCTCAGGAAGCTCGGCATGCAGATGCGCATCGGCGTCAAGGTCGAAAGCGTCGCCGTCGACGACAAGGGCCACGCCGTCTCGACCTTGACCGACGGCCGCACCATCCGCACTGAAATGCTGCTCTATGCGGCCGGGCGGATCGGCGCCACCGCCAATCTGGGCCTCGAAAACTGCGGCATCGCCGTCGACGACCGCGGCCGGCTCAAGGTCGACAAGCACACCTTCCAGACCGCCGTGCCGCACATCTATGCCGCCGGCGACGTCATCGGCTTTCCCTCGCTTGCCTCGACCAGCATGGAACAGGGCCGCATCGCCGCCTGCCACGCCTTCGGCGCGCCGACGCCGCCGGCGCCCGAATACTTCCCTTACGGCATCTATGCCGTGCCCGAGATTTCGACCGTCGGGCTCACCGAGCACGAGGTCAAGGCGCGCGGCATGCACTTCGAGGTCGGCATCGGCCGCTTCCGCGAGACCTCGCGCGGCCACATCATGGGCCTCCAATCCGGCATGATGAAGATGCTGTTCGATCTCAAGACGCGCAAGCTTCTGGGCGTCCACATCATCGGCGAAGGCGCCACCGAGCTCATCCACATCGGCCAGGCCGTGCTCAACCTCGGCGGCACCGTCGACTACTTCGTCGAGAACGCCTTCAACTACCCGACCCTCGCCGAAGCCTACAAGATCGCCGCGCTCGACGCCTTCAACCGCATGCGCTGAGCCGACTTATCCATGCGTCGGCGGCGCGCGTTATCTTCGCGGCATGAACAGCAGCGTTGCGTCCCCGCCCACCCTCAGTCAGCCCCGAGCTCGGCCGCGCGTCCTAGTTGAGCCCGTTCTTGGCGCCCATCTCCTTGAGCGAGTCGGCCGAGAGGCAGACGATCAGTTTGCCGTCCTGCCCCGTGGCGAGCGCCTCTTTGACCTTGGCCGCGGCGGCGTTGCAGGTCTCCGCGCTCGGATAGGTCGCAAGCGCCGTGAGGTCCGGCATGTCGCTGCCGGAAATGACGAACAGGATGAAGGCAACAGTGGCTGCGGACATGACACGCTCCCAAGGAAAACCAGCCGCAACGCTAGCAGCGCCTGTTCAGCGGCGCACCCCCTGCGGCAGCTCCGGCCCGATCATCCGCTCGCTGAGCAGCCGGATCGCCGGCCCGAGTTCGGCAGGCGACGTCGCCCGCTGCGCGATCCCGGAGCTCGCGGCGAGCAGCAGCTGCGCGAGGAGCCGCGGCCGCGTCGCCCCGGCCGCCGTCAGCTCCCACTCGATCGCCGCGCCGAGCTCCGTCTCGAACGCCGTAAGCGGCGCGCCCGCCGCGCTGTCGGCGCCGCCGAAGAGCTCGGCCGCGTGGGGCGAGGCGGCGCGGAGCCGGAGCGCCGCTTTGTGCCGCGCCGTGAGCGCCGCGGCGACGCGCTGCACCACGCCGCCCTCCCACCGGAGCGCCGCCAGACACTCCGCCCGCCACGTCGCGATCAATTCCCCTGTGAGCGCCGCGAAAATCTCCGGCTTGTCGGCGAAATAGGCGTAAAGCGTGGGCTTGGCGATGCCCGCCGCCCGGGCGATCGCCTCCATGCTCGTCCCCCGCAGGCCGTGCTTCAGCACCAGGGCGTGGGCGGCCTGCAGGATGCGTCCGCGTTTGCTTTCACCCACGTCGATTCGATACAGTTGAACGAATTGAACGATTACCATACGATCCGTTCAATCACCAGGAATTCCCGATGTCCGACCTCGTCCTCCTGACCGGTATCTCAGGCTATCTGGGCGGCCATGTCGGTCTCGCGCTCCTCAACGCCGGTTACGCGGTCCGCGGCAGCGTCCGCAGCCTCGAGCGCGCCGACAAGGTCCGCGCCGCCATCAGCGCCGCCGGCGGCGAGGTCGCGCGTCTCGAATTCGTCGCCCTCGATCTCGATGCGGATGCCGGCTGGACCGAGGCCATGGCGGGCGTCCGCCATCTCCTCCACACCGCCTCGCCCTTCGTGACGGCGATGCCGCGCGACCGCACCGAGCTGGTGCGGCCCGCGGTCGAGGGCACGCGCCGGGCGATCGAGGCCGCGCTGCAGGCGGCCGTCGAGCGCGTTGTCCTCACCTCGTCGATGGCCGCCGCGGTTTACGGCCACGACTCTGCCCGGACGGCACCGTTCGGTCCTACCGACTGGACCAACCTGCGGGGCCGCCCCGTCAACGCCTACGCCGAATCCAAGACACGTGCCGAGCAGACCGCATGGACCCTCATGGACGCGGCCGGACGGCACGACGACCTGGTCGCGCTCAATCCGTACTACATCCTCGGCCCGCTTCTCGACGACGATCCGGGGACCTCGGCATCTCTGGTCCTCCGGCTCATGAACGGCAGCGTCCCGATGGCGGCGCGCTTCTACTTCTCCGTCGTGGACGTGCGCGACGTGGCCGAGCTCCATGTGCGGGCGCTGACCGCGCCCGGGGCCGGCGGCCACCGCTTCACCTTCGGGAGCCGGTCATTCTCCTTCCTCGAGATCGCGGGGGTCATCCGCAAGGCCCTGCCCGCCTTCGCCGCGCGGCTTCCGACGCGCGACGCACCGGACTGGCTCGTGCGCCTCTTTTCGTTCGCCGTCCCGGAGATTCGCGGCCACGGCGGCGAGGTGGGCCTCGTCCGCACCATCGACTCCGCGGACGCCATCCGCCTCCTCGGCCATCCGCCGATTCCGCCCGAAGAGGCGATCGTCGCCACCGCCCGCGATCTCGTTGCCCGCGGCCTCGTCAAGGCGCCGTGACGGCGGAAAAAAGGGCTAGGCCAATGCCCCGCGATTGGCTATATCCCGCGCGCCGGCGAACGGGGCTGTAGCTCAGTTGGGAGAGCGCATCGTTCGCAATGATGAGGTCAGGGGTTCGATTCCCCTCAGCTCCACCAGCCGCCGGCGCCTCAGTCCGTCAGCGCCAGTTGCGTCTCGCCGTCGAACAGATGCAGCCGCTCCTGGTCGAAGCCGATCCAGACCGGCTCGTCGGGCGCGAGCGTGACGCTCGGCGCGACACTCACCACCACGATCGAGGTTCCGAGATAAACCTGCGCGAAGGTGATGTCGCCCGTCGGCTCCACCGTATAGACGCGCCCCGGCACGCCGCCCGGCACCGCGGTCTTGGACAGGCTGAGCGTCGAGTGGCGCGCCCCCAGCACGATTTTCCGGCTCGTCGCCGCGAGGGCTTTCTTCGCATTTTCCGGCGACAGCCCCAGCGACCATCCGTCGGGGCTGTTGAGCGTCATCGCATCGCCCGACTGCGCCACATCGAGCGGGATCAGGCTCATCGCCGGGCTTCCCACGAACCCGGCAACGAACGTGTTGGCCGGATGCGCAAAGACGTTGGCCGGCGAGTCGTATTGCTGCAGGTAGCCCCCGCTCATCACCGCCATCTTGTCGGCCATGGTGACCGCTTCGAGCTGGTCGTGCGTCACATAGATCACGGTCGCCTTGAGGTCCTGGTGGAACCGCTTGATCTCCGAGCGCATCTGCACGCGCAGCTTGGCGTCGAGGTTGCTGAGCGGCTCGTCCATCAG
>CAYRZM010000020.1:0-16918 GCA_964428685.1 uncultured Devosia sp. | reverse complement strand
ATCGTGGTGATGCACGACGGGGTGATCGAGCAGATCGGCACGCCGCTCGATCTCTACGACCGGCCCGCGAACCTGTTCGTTGCGGGCTTCATCGGGTCGCCGGCGATGAACATGATCGGCGGCAAGGTGGACGGCAACACGTTCGTGTCCGACGACGGAACGAAGATCGTGCTCACTAATGCCCCGGCGAATTCCACTGGGCGTGCGGTGACGCTGGGGGTGCGGCCCGAGCATTTCCATCTCGACCCCAACGGCGTGCCGGCCGAGATCCTGACGGTCGAGCCCACCGGATCGGAAACACAGGTGGTGGCACGGTTTGCTGGCCAGGAAATCATGGGCGCCTTCCGCGAGCGCATCACCACGCAGCCCGGCCAGACGCTCAAGATCACGCCGGAGCCGGGTGCCGTGCACCTCTTCGACTCGGCGAGCGGCCAGCGCATCGCCGCCTGAGCAGACGACGATGAAGCAGACCTGGCGCTGGTTCGGGCCGCCGGACCTGGCGAGCATCGACGACATCGTGCAGGCCGGCGCCGAGGGCGTGGTGACGGCGCTGCACCATGTTCCGAACGGCGCGGTGTGGTCGCCCGAGGAAATCGCGAAACGGCAGCAGCAGGTGGCCACGCGCAAGGACGGCTCGCGCTCGGGCATTGCGTGGGACGTGATCGAGAGCCTGCCGGTCAGCGAGGACATCAAGAAGCAGAAGGGCGATTGGCGCGCGCACATTGCCAGCTACAAGACCTCGCTTCGGAACGTCGCGGCCGCGGGGATCGAGGTCGTCTGCTACAACTTCATGCCGGTGCTCGACTGGACACGTACCGAGCTACGGCATCGGCTGCCGAGCGGCGGCACCGCCATGCGGTTCGATCTCACCGATTTTGCGGTGTTCGATATTCACATTCTCAAGCGCAAGGGTGCCGCGGAGGACTTTCCGGCGAACGTGCGGGAGGATGCGGCTCGGCGCTTCAGCAGCCTGGATGAGACGGCAAAGCGCACGCTGGCGCGCAATGTCACAATGGGGCTGCCGGGTTCGACCGAAAGTCTCACGGTCGAAGAGGTTCAGGCCCATCTCGACGAATATGGGGCGATCAGCCCTGACCGGCTGCGGCAGCACTTCGTCGATTTCCTGAGCGAGGTCGTGCCGGTGGCTGAGAAGCTTGGTCTCAGGCTCTGCTGCCATCCCGACGATCCGCCATTCGGCCTCCTGGGGCTGCCGCGGGTGATGTCGACGGAGGCGGACTATGCGGCGATCCTCGGTGCTGTGGACTCGCCGGCCAATGGCATGACGCTCTGTTCGGGCTCGCTCGGGGCGCGGCCGGACAACGACCTGCCCGCCATGATGCGCCGGTTTGGACCGAAGGTGCATTTCCTCCACCTGCGCAACGTCAAGCGGGATACCGTCGACCTGGTGGGATCGTTCTACGAAGCCGAGCATTTGGCGGGCGACACCGACATGGTGGCGCTGATCGCGGCAATCGTGACCGAAGAACGTCGGCGCAGGGCGGAAGCTCGGCGCGACCACCAGATCCCGATGCGGCCCGACCACGGGCAGGATATTGTCGACGATCTCAACCGGAAGTCGCAGCCGGGCTATCCGACCATCGGCCGGCTCAAGGGCCTGGCCGAGCTGCGCGGGGTGATGCGCGCGCTCGAGCACGCGGAGTTCGGCCTAAGATAGGCTCTGGCCGAGGAAGCGCTGCCAGCTAAAGCGGATCGTCGCCTGCTGCGGCATGTGCCGCATCAGCCGGCGGTAGATCAGCCCGAAGACGTAGAAGATCACCAGCGAGATGACGAGGAAGTAGAGCGCCGCGGTGCCGAAGTGCAGGAAGACATTGTAGTCTTTCTGGAACAACGCTCCAGCCGTGTTCATGAGGTCGCGCTGGTCGCCGATGACCGGCAGGGTGAAATAGACGAGCGCGGTCGCCTGGAACAGGAACACCACCTCGTTGGTGTAGGCGGGCCAGGCAAGGCGGATCAGGTTGGGCCAGGTGACGCTCCAGAAGCGCTGGCGCCGCGTCATGCCATAGGCACGTGCCGCCTCGATCTCGCCCTTGGGCACGGTGATCAGGGCGCCGTAGAAGATCTCGGCGGTATAGGCCGTGGTGTTGAGGCCGAGGATCAACGGCCCGAGGAACAGCGGATGCAAGACGAAGCTGTCCCAGCCGAGTGGCTTCCACACGCTAAGATTGAAGGCGAGCATCAGCGAGTAGAAGGCGAAGAGCTGGATGAAGAACGGCGATCCACGGAAGAAGTAGATGTAGGCGCGGCTCAAGCGGTTGACCACCACGTTTGGCGAGTTCTTGCCGAGCGCGATGAAGATAGCGAAGACGAAGCCGATGGGGATCGCCGCGCCGGCGAAATAGACATTGAACAGCGCAGGCCGCGCCATTGCGGCGATGTCACTGAGAATGGCGGCGAGGATATTCATGCGAGGTTCTGGTCCGCGACAGGCATGCCGCGGCGGACGCGCCGGTTGATGACGGCGAAGATCTTCTCGGAGACGAAGGTCACGAGGATGTAGAAGACCAGCAGCACGAAGTAGTAGCGCCAGCGCCAGTCGTCATGCACGAGGCCGACGGCCTTGGAGTAGTTCGACGCGCCGAGGCGCTGCGCCCAGGTCACGAAATCGAGGATCTGCAGCAGCGACAGTAGCGAGGTCGCCTTGACCAGCGATTGCCAAACGTTGGAGAGGCCGGGCAGGGCGTAGACCCACATCTGCCGCACGTGGATATGCACGATCACCTGCATACGGCTGAGGCCATAGGCGCGCGCCGCCTCGATCTGGCCGCGGGGGACGGCCTTGAGCGCGCCGCTGATGACGTTGGCGGCGAAGGCGCCATAGACGATGCCGAGCGAGATGCAGGCGAGGATCAGGTACTCACCCGTGGTGACCTGCCAGTTGGCGGCGGGGCAGGGCGGCCAGCGATTGAGGTTGGCGGCGATCGTTTCCGGCGTGCAGACCTGGAACGACCACACCCACTCCACCCCCTGTTCGAAGGCGATCGGGAAGAACAGGAAGAAGAGGACGTCGGGAACGCCGCGGACGATGTTGATGTAGGCTTTGGCGATCCAGCGGAATGGGGCTGGGGCGCTGTTGGCCACCGTGGCGGCGATGGTGCCCAGGATGAGCGCGACGAGCGCCCCGAAGATCATCGCCTCGAGTGTGTACTGGACCGAGGCGTACCAGTTGAGGTGCTTGCCGTTGGTCAGGTAGCCGATCCAGAACGTGACGTCCGGACCGAGCAGATCCTTGAGGCCCTGCGGCAGATAGTCGACGAGCATGGCCCGGATCGCCCCCGCGAAACGAAGCGGGCGGCGCTGAGGCCGCCCGCTCGATGCGTCACTTCCAGTACGGCGTCGGCCGGTTCGGGAAGTATTTCTTGATCAGCGCGTCCATGCTCCCATCCGCCTTCATCGAGGCGAGGGCGGCGTTGAGCTTGGCCTTGAGGTCGGTGTCGGACTTGCGCAGCCCGATGCCGGCGCCGATGCCGATCGGAATGTCCGGCCCGTCCGACTTGAGGGCACCGTTCGAACCCGCCGCGGTTTCGACCGCCACCGATCCGTCGATCAGCACGAGGTCCAGGTTGCCGGCATTGAGGTCGGCGAGCTCCTGGTCCTGGGTGTCGTACTTCTGGATGGTGTTGTCGGCCTTGAGGTTGGAGTCGAGATAAGTCGCCTGGATGGTGGCGTTCTGGGCGCCGATCTTGAGGCCCTTGAGGCTGTTGTAGTCGAAGGTCTTGTCGGCTTTGCTGAGGAAACGCGACGGATCGGGCGGGAAGTAGGGATCGGTGAAGTCGATGGTCTGCTTGCGCTCATCGGTGATGGTCATGTCGTCGATGATGAGGTCGTAGTTGCCCGCCAGCAGATTGGGGATGATCGAATCCCAGTCGTTGGTGACGAACGTGCAGTCGAGCTGGGCGCGCTTGCAGAGCTCGGTGCCGACGTCGACGTCGTAGCCGGCGAGCTTGCCGCTGTCGTCCATGAAATTGTAGGGCGGGTAGCCGCCTTCGGTGCCGAATTTCACCGTCGCCGCGTGGGCGCTCACGGTGAGCGCGGCGAGCGCCGCGGCAGCCAAAATCAGCTTATGCATGAAGGGTCGTCTCCTGGGTTCAACGCCAACGGGCCGCCCTTTGCGGCGGCTCTCGGCCATACGCTTACGCCAAATGACGTATGCGTCAATTACTGGTGGGCACCGGCCGAGAGGAACTGCCGCAGGCGCGGGGATTTGGTGGCCCCGAACACCTCGTCGACCGTGCCTTCCTCCTCGATTTTGCCCAAGTGGAGGAACACCGCGCGGTCGCCCACGGTGCGGGCGAATTCCATGTCATGGGTGACGAGGATCATGGTGCGGCCCTCGTCGGCGAGAAGCTTGATGACGCGCAGCACTTCGACCTCCAGCTCCGGGTCGAGGGCAGAGGTCGGCTCGTCGAACAGCATGACGCGCGGGTTGATGCAGAGCGCCCGGGCAATCGCGGCGCGCTGCTGCTGGCCGCCTGAAAGCTGCGCCGGATAGCTCTGCGCCTTGTCGGCGATGCCGACTTTCTTGAGCATCTCCATCGCCTCGTCGCGCACTTCGGCCTTTTCGCGCTTCTGGACGAGGACGGGCGCTTCCATGACGTTGGCGAGGACGGTCATGTGGCTCCAGAGGTTGAACTGCTGGAACACCATGCCGAGACCCGAACGGATGCGGCGGATCTGCGCCTCGTCGGAAATCCGCCGGTGGGGTGGCATGCCGGCGAGCGCAATGGTCTCGCCGGCGATCTTGACGATGCCGCTATCGGGGACCTCGAGCATGTTGATGCAGCGCAGCAGTGTCGACTTGCCGGACCCAGAGGAGCCGATCAGCGCGATCACTTCGCCTTCATGCGCGGTGAGCGATACGCCTTTGAGGACCTCGACTTCGCCGAAGCTCTTGTGGATGTGGTCGAGCTCGACGATCGGCAGCGCGGCGTGGTCGCTGTGGTGGGGCGGCATGGGCGGAAGGTGAGGGCAAACCGGCGGCCGAGTCCAGCGCAAAGAAAAGGCGGCCCGGGCGGGCCGCCAGTGCAAGGATCAGGAGGAAAAGAGAATTTAGGCGGCGGCGCGCGAGCCTTCGTCGAAGAACAGCGCCTGGCTGATCAGCGCCTTCACCATGTCGGGGTTGAAGGGCTTGGTGACGAGGAAGGTTGGTTCGGGGCGCTCCCCGGTCAGCAGGCGCTCCGGGAAGGCGGTGATGAAGATCACCGGCAGCGCTTCGGTGGAGAGAATGTCGTTGACCGCGTCGATGCCCGACGAGCCGTCGGCAAGCTGGATGTCGGCGAGGATCATCTTGGGCATGGTCTTGCCGTAGAGCGCCACCGCTTCCTTGTGGGTGCGGGCGATGCCGACGACCTTGTGGCCGAGGCTTTCGACCATCTGCTCGATGTCCATGGCGATCAGGGGCTCGTCCTCGATGATGAGGATGTCGGTCGCCACCTGCCGGGAAATTTCGCGCGAGGCCTGGTCGAGCAGCTGGGCGAACTCGGCCGGCGGCACATCGAGGATTTCCGCCGCTTGGTCGTGGGTGAAGCCCTCGACGGAGACCAGCAGGAACGCCTGGCGCGGCTTGGGCGCCAAATTGCTCAGATTGCGCGCTGCGCGCTGTTCCCAGACGAAGTGCGGCGGCGGGTTGGGAATGCGCACCGCGGACGATGAAAACAGCTTGGAGAAAAGCTTGTAGAGAGCAATCCGGTCGTTGGACGCCTCGGGGAATATGGAAACGTCGGCGATCAGCGCTTCGAGCGTCGCGGCGACGTAGGCGTCGCCCGAAGTCTGCGAACCCGTCGTCGCGCGCGAGAAGCGGCGCAGATAGGGCAGGTGCGGCGCGATCCGCATGGACAGTGTCATGAATATGCTCCCTGTGACGCTTTTGGTCTTACCCGCGGCGACAACTCGCCAGCATCGCAATCGTTCCCTTGTCCGGAACTTTTCGGTGCCTGCGCCATTTATGGTAGCACTTCAGGGTGTGGCGTCACCCTGCAGCAGGTTTGGGTAGTGAAAGATAAAGTCAAAATGAACGATATGAGCGCACCGCCCCCGCGGCGCCATGACGACGGTCTCGGTCCGAATTCCGATATCGGCGCGAAGCTGCGGGCGTTTTATGGCGCCGTCCAGGACCAGCCCATCCCCGACAAGTTCCTCGATCTGCTGGAAAAGCTGGATCAGGTCGAACGCGCCCAGAAGCGCAAGGACGGCTGATCTTGCAGGAAGGTCCGTCGTTCAAAAGGGAATTGCTGGCGACGCTTCCCTCGCTCCGCGCCTTCGCGGTCTCCCTCAGCGGCCGCCACGACAAGGCCGATGACCTCGTGCAGGACACGATGATGAAGGCCTGGGCGAAGCAGGACAGCTTCCAGATGGGCACCAACATCAAGGCCTGGCTGTTCACGATCCTCCGCAACGAGTTCTACAGCCAGATGCGCAAGCGGGGGCGCGAGGTGCAGGACACCGACGGCGCCTTCACCGAGCGGCTTTCGGTGCATCCAAGCCAGTATGGCGTGCTGGACATGGCCGACTTCAAGAAGGCCCTCGACACGCTGCCGCCGGACCAGCGCGAAGCGGTGATCCTTATCGGCGCCTCGGGCTTCTCGTATGAGGAGGCGGCCGAAATCTGCCATTGCGCCGTCGGCACGATGAAATCCCGCGTCAGCCGCGCGCGGACGCGCCTCCAGGACGTGCTCGGCATTTCCGGCGAGGCGGATTACGGCCCCGACGCCGTATCCGCCCAAGTCACCACACACACGGCCGGCTAATGACGCTGCCGCCGCTCCAGTGCGCGGCGGCAGGCGGCCAGCAGTTCTGCATCGGAAAACGGCTTGTAGACGACCTCGATCCCCTCGAGTGGCGTCCCGTCGAGATGGGCGCGGGCGCCCGAGCAGACCACGACGGCCACCCGGGCGGCGACGAGGCGGCCGGCAACCTCGAAGTCGTTGGTCCCGAGGCGGGGCGGGGTCACGATCGCAAGATCGAACTCGCCGAAGCGGTCGATCAGGGCCGCCGCCTCCTTGAAATTGCGGGCGAATACGGCGTGCTCGGCATTGGCGCCTTCGACGGCCCGCTGGATGTCGAGCGCGATGAGGAACTCTTCCTCGACGATGAGCAGCTTTTCGCCCGAGAGCATGTCCGGCCCTTGTTTGGGCTCGTGAAATGCGTCGGCAGAGGGCGACCGTCATTTAAAAAAGACACCTGCAAGGGGCGGCAACCGCGCTTGCGGGCATGGCGTTTGCTCGGATCATGACGGATATTCGCGAAACCTCAGCAGTGGGCGTTATCCTGCCGGTTTCGACACGTCGCGTTCCTTGTGAACAGTGCCCCTTGCGGGCAATGACCCACTTCCGGGCCTTCAGCCCGGAAGAGCTGAAATTCGTCTCCGGATTCAAGCGGGGCGAGCTGGTCGCCGAGCCGGGCGCCATGATCCTCTCCGAAGGCGCCCACAGCGCGCAGCTCTTCACGCTGCTTTCGGGCTGGGCCTTCCGCTTCAAGACGCTCGAGGACGGGCGGCGGCAAATCCTCAATTACGTGCTCCCCGGCGACCTTGTCGGCCTTCAGGGGTCGGTGATCGGAGCGATGGACCACTCGGTCGAGGCGCTTTCCCCCGTGGTGATGTGCGTGTTCCAGCGCGACCAGCTGGCGGAGCTCTATCGCCAGCATCCAGGGCTGGGCTTCGACGTGACCTGGCTTGCCGCCCGCGAGGAGCGGATGCTCGACGAAAACCTGCTGAGCCTCGGGCGGCGCACGGCTCTCGAGCGCGCGGCCTACCTTGTGGCTTTCCTCTATCAGAGGGCCGCGTCGGTCGGCTTGACGGACCAGAAGGCCCTGCTGATCCCGATCAGCCAGCAGCATGTGGCGGATACGCTGGGACTGTCGATCGTTCACACCAACAAGACGTTGCGCAAGCTCAGCGAGCGCAAGCTCATTCGCTGGCACGACCGCGTGTGCGAGGTGCTCGATCCCGCGGGCCTAATGGATGTCGCGGAGTGGAATGGGCTCACCGAGCGCCAGCGGCCGCTCATCTAGGGGAACAAATCAGCCGGCTTCCCGTTCACCCTGCGCCAGCCAGGGGCACCGGCGCATGAACGTCATAGGCGTTTTCAACCGCGACGGCGGGACATTCAAGACCACCGACATGGACGCGTTTGCCGCCAAGGCACGCGAAATCTATGCGCAGGCGGGGCAGGCGCTCGACGTCCGGGTGGTGGCCGGACGCGATCTGATGGCGGAATTGAAGCGCGCCGCGGCGGAGGGCGAGGCGCTGCTGGCGGGTGGCGGCGACGGCACGATTTCTGCCGCCGCCGGCGTCGCGTTTGCACGGGGCATTCCCCTCGCGGTGCTGCCGGCCGGGACGATGAACCTGTTCGCGCGCTCGCTCGGCGTGCCGCTCGGACTCGACGCGGCTCTCGCGGCGTTGGCGGGCGGCGAGGTCCAGAATGTGGATATTGCAACCGCGAACGGACGGCCATTCGTCCATCAGCTGTCGGTTGGTATTCACCCCAAGCTGGTGAAACTTCGCGAGTCCCTGCCGTACCGCAGCCGGGTGGGCAAGATGATTGCCTCCGGGCGGGCGTCGCTCGGCGTAATTGCCAACCCTCCGCTGTTCCAGGTCGAGATCCTCACGCATCGTGGGCTCGAGCGGCGCCGCGTCGCGGGCCTCTCGGTGTCCAACAATCCGTTCGACGAGGGCCACCTTCCGCTGGCCGATCGCCTGGATCGCGGGCTGCTCGGCATCTACCTCGTGAAGCCATTGACGCTGCGAACAATGGCGCGCCTGGCCTTCGGCCTGATGCGCGGCAAGTTCGGCAGCCTGCCCGAGATCATCGACAAGGAGGCGCGGGAGGCGACCATCCGGTTTCCCCGCAAGAAGCCGGGGGCCAAGGCGGTGATCGACGGGGAGCTGGTAGATCTGCAGAGCCAGATCGACCTCAAGGTGCACCCGGGCGGTCTCAAAGTGATCGTGCCCAAGGCCGCCGGCGTTGCAGAGGGCACGGGGCGGGACGAGCTGGCGACGGCCTGAAAACGGCCCGCAGGACATCCGCGGAGCCGCTGTCTGTTCCAATTGTCCGGCTAGATGGTGCCCGCGCCGTTCTCGACCGGCTGTTCGCCGAGCTTGCGCAGGGCCTGCTCGATCGACTTCAGGTCCTCGCCGTCGTCGCCATCGACCGGCGTCATGCCTTCGGTGGCACTGCGCTCCTTGCTGCGCGTGTCGGCTTCGAGCTGGCGAAGCACCTCGATCTTTTCGCCCGCATCCATGTTGTCGTCCTTAAGGAGTGTCACGATCCGCCGTTTGATGTGAGACATGGCAAATCCTCTTGGGTTGCCGGGCCCGGCGGCCCGGGAGCACCATGAACGCCCCGATCGGGGGCGAGGTTCCTAGCGGCGGCGGTGCCGGTCCTCGCCGTCCCGGCGGAACCAGAGATTGGACGCCAGCGCGGCGCCGGCGGGAATGCCGAGGTCGCGGATCAGCGGCGAGCGGAGGAGGAGCGGAATCGCAGTGATCGCCGCGGTGGTGATGAGGGCGGTCACCTCCGAGCTCCGCTTCTTTTCCGCCGCGCGCCGGGCCGCGTTGAGCTCGACGATGTGCATGACGAGGAAGATCGCCACGCCGATCACCACCGCGACCACGGCGATGATGAGGGGCGCCACGATGGGACCGACCGCCTCGCCGAGCGCCGCGTTGATGGCAACGAGCAGGAAGGCGAGCGCGATCACCCCCAGAGCGCCGATGGCGCCCCAGGTGATGGCCTGCCGCTTGAGCTTGCCCGTGAGCTCGGCCGCCTCGAGCCCCAGCAGGGACAACAGCGGCGTCAGGATAGCGAGCATGGCGTCAGCGGGTGAGGACGGCGACCACGAAGCCGACCGCGATGGCGCCCATCACCGCCGTCAGCGGCTTTTCGCGGATCATGTCCTTGAGCTGCTTTTCGACGTGGGTGAATTCGTCCTGGGCACTGTCGAGCATCGATTGGCCGCGGTCGGCGAGATCCTGCGCCCGGCGCTGGGCCGTGGTCCGCACGTCGCGCACGGTCGTCTGGCCCATGCGGGTCAGCGTGTTGGTGATCGACTTGATGTCGGACTGGAGCTGCTCGATCTGGGTCTCGAGGTCCTCCTCGCGCGCGGTCTTACGCTGCGAGCCATTGCCGTTGCCGGCGCGATGGGTGGTCGTGCGGGCGGGCGGCGCTTCTTCCGTTTCGGCCATTGGGAGTCTCCTGGTTTGATGCTCGGAAACGTCTGAGGCCACAGGAAGTTGCAGGCCTCCGCTCGCCGGGCGCACAAACAAACACCCCGGTTCGCGGGGGAGCGAACCGGGGTGGTTTACGCGGACCGGAAAGGGGGGCGACCTTGGGTCCGCTTAGCTCTGATCTGCGGTCAGAATGCGATGACGTGAGTCAACAGCAGTATGACCACGACCACGAGCACGACGCCCAGAATTCCCGAGGGGAAGTATCCCCAGGAGCGGGAGTATCCCCAGCTCGGGATGGCGCCGATGAGCAACAGGACGAGAACGATAATGAGGATGGTGCTGAGCATGCTGGCCTACTCCGGTTGACGCTTCTTGCGCTCTTGTCAGAAGGCGACGAACAGAAACGCTGCCGCCGCGGCAAGGATGCCGATTGCCGGCACGATCGCGCCCAGCACAGCGCCCAAATGGATGCGTCCGTCGTAGCCCTCCGGCGACCAGGCCATCGCGGCCCGTCCGGCGTGCTCGAGAACGTTGATCTCCATCTGTGTCATCGCATTGACCCCTTGTTTTTGGCCGGCAGGGAGGGGACCGGCCGTCGCTTTGGATGCCCGCGCGTGACTGCGCTGGCCGGAATAACCGGCCCGGCAGAACTTGGTTCCGCGCGACAATTTGAAATTGTTAATGTCTGTGGCGGCCGGCCTATTCGACCCGGATAACATCCACGGACTGCTTGGCCTCGTGCCGGCCGGAGGTGCGCAGGACGCCGACGATCGGCGAGATGTCGGCATAGTCGCGGCCGTGGCCGATGGTGATGTGGTCGGCGCCGGCGAGCATGGCGTTGGTCGGATCGAACTCGACCCAGCCGTCGTGCTGGCCGCACCAGACGCGGACCCAGGCGTGCATCGCGTCGGCGCCTTCAAGGCGAGGCTTGCCCTTGGGCGGGATGGTGCGGAGAAACCCCGAGACGTAGCCGGCGGGGATGCCGACGCCGCGCAAGCCCGCGATCATCACGTGGACGAAGTCCTGGCACACGCCCTTCTTCAGATTGAAGGCTTCGAGGGGCCCCGTGTCGACGTCGGTCGACTCGCGGTCGTAGGCAAAGTCCCGATGGATCGCGAGGCAGAAATCCATCGCTGCCGCCCGGACCGAGGTCGTGCGGGCGAGGCTCTCGCAGGCGTAGTCGGTGATCGGCCGGCTGAGGGCTATGCGCGGCGAGGGGGCGAGGAAGTGATGCGGCGAATTCGCGTCGAGGCTCCAGGTTGCCGCGAGGTCGCGGCTGAGACCGGCAAGATCGGGAGAGAGATCGGCGGGCGGCGCGTCTTCCTCGACGCCGACGCGGGCGCTGAGACGGACCTCGAGCCGATCGTGGTAGGCGGTGTAGGCGATGGTGCTCACGAGGTTGCCGAAGAAATCGACGAAGCTGGTTTCGCTCGCCGGACGCGGATCGAACGAGATCGACGAGGCGATGACCCGCTGCACACCGGGGATCGAGGCCGGCGCCACGCGGACCAGGTGGCGGTCGCCGTGGACGAAGCCTTCGTAGTCGTAGTGGAGCTCGAGGCGAACGTCGTAAAGCATGGCGCTCACACGAAATACGCGTCGGCGATGAGGCCGGCGAGGCGGCCGATCGCGGCGGCCAGCTCGGCCAGCCGGACCGGCGTCATGTCCTCGGGCTCGGCGACCCGCAGCTGGGTGTGGAGCTTGAGCACGGCCTTGGCGGTGCCGGAGAGCTGGCCGTCGCTTACGCCGCCGGGCAGGCGCTCGATCTGCTCCTTGAGCTCGGCGATCTGGAACAGCACCGAGCGCGGATTGAGCGGATCGAGGACCAGGAGATCGAGGTAGGAATTGGCGCCTGCCGCGACGTTGTAGCGGCGGCGATGGGTCATGACGCTGTCGCCGATTTCGAGCAGCATATCGAGCGCGCCGTCGGGCGCTTCCTCGCGCGTCAGCCAGCGGGTGATGCCGGACATCTGGATGCCGCGCTCGAGGCGACGGCCGATTTCGAGGAACCGCCAGCCGGCGAAGCGATACATGTTCTCGTGGACGAGGCCCGAGAAGCCGGCGAGCTTGCGCAGCAGCACGGTCATGGCGCGGGTCGCGTCGTCGCCGAGCTGGACGCGCGCGGCGAAGTTGCGCGCGGTCTTGCGCAGGTCGGCGAGCGCCAGCCAGCCGTCGGGCGAAAAGCGGTCGCGGATCTGGCTGGCGGAATGCACCGCGCTGTCGATGGCGCTCAGCAAGCCGGGGGGCAGGGCGTGCTCGGCATCCACATCGATCGATTCGAGATAGACGCGCGTATCGGCGAGGATGGGCAGGTCGGGATTGGACAGCTCGGCCAGTCGGGCGTTGTAAGCGCGAAGGATGCGGACGGTCGCCTCGCAGCGTTCAGCATAGCGGCCCAGCCAGATGAGATTGTCGGCGGCGCGGCTCGGCAGGTCGCCCACCGCCTGGCGGACCAGCTTCTCGCCTTCCTGCGACAACAGCGTGATGCGCTCGACCGGCTTGCTGCTGACCACCCAGACATCGGCCGCCTGGCCGCCGCGCTGCATCGCGATGGCGGTGGAGTCGAGGGTCGAGCCGACGCGCGCGAAGCCGCCCGGCATGATGGTCCAGCCACGCGAGGTTCGGGCGGCGTAGACGCGCAGCGATATTGGGCGCGGTTCGAGCCGGCCATCGACATAGACGGGCGCCGTCGAAAGGGTCACCGGCTCCTGGCCGACCAGCTGGCCGCCTTCGCGGGCCAGCCGGTCCATCAATGCGGCGCGCGGTCCCTCCTCGAGGGTGGCGCCGAGGACGGTCGAGGCATGGTCGTCGATCGGCAGCGTGGTCGAGAAGGCGGGGCCGATCATCATCCGGTCGAAGTTGTCGAGGACGTGCCGCCGTTCGGCCTCCTGTCCGCACCACCAGGTGGCGATGGTGGGGAGCTCGAGTGCGGCGCCGAGCAGCGCTTCGCTGAGGCGCGGCATGAAGGCGGACAGGGCCCGCGTTTCGAGGATGCCCGAGCCAATGGCGTTGACCATCGAGATCGAGCCCTGGCGCAGGGCCTCGACCATGCCGGGGGTGCCGATGCGGCTGTCATAGCGCAGCTCGAGCGGATCGGTGAAGCTCGCGTCCATACGCCGCCAGAGGACGCTGACGGGCTTGAGGCCGGCGACGGTGCGCACCATCACCTGGCCGTCTTCGATGACGAGGTCTTCCCCTTCGAGCAGCATGAAGCCGAGGTAGCGCGCGATGTAGGCGTGCTCGAAATAGGTCTCGTTGTGCTGGCCGGGCGTGAGGATACCGACGCGGCCGTTGTTACGCCCCCCGTCGCCGTAGGGGGTGTCGCGCAAAACTCGGAAGAAGCCGCCGAGACGATGCACGCGCCAGCGGGAAAAAATGTCGGAGAGGGCGCGGGTGGTCGCCACGCGGTTCTCGAGCGCGAAGCCCGCGCCCGAGGGGGCCTGGGTGCGATCGCCGAGCACCCACCAGCCGCCATCCGGTCCGCGGCCGAGTTCGAACGCGCAGAAATGGAGGTGGTGGCCGCTCGACGGCTTGATGCCGACGACGGGCCGGAGGAACTCGGGGTTGCGCGCAATGAGCTCGGGCGGCAGCACGCCGCGCGCGACGAGGTGATTGTCGCCATAGATGTCGGCGACGATCCTTTCGAGCAGCTCGGCGCGCTGCACGAGGCCGCGCGTGATGAGCATCCAGTCGGTTTCATCGATGATGAGAGGAACGTGCGCGAGCGGCCAGGCGCGCTCCTTGCCGGCGGCGCCATCGTATTTGCGGTAAAAGACGCCGGCGTCGCGCAGGTACTGGTCGGCGCGCTCGAAGCGGGCGGTGAGCCCCTCGGGGCCAAGCTCATCGAAGCCGGCGAGAAGGTCGTTCCAGCCGGGCCGGATGTTGCCGGCGGGATCGATCATCTCATCGGGAATGGCCGGCAGCAGCCGATAGTCGGCCGCAAGCCCCGGGGCACCGGGGCGCTTGGGAACCTGACGGTGAGTCCGCTTGTCCATCGGGCTCATAGCGCTAGCGGTTGGCGCCCGGCCCGGAAAGGGGGAATGGACCGTTTGGTCAAGATTTTCATGGCAAGGGGCGGCGAAGGTCGAGCGTGAGCGGGAATTCGCCGGCCGGTTCCTCGGGCGGCGGCGCGTAGCCACCCGGCGTGTGGCCGTCGGCAACGAAGCGGGCGAGACGCCGGGCCTCGGCCTCGTTGCCGTTGACGGGGAAGGTCTCATAGTTGCGGCCGCCGGGGTGGGCGGTGTGGTAGACGCAGCCGCCGATCGCGCGCTTCGACCAAGTGTCGTAGACATCGAAGGTCAGCGGCGAATTGACCGGCAGCACCGGATGCATGCCGCTCGCCGGCTGCCAGGCCTTGAAGCGGACGCCCGCCACGGAGGTGCCGGCGATGCCGGTCGGCATCAGGGGGACGCGGCGGCGGTTGCAGGTCACGACGTAGCGGTCGGGATCGGGGCCTTCGAGCCTGACCTGCAGGCGCTCGACCGATGAGTCGACGAACCGCACGGTGCCGCCGATCGCCCCTTGCTCGCCCATCACGTGCCAAGGCTCGAGCGCCTGGTTGAGGGTAAGGGTCATGCCCTCGTATTCGGCCTCGCCGCAGAAAGGGAAGCGGAACTCGAGCTGGGCGGCGAACCATTCGGAATCAAGATCGAAGCCGTGCGCGCGGAGGTCGGCCAGCACGTTGAGGAAATCGGCCCAGACGAAATGCGGCAGCATAAAGCGGTCGTGGAGCGTCGTTCCCCAGCGGATGAACGTGCCGTCGAGCGGCGACTGCCAGAAGCGGGCGATGAGCGCGCGGACCAGCAATTGCTGCGCGAGGTTCATGCGCGCGTTGGGCGGCATCTCGAAGCCGCGGAACTCGACGAGACCGAGCCGGCCGGTGGGGCCGTCGGGCGAATAGAGCTTGTCGATGCAGATCTCGGAGCGGTGCGTGTTGCCGGTGACGTCGACGAGGAGGTTGCGGAACAGGCGGTCGGTCAGCCAGGGCAGCGGTGGCGTGCCCATGCCCGGCGCCGGCACCTGCGCCAGCGCGATCTCGAGCTCATAGAGGCTATCGTGCCGGGCTTCGTCGATGCGCGGTGCTTGCGATGTCGGGCCGATGAAGAGGCCCGAGAATAGGTAGCTCAGCGCGGGATGATGCTGCCAGTGCAGCACGAGGCTCTTGAGCAGATCGGGGCGGCGGAGGAAGGGCGAATCCGACGGCGTCGCCCCGCCGACCACGACGTGGTTGCCGCCGCCCGTGCCGACATGCTTGCCGTCGATCATGAACTTGTCGGCGCCGAGCCGTGCCTGCCGGGCCTCTTCATAGACCGTGGTGGTGGTGGCCACCGCTTCGTCCCAGCTCGCCGCGGGATGAATGTTCACTTCGATGACGCCCGGATCGGGGGCGACGCGGATCACGTTGAGGCGGGGGTCGAACGGGGGCGGATAGCCCTCGATCTGCACCGGCAAGCCGACGGATTTGGCGGCCTCCTCGGCGGCGGTCACCAGCTCGAGATAGTCCTCGAGCGTCGAGACCGGGGGGAAGAAGATGCTGAGGTGGCCATCGCGGATTTCGACCGTGATCGCGGTGCGAACCGTGGAGTCGATCTCGTCGAGAATCTGCTCGTTGATCTGCTGCGTCTGGGTGGCGTCGGCGGTGAAGCTGGCCGTCGGCTGAATGCGGTCCGGCAGGGAGCCGGCGGGCGGCAGCGGGCCAACCGGCTGCAGCGGATCGGCGGGCACCACGTGCGGATAGCTCGTTGCGCTCACAAAGCGCAGGGAACTCAGGGGCAGGCGGTAGCCCACGGGCGAGTCGCCGGCGGCGAGGAAGAGCTTGCCGCGCCGCGTCCGCCATTTCTCCGTGATCCATTTGCGCGGGCCCAGCGCGTTCCAGCGCTGCACGGGCAGCACATAGCCGGTCGGCGTGGTCAGCCCGCGCTCGAAGACCTGGGCCATGCGGGTGCGGGCTTCGGGGTCCTTCAGCTCATTGTTGGAGGGATCGACATTGTCGGGAAGCTTCGCTTCCTTGAGCAGCCAGTCGCCGGGGTCTTCATAGGCGGGCGCAACGGTCTCGCCGGTGAGGCCGAGATTGTTGGCGAGCGCGAACAGCAGCTTTTGGGCATCGGCCGGCTTGGCTGGTGTGTAGTCGCCTTCCCGGGCGACAAGGGACTGGTCGCGCCAGACCGGCTGGCCGTCGCGGCGCCAGTAGAGCGAGAACGTCCAGCGCGGGAGGCTTTCGCCCGGATACCACTTGCCTTGGCCGTAGTGGAGGAAACCGCCGGGCGCGATTTTCTCGCGCAGCCGTCGGATGAGCGCATCGGCGCGCGCGCGCTTGGTCGGGCCGACCGCGTCGGTGTTCCACTCGCCGGACTCGAAATCGTCGATGGACACGAAGGTCGGTTCGCCCCCCATGGTGAGGCGAACGTCGTTCTGTTGCAGCGTCGCATCGACCTGGTGGCCGAGTTCGTTGAGGCGCGCCCAGCTGTCGTCGGAGAAGGGCTTGGTGATGCGGGGATGTTCGGCGACCCGCGTGACTTTCATGTCGAAGGCGGAGTCGGTCTTGACCGGGCCGACGGCCGAGAACGCGCCGGAGATCGGCGCGGCATTGCGGTAGTGCGGCGTCGCCGCGAGCGGGATGTGGCTCTCGCCTGTCAGCAGGCCCGACGTGGGATCGAGGCCGACCCAGCCGGCGCCGGGCAGATACACTTCGCACCAGGCGTGAAGGTCGGTGAAATCGTGATCGGTGCCCGG
>CAYRZM010000019.1:0-2039 GCA_964428685.1 uncultured Devosia sp. | reverse complement strand
GAAGCCCGACACCGAGAACACCGAGCGCACCTCGCCCGACTGGACGAGCGGCTGCACCAGGTCCTCGATCTTCTGCATCTGGGTCTGGGTGAAGTCGAGGCTCACCGTCGGCGGCGCCGACACGCGGATCAGCACCGCGGCGCGATCTTCGGGCGGCGTCAGTTCCTGCCGGATGGCGCCGAAGACGAAGAGCGCCGAGCCCGCGAACAAGAGCGCGATGACGATCACCACCAGCGGCGTATCGAGGCAGAAGCGGAGGATGCGCCGGTAGATGCCCGCCATCATCCGGCCGAAGGCGGCGATCGGGTTGCGGTGGACGCGGTGGTCATGCTCCTTGAGGAAGCGCGAGGCGAGCATCGGCCCCAGGCTCAGCGCCACCACGCAGGAGAGCCCGACGCAGATCGCGAGGGTGAAGCCAAACTCGCGGAACAGCCGGCCGGTCTGGCCGGGCAGGAACGAGATGGGCACGAACACCGCGATCAACGTGAGGCTGGTGGCGATGACGGCAAAGAACACTTCCTGCGTGCCGAGCACGGCGGCGGCGCGCGGCCCGGCGCCCATCCCGCGCCGGCGCACGATGTTTTCGAGCACGACGATCGAATCGTCGACGACAAGGCCGGTGGCGAGCACGATCGCGAGCAGCGTCAGGATGTTGATCGAGAAGCCGGCGATGTAGATGCCGGCGATCGAGCCGACCAGCGCCACCGGCATCGAGATGGCGGGCACGAGGGTCGCGCGCCAGTCCATCAGGAACAGGAAGATCACGCCGATGACGATCGCGACCGCGAGGCCGAGCGAGCGCTCGACTTCGTGCAGCGCGCCCGAGATGAAGATCGAATCGTCGCTCGAGACCTTGATGTTGACGCCCTTGGGCAGCGTCTGCTGCAGCTGGGCCACGGCCTTGTAGACGCCGTCGGAAATCTGCACGGTGTTGGACTGCGCGGCGCGGATGATGCCGATGCCGATGCCCGACTTGCCGTCGGAATGGAGCCCGCTCGAGGAGTTCTGCGGCCCGAAGACCACGGTCGCGACGTCGCCCAGCCGGGTCTTGCCGTTGATGATGATGTTCTCGAAATCCTGCGGCGTCGTCACTTCGGCCAGCGCGCGCACCGAGATGTTCTGGTTGGCGCCGTTGATGGTTCCGGCGGCGGTGTCGAAGGCGATGGTCGAGAGCGCCGTCTGGATGTTGCCGACGGTGAGGCCGAGCGCGGCCAGCTTGTTCTGGTCGACGTCGATGGTGAAGACTTTTGCCTGCTCGCCGTAGATCTGGAGATCGGCCACGCCGGGGACGGCGGAGAGCGCTTCGGAGATCTGGTTGTCGACGAGATTGGTGAGGTCGTCGCGGCTGAGGGTGGGCGAGGTCACGCTCAGCTGCATGATCGCCTGGGCGTTGGCGTCGGCCTTGACGATGGTGGGCGCGTCGACGCCGTCGGGGAAGCGGTTGATCAACCGTGCGGTGGCGTCGCGGACGTCGGAGGTGGCGCTGTCGAGGTTGGTGCCGTCGGCGAAGGTCAGGGTCACTTGGCTGCGGCCATAGGACGAGCTCGACGAGATTTCGGTGACGCCCTGCACGCGCGCGACGGCGCCCTCGATGGCGGAGGTGACCTCGCGGTCGACGGTGTCGGCGGAGGCGCCGTCGAACTGCGTGTTGACAGTCAGCACCGGCTGATCGACCTGCGGCAGCTCGCGCACCTCGACGCCGAGGAACGCGGCGAGACCGCCGACGACGATCAGCGCGTTGATGACCACTGCGAGGACGGGCCGCCGGACGAAAAGGCCCGCGATCTGTCCCCCGCGCTGGTTCTGTCCGGCGATCGACATCTCAGCCGCCCGATGCGGGAGTGGACGCGGCCGCGGCGGATGCAGCCGGAGCCGATGCCGCTGGAGCGGCGCTGGCATCACCCGCTGCGGGAGCGGCTGAGCTCTGCCGGTGGCTGTCGCCGCTGCCGCCCGCGCTCGCGGCGCCGCCGCCGGGGCTCGCCGCGGAACCGTCGGGCGGCAGCGGGCCCGCCTGCTTGCCATCACCCGGCGCGGCGCCA
>CAYRZM010000018.1:0-2104 GCA_964428685.1 uncultured Devosia sp. | reverse complement strand
GAACGGGTCGGTGTTGAGCCGCTTGGTCTCGGTGGCCCACGGCCGCGCCAGCCGCCCGCGCGCCAGCGGCGACCAGGGGATGACGCCGATCCCTTCGGACACGCACAGCGGCAGCATTTCGCGCTCTTCCTCGCGATAGATGAGGTTGAGCTGGTTCTGCATCGAGACGAACCGTGACCAGCCGTTCTCGCGCTGCGTGGCCAGCATCTTCATGAACTGCCACGCCCACATCGACGAGGCGCCGATGTAGCGGGCCTTGCCCGACTTCACCACCTCGTCGAGTGCCTCGAGCGTCTCCTCGATCGGCGAATTGTAGTCGAAGCGATGGATTTGATAGAGGTCGACATAGTCGGTCTTGAGCCGCTTCAGCGAATTGTCGATTTCGCCGAGGATCGCCTTGCGCGACTGGCCGCGGCCGTTCGGCCCCTTGCGCATCTCGCCGTTGACCTTGGTCGCGAGCACGATCTCGTCGCGCGGCGCGAGCTCCCAGAGCAGCTTGCCGGTGATCTCCTCGCTGCTGCCCTGCCCGTAGACATTCGCGGTGTCGAAGAAATTGATCCCCGCTTCCCAGGCGGCGCGGACGATCGGCCGCCCCTGCTCGGCATCGAGGGTCCAGGCCCGGCCTTTGGTGGGATCGCCGAACGACATCATGCCGAGACAAATGCGTGAGACTTCCAGGCCGGTGCGGCCGAGGTGGGTGTACTGCATGGCTGTGAGGGTTCCTGAGGGAGCGCCGGAAGGGCGCGGGAATTGTCCGTCGGCCGAAAGCCTAGAGCCCGGCGCCGCCCCGCGTCAACGCTCTATCGCCTTCCGCCGATATATCCCGGCGCCCCTAGCGGTTGCGATCGTCGTCGATGGGGGCGAACAGCGCGTCGAGCTTGGCCATGGTGGCCTCGATACCGGTCGACTGGTCCGGCGGCGGCGGCGTGAACACGGGCTGCGGCGCGCCGCTCGGGAATGCGCCGAACTGGGTGAAGAACGCCACCATGTCGGCGAGCACCGGCGCCCGCCAGCGCCACATTGCCCCGATGGCGAACACCGGCTCCATGTGGCCGATATTGTCGTAATACTTCGTGGTCACCCAGTCGCCGGCCGCCTGGAGCTTCTGCGCGAGATGCTGGGTGTTCTGCATCCGCACGATGGGATCGGTGGTGCCCGAAACCAGCAGCATCGGCACCTCGCCCGCGGTCACCAGATTGACCGGCTGCGTGCCCTCCGGGTTGTCGGTCTTGCCGAAGGTGTTGCGCACCTCGTCATATTCGAACGGATAGAAATCGTACGGCCCCGAGATCGCGGCGATGGCGCGGATCGGCATCGTCACCTTGTAATCGTCGAGGAACGAGTGCTCGAGCCCGAGCATCACCGCATTGTAGGCACCCGCCGAATGGCCCGCGATGAAAAAGCGCGCGATGTCGCCGCCGTAGCCGGTGATGTTGTCCTCGATCCATTTGACCGCGGCGGCATTGTCCTCGAGGAAATCGGGATAGGTCACCTGCGGATAGAGCCGGTAGTCGGGGATGACCACGACGAAGCCGTTTGCCGCAAGCGCGTGGCCCACGAACTGGTAGTCGGTGCGCGAGCCCTGCTTCCACGATCCGCCATAGATGAACATGACCACCGGCGCCGGGCCCTTGGGGTCTTTCGGCCCATAGATGTCGAGCTTCATCCGGTCGCCGTCGGCGAAGGCGATGCCCTGGCCGAGCACTTTGGCATCGTCCATCGCCGGCCCGACATTGAACGGATCCATGAGGCTCTGCGCCGAGGCGGGCGCGGCGACGGCAAGCAGGGCGGCGAGGACGAAAACGAAGCGAAGCATGGCCCGCTTCCTCGCCGCCAAAGCTGAAGATTCTGTGACCTCAGCCGCGGCCCTGTGACGCGCACCACACCCGCCACATCCCGCGGATCGCCGCCTCGAAATTCCGGGCGAAGCGGGGGGCGTCGAACAGCGGGGATTGCAGCATGCGGGTGCGGAGGGTGGCGCGGAGGGTGGCGAGCGACGACAGGTCGCCGGCCATCCTGGCGGCGAGCGCGGGATAGGCGTCGGCATCGGGCGCGATCCAGTCGGCGAGCCCGGCATTGTGGAGGATGCTTTCGCCCATATGGG
>CAYRZM010000017.1:0-5134 GCA_964428685.1 uncultured Devosia sp. | reverse complement strand
GGGCATCAGGTGAGCTCGCGGGGATCGAACACGGCCTGGACTTCCTGTCCCACGGCCATCGGATAGGGTCCGCAGCGCATCACCGCGCGCTGCGCTGCCGTGGCCAGCGCCCGTGCCATCGGATCGCTGGTGTCGCTCACGATATCGGGCATCTGTGTGACATTGCCGTCGGCATCCAGAAAGAAATGAAGCTGCGCGGTCACGCCGGAATCGGCGGAGCCGGCCGGGAGGTTGAGGCAGGTCTTGATCTGCGCGATGAGCCCGTCGATCTGCGACTGGCTCAGCGTCGACGATTTGCCGCTGGTCTTGCCCAGCGTCGGCGAGCCGCCCTCGCCGGTCACCGCGCCGCGGCTCTTTTCGGAATTGATGAGCTCGGCCACCTGGTCGGCGACCTTCGCCGCCTTCTCGTCCGGCGTCTTGGTCTTGCTGGTGTCGGGCTTGGGCGTCGGCGTCTTGACCGGCGTCACCGTCGCGACCTTGGTGTCCTTGGGCGGCGCCTTGTCCGGCGCCTTCTGCAGCTGCGCTGGCCGCATCGCCGGCATCGGGGCGGTGGCCTCGGCCGGCGTGTCGGCGGTGTCGGTCGCCACTTCCTGCTGCGGCTCGGTCTCTTCGGGCGTTGGTGCCGGGTCGGGTGCGGTCACCGGCGGTGGCGCGGCCGGCGTCGGCTGGACCGGCTCCGGGGTCGGCGTCGGATCGGGCACGGGCTCCGGCTTGGGTGCCGTGTTGACCACCGGCGCCGGCGTCACCTTGTCGGTCTCTTCGGGCGTGACCTGGTCTTCCTCGGTGTTGCCCGCCTTCTGCGCGAGCTCCGCCGGCTTCTGCGTCTCGACGACCGCGGGTGTCTCGGTCTTGACCACCTTGCTGTCGAGCGAGCCCGCCCGGATGTTGGTCACGTCCGAGATCGGCACGAGATCGACCGCGATCGATTCCACCACTTCCGGTTGCAGCGGCTTGGCCGCCCCCAGGCCCGCCAGCGCGATGATCAGCAGCGTGGCGTGGGCGATGACCGAGGTGGTGACACCGGCCTTCATCGCCTTATTTCACCGTGTCTTGCGCCGTGATGAGGCCGATCTTGGAATACCCGGCGGCGCTGAGCACGCCCATCACCTTCATCACCGCGCCGTAGTTCGCGGTCTGGTCACCACGCACATAGATGCGCTCGTCGGTGCCGGTCGGCGCCTGCTTGGCGATAGCATCGACCAGCGTGTCGAGATCGACCTTCTGGTCGCCAAGGTAAAGGTCGCCGCTCGGCGCGATCGACACCGTGATCGGCTTGCTCTCGGTGTTGAGCTCCTTGGCCTTGGTCTGCGGCAGGTCGATGGGCACACCCACCGTCAGCAGCGGCGCCGCCACCATGAAGACGATCAGCAGCACCAGCATCACGTCGACCATCGGGGTCACGTTGATGTCGGCCATCGGCCGGCGCGCGCCGCGCCGCTTGCCGCCCCGGCGTCCGCCTCCGCCCTGTGCGATTGCGATCGCCATGGCCTAGCGGCCCCGCGCTTCGAGCTGGCGGGAAAGGATCGTCGAGAACTCGTCGGCAAAGCTCTCGAGCCGGCTCACCAGCTTGTTCGAATCGGCGCTGAGCTTGTTGTAGGCGATCGTCGCCGGAATGGCCGCGAGCAGCCCGAGCGCCGTCGCGAACAGCGCCTCGGCGATGCCGGGCGCCACCACCGCGAGGTTCGTGCTCTTGCTGGCGGCGATCGAGGTGAACGAATTCATGATGCCCCATACCGTGCCAAAGAGTCCGATGAAGGGCGATGCCGAGGCGACGGTGGCGAGAAACCCGAGCCGCCGCTCGAGCCCTTCGCTCTCGCGCGTGATGGCGACGTCGAGCACCTTGTCGAGCCGCGCCTGCACGCCCAGATAGCTCGCCGCATTCTGCTCGTGGCTGCGCTTCCACTCCTTCATGGCGGCAACGAAGATCGCGCCCAGCCCCATCGAGGGCCGCTCCTGCGTCTGCTGGTAGAGGTCCTCCAGCGACTGCCCCGACCAGAACACGCGCTCGAACGCGTTCATCGCCCGGTTGGCACGGCCATAGAGCATCGACTTGTCGACGATGATCGCCCAGCACCAGACCGACGCCGCCAGGAGGCCGAGCATCACGATCTTGACGACCCAGTCGGCGCTGAGGAACAGCCCGAGCAGCGAGAAATTCACCGCCTCCGGCGTCGCAGTGGCGACGGCGCTCACGGCGCTCGAAGCGTCCATCTGTGGATCCTTTCGTCTCGGTCCCGCCGGACCGGCCCCCGACGCAACCCGGGCCAAAGCGGGTGCGGCGACGGCGATCCGGATGCGGTCAGAATTTGTCAAATTTAAGAGAAAGTCCCGGAATTCCGGCACTTGCAGGGCCTTCGGCCGCCCCGCCTCACTTATGGTCAACCAGAGGTTAACAACCCTTTGTCAGCCGCCTGCGCCAAACGCCGCACGCACCCCGGCCGGCAGGCGCACCGCCCGCCCGTCGCGCACCGCGACCACCACCACCGTCGCCCGCGCGATCAGCTCGTCGCCGCGCTCGATGGTCTGTTCGAGCGTGAGCCGCGCGCCCGTCACCTCGCGCACCGCGGTATCCACCACCAGCAGGTCGTCGATCCGCGCCGCCCGCGGAAAGTCGATCTCCATCGAGCGCACCGCAAAGGCGATGCCGTCGCGCGCCAGCTCGGAATGATGGATGCCCTCGGCGCGGAGGAACTCCGTCCGCCCGCGCTCGAAGAAGTGCAGATACGCCGCGTGATAGACCGCGCCCGAAAAATCGGTGTCCTCGTAGTAGACCCGCACGTCGTGCCGATGCGCCTTGCTCATGCGCCCGCCCCCTTCAGGCGCGTCAGCCAGTAAAGCGCGCCGATCGCAAATCCGGCCACCAGTGCCGCGCCGTGGATATCGGCATGCGTCACCAGCCACAGGCCGAGCCCGCCCCACACCACCGCGCTGAGGACCGCCGGCGGCCCCCCGCGCGACGGCCGCATCATCGCCCACACCGAATAGAGCCCGATGAGCCCGCAGATCGCGACCGAGTTGCCGCCGCCGACCGGCTGCCAGAACACACCCGCAATCTCGCCCGCGAGACCTGCACCAACGTAGGCGACCAGCCACCATGTGCGCCCGATCGCCCGCTCGACCAGCGTCCCATAGACCAGGAGCCCGATGGAATTGACCACGATCTGCGCCCACCCGTCGGTCAGCACGAACCAGGTGGTGACAAACCGCCACCATTCGCCGCGCAGCATTGCCGGATCGCGCTCGAGCGCCGGCCCCACCTCCGGCCACACCAGCATGGCCGCCGTCACCGCGAGCACGACGATGGCCGTGCCCAGCGTGAGCCATGGCACCCGTCCCCTCACTCGCTTTCGCCCTCTTCGAACAGGCTCGCCTGCGTGCCGACGAACCCCTGCGGCACCGTGAGGTTGAGATGCTGGAAGGCGATCGCCGTCAGCATCCGCCCGCGCGGCGTGCGCTGGATGAAGCCCTGCTGGAGGAGATACGGCTCGACGATCTCCTCGAGTGCATCGCGCGGCTCGCTCAGCGCTGCCGCCAGCGTCTCGATCCCCACCGGCCCGCCCGAGTAGAACTCCGCTATGGTCCCGAGATAGCGCCGGTCGAGCGCATCGAGTCCGCGCCCGTCGACATCGAGCCGCAGCAGCGCCTTGTCGGCGAGCGCGCGCGTGATCGACTTGGCGCCCTCGACCAGTGCGAAATCGGTCACCCGCCGCAGCAGCCGGCCCGCGATGCGCGGCGTGCCGCGCGACCGCCGCGCGATCTCGAGCGCCCCGTCGGGCGCGAGTCCGATGCCGAGCAGGCGCGCCCCCCGCTGCACGATCTGCACCAGCTCGTCCGGCGTGTAGAAATTGAGCCGCACCGGAATGCCGAAACGGTCGCGCAGCGGCGTCGTCAGAAGTCCCGCGCGCGTCGTCGCCCCGATCAGCGTGAACTTCGCCAGGTCGATCCGAACGCTCCGCGCCGCCGGCCCCTCGCCGATGATCAGGTCGAGCTGGTAGTCCTCCATCGCCGGATAGAGGATTTCCTCGATCGCCGGATTGAGCCGGTGGATCTCGTCGATGAAGAGCACGTCGCGCTCCTCGAGATTGGTGAGCAGCGCCGCAAGGTCGCCGGCCTTGGCGATCACCGGCCCCGAGGTCGCTCGGAACCCGACGCCGAGTTCACGGGCCACGATCTGCGCCAGCGTGGTCTTGCCCAGCCCCGGCGGCCCGACGAACAGCACGTGGTCGAGCGCGCTCCTGCGTGCCCGCGCCGCCGCGATAAACACCTCGAGATTGGCCTTCGCCTGCGCCTGCCCGATGAACTCGGCAAACCCGGTCGGCCGAAGCGACACATCGAGCGGATCATCACGGCCCGACGTGCCGGAGGTGAGGTCGGTCATCGAAAGGCCGCCGCGTCGCGCATCGTCGGCAGTCGCTTGGCTGGTCCGTCGAACGTGAACGTCCCGTCCGCACCCGCCTGGTCGTTCAGCCGCGCGATGATGGCATCGGCCAGTCCGCACTGGGCGCGCCGGGCATCCGCGATAGCGGCCTCAATCAGCAACGGTTGCTCGAGCGTGTATTCGCGGGCGGCGAGCAGGTCCCCGATCATGTCGAGGATCGTCTCCGGCTTTTCCTTGTAACCGCGTTTCAATACCCACGCGATCTCGGAGACGACCACCAGGTTGACATAGATCCCGCCGTCCCCGGCTCCGCTGTGGATACGGCGGACAATCGCCGACTGCTTGGGGTCGTCGTCGAGGATCAGCCGAAGCAGCAGGTTCGTATCAACGGCGATCATGCTTCGGCCGGTTGCGCTCCCAGACCTCCTCCTCGATCGCCTGATCCATCTCCGCAGCGGTCAAGGGCGTTCGGGTGGGGCGGCGATATTTGGCGAACAGCTCCTCTGCGCTCTTGCGACGCGTGATGAGGTAGCCGTCGCCCTGCTTGGTGAGATCCAGCATGTCCCCCGGTCCCACCTGGAGGTCGTCGCGTACGTCCTTGGGAAGAGTCATCTGGCTCTTGGAAGTAAGGGTCACCTGGCTCATTCGTCTCTCCCCTCTCTGCCTTACTTTCAAAAATAGTAAGGAACAGCGGAAACGGCAAGGCTAGCTGCTCAATTCCCTGAGCCCCAGCCGGATCAGCGTCGCCGTCTCCGT
>CAYRZM010000016.1:0-2792 GCA_964428685.1 uncultured Devosia sp. | reverse complement strand
CGAGCTCATGAGAAACCTCATGGTGAGCTTGTCGAACCACGAACCACGAAGTTTCGGCCCGCCGGCCCAGCGGATGCCGAACGCCCCTATGACCACTTCACCAGCGCCACCCGCTCGACCTCGTCCCACATCGGTCCGGTGTAGATGGCGCGATAGCCGAGGCTCGCGTTGAGGCGCAACGCAGCCGTGTGCGTGGCTTCCGTCACGGTGTAGATCATCTCGAGATCGTTGGCGCGCGCCACCGCCTCGAGCGCTGATTTCAGTGCCCGCGCGACGCCTTGCCGGCGCCATTCCGGCGAGACCCAAAGGTCGTGGATCTGGAGGAAGCGCCCACTGGCAGGGAAGGCCGGCGGGGGGAGCCGCATGATCAGGTTGTCCGCGCCATACATGCCGGACGAGCGGTCGCCGAGGACGTAAAGCAGAAACGCCCTGATCTCCCCATCGGCGGCGCTGGCGACCAGCCCGGCGTGGAGTCCGTCCACGCCATAGTCGGCGAGGCTCCGTCTGACCTCCTGCAGCGTCGGGAGACGCTCGCCCTCGGCCAACGTGTAGCCCTCCCCCTTCTGCAGCGCGCCGGCGACCTCCGTCAGATCGTCGGCCCGCAGCGGTCGCAGCGCGAGACCAGCAGGGCCAACGCGGGCCCAGGCCTCATTCACAGCTGTCCCGAGATCCGAAGGCTTGTGGGCGGGCCCGGTCAGAGCGTCTTGGCGAACGCCGCGGTCACGTCGCACATGCGGTTCGAAAAACCCCACTCGTTGTCGTACCAGCCGAACACGGTGACGAAGTTGCCTTCGATCACTTTGGTCTGGTCGAGCAGGATCGTGCACGAATGCGGGTCGTGGTTGAGGTCCGACGACACCAGCGGGTGCCGCGTATAGGTCATGATGCCCTTGAGCTTGCCCTCGCTGGCCGCGATCAGCGCCTCGTTGACCTCCTGCGCGGTGGTGGTGCGCTTGGCGACGAAGTTGAGGTCGACCAGCGAGACGTTCGGCGTCGGCACGCGGATCGAGATGCCGTCGAGCTTGCCCTTGAGCTGCGGCAGCACCAGCCCGATCGCCTTGGCCGCGCCGGTCGAGGTCGGGATCTGGCTCAGCGCCGCGGCGCGGGCGCGGTAGAGGTCCTTGTGCATGGTGTCGAGCGTCGGCTGGTCGCCGGTGTAGGAATGGATGGTCGTCATCATTCCCTTCTCGATGCCCACGAGCTCGTCCATGATCATTGCCATCGGCGCAAGGCAGTTGGTCGTGCACGAGCCGTTCGAGATGACCACGTGCTCCTTCTTGAGGCCCTTGTCGTTGACCCCGTAGACGATGGTGTAGTCCGCCCCGTCCGCCGGCGCCGAGACGATCACCTTCTTGGCTCCGGCCGTCAGGTGCGCCGAGGCCTTCTCCTTGCTGGTGAAGATGCCCGTGCATTCGAGCACGATGTCGACGCCCAGTTCCTTGTGCGGCAGCTCGGCCGGGTTCTTCACCGCGGTCATCTTGAACTTCTGCCCGCCGGCATCGATCATGTCGCCCGACACCGTCACCTCGTGCGGGAACTTGCCGTGCACGCTGTCGTAGCGGAGGAGGTGCGCATTGGTCTCGACCGGCCCGAGATCGTTCGCGGCCACCACCTCGATGTCGGTGCGGCCCGACTCGATGATGGCGCGCAGGATGTTGCGCCCGATGCGGCCAAAACCATTGATTGCGACGCGGGTAGCCATGATGCGGTCCTTGGAATCCGGAAAAGAACGATAGTCTAGAGCTGCAGAGTCGCCGCTTCCGCGATGCCCTGCGGCGTGATGCCGAAATATTCGTAGAGCTGCTCGGCCGGCGCGCTGGCGCCGAACGAGTGCATGCCGACGAAGTGCCCCTTCTCGCCCAGCAGCCGCTGCCAGCTGAGCCCGATGCCGGCCTCGACCGCCACCCGCGCCTTGGGATTGCCGATGACGCGCGCGCGATACTCGTCCGGCTGCGCCATGAACAGTTCGAGCGAGGGCACCGAGATCACCTTGGCCGAAACGCCCTTGTCCTTGAGCAGCTTCAGCGCCTCGACGGCGATCGACACTTCCGAGCCGGTGGCAAAGATAACGACGTCGGCGGCATCGTCGCCGGCGATCCTGTAGCCGCCCCTGGCGCTGAGATTTTCCTTGGCATACTCGGTCCGCAGCGCCGGCAGGTTCTGCCGGCTGAGCGCGAGGATCGTCGGATGGTCCTTGGCTTCGAGCGCGATCTGCCAGCACTCGAGCGCCTCGACGGCATCGGCCGGCCGCAGCACCCGCAGGTCCGGGATCGCGCGCAGCGCCGCGAGGTGCTCCACCGGCTGGTGCGTGGGCCCGTCCTCGCCCAGCCCGATCGAGTCGTGCGTCATCACATAGATGACCCGCTGCTTCATGATCGCGCTGAGCCGGATCGCCGGCCGCGCATAGTCGGTGAACACCAGGAACGTGCCGCCGTAGGGGATGAGCCCCTTGTGCAGCGCCATGCCGTTCATGATCGCCGACATGCCGTGCTCGCGGATGCCGTAGCGCATGTAGCGGCCGCTGCGGTCCTGGTCGGTGAAGGGCAGCGTCTGTGGCGTGTTGGTGAGGTTCGAGCCGGTGAGGTCGGCGGAGCCGCCCACCGTCTCGGGCACCACGGCATTGATCACGTCGAGCGCCATCTGGCTCGATTTGCGCGTCGCAACCTTCGGCTTGTCCGCCGCGAGCTTCTGCTTGTAGGCGTCGAGCGCCGCCACAAGGCCCGCCGGCAGGTCGCCGGCGAGGCGCCGGGCGAATTCGGTCCGCCGGGCCGGATCGAGCCCTGCCACCCGTC
>CAYRZM010000015.1:0-13432 GCA_964428685.1 uncultured Devosia sp. | reverse complement strand
ACGCGGCCCTTTTCGACTTCCTTGCCGTCGCGGGAAAGCGCATGGACGGGATCGCCCGCCTTGACGCTGCCCGAGCTGATGCGGCCGGTGAGCACGCGGCCGAGGAACGGGTTGCGCTCGATGGTGGTGACGAGCATGCGGAACGGCCCCTCCTCCACCTTCGGCGCCGGGACGTAGGACACGACCTTGTCGAGGAGCGGCGCGAGATCCTCCTTGGGGCCTTCCGGCGCCTCGCTCATCCAGCCCTGCTTGCCCGAGCCGTAGAGCACCGGGAAATCGAGCTGTTCGGGCTTGGCATCGAGCGCGATGAAGAGATCGAAGATCTCTTCCAGCACTTCGAGATGCCGCGCGTCGGGCCGGTCGATCTTGTTGATGGCGACGATCGGGCGGAGCCCCTGCGCCAGCGCCTTGGACAAAACGAACTTGGTCTGCGGCATCGGCCCTTCGGCGGCGTCGACGAGGATCACCACGCCGTCGACCATCGAGAGGATGCGCTCGACCTCGCCGCCGAAATCGGCGTGGCCGGGGGTGTCGACGATGTTGATGCGCGTATCCTTCCAGACCAGCGAGGTCACCTTGGCGAGGATGGTGATGCCACGCTCGCGCTCGAGATCGTTGGAATCCATGGCGCGCTCTTCGACGCGCTGATTGTCGCGGAAGGCGCCGGACTGCCGGAGCAGCACGTCGATGAGGGTGGTCTTGCCATGGTCGACATGGGCGATGATCGCGATGTTGCGCAACGCCATTGGGGGCCGCCTAACGATGAACCGGGAGAGAATTGGCGGCTCACATAGGGGAGCGCTGTCACAATCTCAAGACAATTGTCGGCATGGCGGGGATGCAAGGGCAACTTGGTTAGCGCGGCACGGCGGCGAGCGCCCGGTCACCTCCCCGCGACGGGGGAAGGTCGCGGCAGCGCGAGCGGCCGCAGATATCCGGCGACGTCGGCCCAGACCGGCCAGACGCGGCGGAGCGGGCGGGCGAGGCCGAGGACCAGCGGCTCGTGGCCGAGCACGGGATAGTGGCGCTCGACCACCGCCACGCCGGCGTCGCGCAGCTTTTTGGCGAGCCGGACGGTGTGGTAGTCGCCCACCACCCTGTCGCGCACGCCATGGGCCAGCAGCATCGGCGGCGCGCCGGGGGTCACGAGGTTGACCGGCTGCGACCGCTCCGGGTCGGGCACATGGCCGAAGGCGTTGATGCTCTGCGTCACGTCGAACGGATAGAAATCGTAGGGGCCGGCGAGCCCCACCACGGCGGCCACGCGCCCCTCAAAGCCGAAGCGCTGCGGCTCGAGCCCGAGCGTCACCGCGTTGTAGGCGCCGGAGGAATGGCCGGCGAGCACCAGACGCCCGGGATTGCCGCCATAGCCAGCCGCATGCGCGGTGAGCCACTGCGCCGCCGCGCCCAGGTCCTCGACGAACACCGGGAAATGCACCTCCGGATGGACGCGGTAGTCGGGGACGGCGACGAGATAGCCGAGCGCCGCCAGCGCCCGGCCGGCGAAATGATACTGCCTTCGGTCGCCGCCCTCCCAGCCGCCGCCGTAGTGAAAGACGAGGAGCGGCAACGGTCCGGCCGGCCGCACCGGCGCATAGAGATCGAGCCGCTGGCGCGGATGGGCGCCGAAGGCGAGGCCGGCGGCGACCTGCCGGCTCGCGCCGTCCTTGGGGACGAGCGCATCGAACAACGAGAGGGGCGAAAGCGGCATGGGCGCTCATAGCAACGGCCGGCCCGTGGCGGCAACGCCGGCGGGACATGAACGGGCCGCCGCTCCGGAGGAGAGCGGCGGCCGTCACGCCTGCGAGGGAGCTCAGGCGAGGAAGGGCGCAGCGGCCTTCAGCACCTGCGCCTTGGTCTTGGGCTGGTCGAAGGCGGAGATGTAGCCGGTCTTGCCGATGATCGGACGGACCGCCGATGCGTGCCGCGCTTCGACCGAGTGGATCTGCAGCGCCGTCGTCAGCACCGGAGTGCCGGCGAGGTTGCCGGCCTGGCCCTTGTAGGCGGCAACGCCCAGATCCTCGAACGTCGCCGAGAGGGTGGCGAAGGTCCGGAAGTTCGAGAACACGTCGGCGTATTTGCCCTTGGCGGTGAAATCGACCGCCGGGGCCTTGACCGCCGCCGCGCCGAGCGCGTGCTGGAGCAGCGCCACATGCGCCGTCTCGTGCGCGCCGATGGTGCGGAACATCGCGCGGTAGCCGTCCGGGATCAGCCCGCTCGCGCCATTGCCCATCTTGTAGAAGGCGGCCTCGAGATATTCGAGGGTCAGCGCAAAGTTGAGGACGTCGACGACGCCCTGCGGCAGCGCGCCGGCGGCAAACGCCTCGGTTGATGCCGCGGCGATCAGCAGCGGCGCGCTGGTCAGCGCCACCGCCGGCATGGCGTAGCGCGAAAACAGGCTCCGCTTGCCCATGTCGATGCGCTCGCCGAGCTCGGGGTCGACGCCGTCAAGGATGAAGGTGGTGTCGGTGGTCATGGCGTTTCTCCTCAGGCCAGCGAATTGGCGGTGACGGGGGTCTTGATGAACGGCGCCGCCTTGGGCAGCACGTCCTTGGGTGCGAGCGCCGCGTCGAGCCCGTTGGCATCGACATGGCCGCCGTCCACCGCGTCGCTGCTCGCGCCGTGGAGGAGCTCGGCGATCGCCGCGCAGTGCCGCGCTTCGACCGAGACGATGGAGCCGGCCGCCGCGAGATAGGCGACGGTCTTGATCAGCTGGCCGGCGCCGTTGTAGGCGGCGACCCCCAGGTTTTCGAACACGTCGGCAGTGCCGAGGACGCTCTTGCGGCTGGTGAAGTCGATCGACGAGAAGTCGACCTCGAGGCTCGGGATGGCCTTCTTGCCGAGCGCCTTCTTGAGGAACTGGCGGTGGGCGATCTCATGGTCGCGGATCGCCGTGAGCGCCCGAAGCTCGCCCTTGCTCATGCCGGCATAGGGCGTCTTCACCGCCTGCGTGTAGAAGGCCGCCTCGAGCTGCTCGAGCGCATAGGCATAATTGAGGATGCCGGTGTCGCCCGCGCCGAGATCGGCGGCGAGCGCGGCGGAAATGCCGAAATTGGGCAGCACGCTGCCGGCGACGGCGAGGGTGGCCGCAACGCCCGTCCACTTGAGGACGTGACGGCGGCTGGGTGTGAACTCTGACATGGGTGAGGCTCCGTTGTGGCGGTGTAGCGGAGAGAGCTACGGCGATCGGGCCGAGATAGTTCTGATCCGGGCCGCTGAAACAACGCTCCAAACCCCGGTATCTTTTTGCCGATGGCCGGAACGGAACCCGCGCGGCGTGGTTCGCACGGAACCGCGCCGGCACAACTTTGCGTGATGGAACGGCCCGCCGACGCGATCGTTCGCGCGCGGCCATGTTCAAGCCCTGCGGCGATTTGGCCGGGCCGGCAAACGCGCGAAACTCGCGGCGCCACAGCTCCGTAACCGAAGCAACACCTCAATCGCATCAGGATTGCTTCGCGTGGACGAGCTCTACCGCGGCTACCGCATCGCCATCAAACAGACCGACCGCTGGGTCGCCCGCATCACCCATGTCCGCGGCACCTATGTGCCGCTCGACGCGCACGCGACGATCAAGGAAGGGCCGCAGCCCTGCCTCGTCCGTGCCCGGACGCTGATCGACCGCTACATCGATTTCCTCAACCAGAACGCGCTCGACGGCGAGCCCAACTGACGCCGCCGCGCCGGCTTTGGGCTAGCCCGCCTTGCGCAGGGGCACCGGCGCGGTTTCGCGGGCGAGGAGCGCCGCCACCTGCCCGGCTTCGAGCGGCGGTGAGAACAGGAAGCCCTGGACTTCGCTGCAGCCCTGCTCACGCACGGCCTTGAGCTGCTCCTCGGTCTCGACGCCCTCGGCCGTGGTCGACATGCCCAGCGACTGGCCGAGCCCGATCACCGCCTTGATGATGGCGAGGCTGTCGCCGCGCTTGTCGAGGTCGCGCATGAAGGAGCGGTCGATCTTGATCTTGTCGAACGGGAAGGCGCGCAGATAGCTCAGCGACGAATAGCCGGTGCCGAAATCATCCATCGAGATGCGGATGCCGATGGCGCGCAGCCGGTGCAGCGTCTGCAGCGTGTGCTCGTTGTCGTCGAGCAGCAGCGACTCGGTGATTTCGAGCTCGAGCCGCGTCGGCGGCAGCCCGGTTTCGCGCAGCACCGCCTGCACCGTCTCGAACAGCCGCTTGTTCTTGAACTGGACCGGCGAGAGATTGACGGCGACGCGCGTGTCGGCGGGCCACGCCGCCGCGGTGCGGCACGCCTCGCGCAGCACCCATTCTCCGATCGGCACGATCAGCCCCGTCTCTTCCGCCACCGGGATGAATTCGGCCGGCGAGATGTCGCCGCGCTCGCCATGCCGCCAGCGCAGCAGCGCCTCGAGGCAGGTGACGCGGTTTTCCTTGAGCCCGACCAGCGGCTGGAAGACCACCCGCAACTCGCCGGTCGCGAGCGCCGCGCGCAGGCCATTTTCGATCATCCGCCGCTTCTGGATCGCGGCATCCATGTCCTTTTCGAAGAAATGGTAGGTCGAGCGTCCCTCGGCCTTGGCGCGGTAGAGCGCCATGTCGGCATTCTTCATCAGCACGTCCGCCGATTCGCCGTCTTCCGGCGCGACGGCGATGCCCACGCTCGCCCCGATGATGATCTGGTGGCCGTCGATCATGAACGGGGCGCCCATGGTCTTGACGATGCGTTCGGCGATGGCCGCGGCGTCGCCGGGCCTGTCGACGGGCCTCAGCAGCAGCGAGAACTCGTCGCCGCCGAGCCGGGAGAGGAGATCGGTCTCGCGCGTGCAGCCCCAGAGCCGCGCCGACACCTGCTTGAGCACCTTGTCGCCGACGGCGTGACCCAACGTGTCGTTGACCGACTTGAAGTGGTCGAGATCGATGCAGAGCACCGCGAGCTTTTCGCCGCGCTCGATCGCCGCTTCCGAGGCCGCCATCTCCTCGAGGAACTGCGTGCGGTTGGGCAGCTCGGTCAGCGCGTCGTGGCGCGCGAGGTGCTGGATGCGCGCCTCCTGCTGGCGCTGTTCGGTGATGTCCTCGTGCGTCGAGACGAACCCGCCATCCTTCATCGGATGATGCTGCATGAGGATGATGCGGGTGCCGAATTCGAGCACGGTCTTTTCGTATTCGCCGCGGCGGATCACCTCGTGCCGCCAGGCGAGGTATTCCTCGCGCGCGGTGGCGCCCCCGGCATGCATGCCGTGGTCGAAGAGGTGGACGAGGATGTCGTCGAGCGGCGTGCCGGGAACCACGAGCTCGGGCGGCAGCGCATAGATGCGCGCATAGGGGGCGTTGCAGATGACGAGCCGCCCGCGCGGATCGAACATGCAGAGGCCCTGGGAGATGTTGTTGACGGCCGCGTCGAGCCGGATGTTCTGCCGCTCGAGCTCGTGCTTGCGCCGCTGCACGATTTCGGACGAGGCGATCTCTTCGGTCACGTCCTCATGCGTCACCACCCAGCCGAGCCCCGGCGAATAGACATGCGCCGTCTCGATGGTGCGGCCGCCGCTCAACAGCTCGCGCGACTTGGCGCGCATGCCGCCGCGGTTGTTGCGGAGCTCCTTCTTGTAGGCGGTGAGGAACTGCTGCGGCGTCTGGTCGGGATGGTTGCCGAGATCGGCCGAAAGCTTCACCACCTCCTCGAGCGTCATGCCTTCATGGATGCGCTCGGCGGGGAAGGCGTAGATGTCGAGATAGTGCCGGTTCCACATGACCAGCCGGAACTCGCTCGACCAGACGCAGAAACCGTAGGGGATGTTTTCGAGGGCCGCATCGAGCAGCAAAGCGCTATCGGAATGGCCGGCCTGTGCCATTTGTCGAAATCACCAATTGATCTCTAGCGACGCTGGCCGAACGCTAGGGGCCACGGGCTTAAGATGGCTTTAAGCCCCCGGGAATGAATTTTCCCCGGCGGCCGCCCGATGGTGAATGCCGGGTTAACGCCGCTTCGGCCTGGCCCCCGCGAGCATCGCGGCACGCGCTGCGTAGGTCTTGAGCCGCAGCCCGTTGAGCCGGATGAAGCCCTCGGCGTCGTGGTGGTCGTAGGCCACCGCCCCTTCCTCGAAGGTCACGAGGTCCATGTTGTAGAGCGAATTGGGCGACGAGCGCGAAATCACGCTCGCCGAGCCCTTGTAGAGTTTCAGAGTCACCTCGCCGGCAGCGTAGCGTTGCGTGTGGTCGATCGCCGCCTGCAGCATCTCGCGCTCGGGCGAGAACCAGAAGCCGTTGTAGATGAGCTCGGCATATTTCGGCATCAGCTCGTCCTTGAGATGCGCCTCGCCGCGATCGAGCGTGATCGACTCGATACCGCGATGCGCCGCCAAGAGGATCGTGCCGCCGGGCGTCTCGTAGAGGCCGCGCGACTTCATGCCGACAAAGCGGTTTTCGACGAGATCGAGCCGGCCGATGCCGTGCTTGCCGCCGAGCTCGTTGAGCCGGGTCAGCAGCGCGGCAGGTGAAAGCGTTTCGCCGTTGACGCTGACCGCGTCGCCGCGCTCGAAGCCGACGGTGATGATCTCGGGCGTGTTGGGGGCCTTCTCCGGATCGACCGTGCGCTGCGGCACGTAGTCGGGATAGGGCTGGCTCGGGTCTTCCAGCACCCGGCCCTCGGAGGACGTGTGCAGGAGGTTGGCGTCGATCGAGAACGGCGCCTCGCCACGCTTGTCCTTGGCGATCGGGATCTGGTGCTTTTCGGCGTAGTCGAGCAGCTGGGTGCGCGAGCGCAGCTCCCACTCGCGCCAGGGGGCGATGACCTTGAGCTCGGGCATCAGCGCATTGGCGGTGAGCTCGAAGCGGACCTGGTCGTTGCCCTTGCCGGTCGCGCCGTGGGCGATGGCATCGGCACCGGTCTCGCGCGCGATCTCGACCAGGTGCTTGGCGATCACCGGCCGGGCGATGGAGGTGCCGAGCAGATACTGGCCCTCGTAGAGCGTGTTCGCGCGGAACATCGGGAACACGAAGTCGCGCACGAATTCCTCGCGCACGTCGACGATGCGGATGTCCTTGATGCCGAACATCTCGGCCTTCCTGCGCGCCGGCTCGAGCTCCTCGCCCTGGCCGAGATCGGCGGTGAAGGTCACGATTTCGGCCTTGTAGTGCTCCTGCAGCCACTTGAGCATGATCGAGGTGTCGAGGCCGCCCGAATAGGAAAGGACGATCTTCTTGATGTCGTGGCTCATAAGCGTTCCCGGTCGTTGGCCGCAGGGCGCGGGCCGCTGGGCAGAATTGGCGGGTCTTCTCTATTCAAGCCGCCTGCCGCATGCAATGAGCGGGGAATGCCGAGCTTCATCCCGCCGCTGACCACGTTGCTGACCTTCGCCGTCGCCTCGGTGGTGCTGATCCTGACGCCCGGGCCCGACATGGCGCTGCAACTGAGCCGGTCGATCAACTACGGTCGGCTCCACGGTTCGGCGACGTTTCTGGGCGCGATGCTGGGGATTCTGGTCCATTCGGCGCTGGTCGCCGGGGGCATTTCGCTGCTGATCGTGGCCGCCCCGCCGCTGTTCCTGGCGCTCAAGATCGTCGGCGCGATCTATCTGCTCTGGCTGGCGTTCCAGGCCGTCCGCTCGGGCGGCGGCTTCAAGGTGGCGGCGGCGCTGAAGCAGACCCCGACCGTGGGCCAGAGCTTTCTCGCCGGGGTGATGATCGACCTGCTCAACCCAAAAGTCGTGCTGTTCTTTGCGACCTTCCTGCCGCAGTTCGTGCATGCCGGCGACCCCGCGGCGCCGGGGCAGCTGTTCTTCCTCGGGGTCGAATTCGTGCTGATCTCGCTGCCGATGGGCTTTGCGCTGGTGTTCTTCGCTGACTGGATCGCCCGCTCCCTGACCCGCAGCAAGGCGATCGAGCGCGCGCTCAACTGGGGCTTTGCCGGCGTGTTCGCGACCTTCGCCGGGATCATCCTCAGCGCGCAGGCGCGGCACACGTGACGGCGCGGTGAACTACCGCCACGCCTTCCACGCCGGCGGCTTCGTCGACGTGATGAAGCACATCACGCTGTGCCGGCTGATCGAATATCTGAAGCTCAAGCCCGCGGCGTTCCGGGTGATCGACACCCATGCCGGCATCGGACGCTATTCGCTGACCGGCGACGAGGCGAAGCGGTCGCCGGAGTGGCGCGACGGCATCGGCCGGCTGCTCAAGGCCGAGCTGCCGGCCGACGTCAAGACGCTGCTGAAACCCTATCTCGATGTGGTCGCGGCCGAGAACCCGAACGGCACCCTTGCCCGCTATCCCGGCTCGCCGCTCGTCGCGCGAACCCTGTTCCGTCCGCAGGACCGGCTGAGCGCGCTGGAGCTGCACCCCGCCGACTACCGGAAGCTGCGCGACCTGTTTGCCGGCGACGTGCAGGTGCGCGTGACGGAGCTCGACGGTTGGCTCGCACTCAACGCCTATGTGCCGCCCAAGGAAAAGCGCGGCCTCGTGCTGATCGACCCGCCGTTCGAGGAGGCGGGCGAATGGGACCGCCTCATCGACGGGCTGGCGAAGGCGCATCGCAAATGGGCGACCGGTATCTACGCGCTCTGGTATCCGCTCAAGGCGCCGCGCGAGGTGAACAGCTTCATCGCCGGCCTCAAGGCCGCCAGCATTCCCAAGGTGCTGCGGGCTGAGATGACGGTGAAGCCGGCGGTGGCCGGTTCGCTCTATGGTTCGGGGATGATCGTGGTCAACCCACCATTTGTGCTGGAGGATGAGTTGAACGTCGTTCTCCCGGCGCTGGCGAAGGCGCTCGGCGAGGGCCGGGGTGGCCATCGCGTCGAGTGGGTGCGCGGAGAATAGCCGCTCCGCCTCCCCCTTCATGGGGGAGGCAAGCGGAGCTTGGGAGCGAAGCGACCTAGCGCAGCTCGGAGGGGGTGCGAGGCATGCTCGATGCTGATGGCTCCCCCCTCCCCAGCTCCGCTAGGCCTGCGGCCAAGCTGCGCTACCCTCCCCACGACGGGGGAGGGTGAAACCTTCAGAGCCTGAACACATAGAACTGCATCGCCGCGTCTTCGATCGGCTCATGCTTGCGGTAAAGCGCGTTGGCGGCGTCGTTGTCGAGCTCGGTGCCCAGCCACGCCTCCTCGCAGCCGAGCTCGCGACCCCAGGCGAACAGCTCATTGAGCATGGCCTCGGCAATCCCCTGCCGCCGATGCGTCGAGGCGGTGCCGACCTCGTCGACATAAAGCTCAGTGGGCTTGTCGGGATGAAGGTGGACGACGCCGGCGCACTGCCCGACCACAACGTCCCCGTCGAGCGCCACCACCATGATGTGGCCGGGCGCCGCGAGATAGGCCGCGAGGCGCGCGGGGTCGACAGGCATGTCGAACACCTCGGGCGCGATGCGCGCGAACACGGTCGCGTCATTTCTGGAAAGGCGTTTCAGCGTGAAGGGCATGGGTGACTCCTGGTGGTGGAGGCGTCACCGATTGCTCGGATCAGACGTGCCGAAGCACCGCGCCGGGGACTAGAGGGAAGCGAGGGCGTCGCGGTCCTTCTTCTTCAGCCGCTCGGTCTCGCTCTTCAATTGCCCGCAGGCCGCAAAGATGTCGCGGCCGCGCGGGGTGCGCACCGGCGAGGCGTAGCCGGCGCGATTGACGATGTCGGCGAACTTTTCGATCCGCGCCGAGCTCGAGCAGTCGTAGTTGGTGCCCGGCCAGGGGTTGAAAGGGATCAGGTTGATCTTGGCGGGGATGCCGCTCAGGAGCCGCACCAGCTCGCGCGCATCGGCATCGGAATCGTTGATGTCGCGCAGCATCACATATTCGAACGTGACGCGCCGCGCATTGGAGAGGCCGGGATAGGCGCGCACCGCGGCCAGCAGCTCCCTAAGCGGCCACTTCTTGTTGATCGGCACCAGCATGTCGCGCAGGTCGTCGCGCACGGCGTGGAGCGAGATCGCAAGCATGGTGCCAGCCTCGTTTCCCCACGGCCCGATCTGCGGCACGACGCCCGAGGTCGAAAGCGTGATGCGGCGCTTGGAAAGCGCGATGCCGTCTTCCGCCGAGGCGATCAGCAGCGCGTCGCGGACGTTCTCGTAGTTGTAGAGCGGCTCGCCCATGCCCATCATCACCACATTGGTGATGGCCCGGCTGTCGCCCTCGCTGCCGCCCGACCCGCGCGGCGCCGGCACGAGACCGCCGTCGTCGGGGCGCACCCCGCCGGGGAAATCGCCGAGCCGCTCGCGCGCCATCAAAATCTGGCCGAGGATCTCGCCCGCCGTGAGGTTGCGCACCAGCGTCTGCGTGCCGGTGTGGCAGAACGAACAGCTGAGCGTGCAGCCGACCTGCGAGCTGACGCAGAGCGTGCCGCGGTCGGCTTCGGGAATGTAGACCGTCTCGATCTCGACCGGCGGCAAATTCGGGTTTTTCAGATCGCGGTAGCGGAAGAGCCACTTGCGGGTGCCGTCGACCGACACCTGCTCGGAAACGATCTCGGGCCGGTCGAGCAGGAAGGCTTCGCCCAGCGTCTGGCGGAAGCCCTTCTGGATGTTGCTCATCCGGTCGAAATCGGTGACGCCGTTGACGTAGATCCAGTTCCACAGCTGGGCGGCGCGCATCCTGGCCTCGCGCTCGTCGAGCCCGATCCCCCCGAGCGCCGCCCGCAGCTGCGGCTTCGACAGCCCGACCAGCGACATGCGCCGCGGCGCCGACGGGCGCGCGGGCGAACTCGCATGGTCGAGGTTGAGGGCGATGCTCATGGACGTGATCCGGAAGGCGGCGGGGGATAACATAGGGCATGCCCGGCCGCAAAGAAGAGTTGAAACCACATTGTGGACTAGGCTGAGCCTGTGGACCGCATCTATTTCGTCTACCTGATGGCCAGTCAGCGCAATGGAACGATCTATTGCGGCGTGACCGGCAATCTCGCCGGCCGGACGTACACACACCGCGAAGACCTGATCGAAGGCTTCACCCGCCGCTACGGTGTCCACCTATTGGTCTGGTTTGAATGGACCGACCAGATCACGGGCGCGATCCAGCGCGAAAAGCGGATCAAGAAGTGGAATCGGGAGTGGAAGATCCGCCTGATCGAGGAAACCAATCCGCGCTGGGAAGACCTCTACCCCAAGCTCTTCGGATAGCCACGACGTCGGCGCTGTGACTCAGCACCCGTTGTCGATCGCGTGGCTGGCCGCGGTGGCGCCGCTCAGGGAGAACGTTTCGGTGACGAGGATGCCCTTGTCGGTGGTGCCCTGGATCAGCACGGTCTGGCCGGCGCGCATGGCGCCCGCGAGGTTGTCGTTCTGCTTGGGGTCGAGCAGCCAGGCGGCGTCCTTCTGGGTGAAGAGGTCGAAGCTGCGGCCGCCCACCGTGAGCGTTGCCGGCTGGTCGGGCGCGAAGGTGAAGCCGGCGACGAGGTTGAGCTCGTTGCTGACATTTTCGGCCGGCCGGTGGGTGAGGTAGAGATAGGCCTGCGTGTAGTCGTCGGGCGGCGGCTCGACGTCCGTCGCCTTGCTCATCGCAAAGCAGATGGAGCCGTTACCCTCGGGCGCCGAATAGGCCGACCAATCCTTGAAGGTGCCGATCTGCTGCACCGATTGCGCCATCGCCGGAGCGGCGGCGAGCAGCAGCGGAAGGGCGAAGGCGATCGCGCGCATGAGATCCTGAACAGAAGGGGCCGCTGCCCGCCTCAACGGGCGGCAGCGGCCGATGTTCCGCCTACGGGCAGGCCTTATCGATGGCCGCCATGGCCGCGGTGACGCCGCCCAGCGAATAGGTGTCGATGGTCTTGGTGCCCTTGAGGCTGGTGCCGTTGACCACGAGCTTGCTGCCGCCTTCGAGGGCTTTGACGAAGCCGGCCTCGTCGTTCATCGAGGCGAGCCAGGCGGCCTCGTTGTCCTTGATTGGCGTCGACGGGTCGTCGGGGATCGACTTCATGTTCCACGCTTTGCCGTCGATGACCGCGGTGTGAAAGAAGCTGTCGGTGGTGGGCGCGAGGGGGTAGCCCATCAGCGTCTGCACTTCGTTGCGCACCTTGCGGTAGACCGGATTGCCGTTCTTGTCCTTGGCGGCGGTGCCGTCCGGGTTGACCGCCGGCGCCTTGTCGCGGTGGATGATGAGGAAATGCGGCGGGTCGCGGTTGATCGGCTTGCCGTTGACCTGGGTGGGCTCCGACGTGTCGGGCGCCGCCGAGATGAAGCAGATCTTGCCGTACTCGTCCTGGCCCTGCCAGGCCGTCCACGCCTTGAAGGTGCCGAGATTGGTCGGCGCCGACTGCGCGTTCACCGGCACGGCGGAGAACGCCAGCGCAACAGCCGTCGCGCCGGCAAGAGCCAGGCGCCTGATCGATGTCATGTCCTGAACACCTCTGAACAACATGGCAGCCTCCGCGGCGATCCGCCGGACAAGCTGCCACGCTATGGTTACCAAGCTCTCAAAGCCGGGCATCGGATTGTCCGATGCAAAAGATCAGCGGCAATCTTGTCGGCAATTTGACACAGGATTCGTGGGGATTTGTCTCGCCCCGCGATGGTTAATGCGCGGTTAAGGCCGCCCTCATGCCGCAAGCGGATAGCTCTGCTCGACGAGATAAGGGCCGCCGCCCACCGATGCCTTCGACGAGAACAGGACGAACCGCCCGACCGCGAATTCGAGCGGGGAGAACTGCCCCGCCTGGTGGATGAACTCGGCGAGTTCGACCGCTGGCGTGAACTTGAGCCGGGCCAGCGAGACATGCGGGATGAACCGCCGCCCGTCGGGCTCGAGACCGAGCCGCCGGAGCGTCCGCTCCTGCGCCGCCTGCAGCCGGCCGAGCGCTTCGTTGTTGTCGACGCCGGCATAGAGAGCGCGCGGCTTGTCGCCGCCGAAACTGCCGAGGTGCGAGAGCCGGATGCGGAAGGGCTCGGCGCCCAGCCGGTCGAGCTCGTCGCTGACCTCGTTGGCCGTGCGGTTGTCGACGTCGCCGATGAAACGCAGCGTGATGTGGTAGTTTTCCGGGTCGATCCAGCGGGCGCCGGAAAGGCCGCCGCGTTTGAGCGAAAGAGCAAGCTGGACGTCGTAGGGGATCTCGAGGCCGGTAAAGAGCCTGGGCAACTGACCCGTCTCCTGTCGCGCCGATTCGCCACGCGGCGCGTTCCGACCCTAACATAGTGAGTCGTCACCGCAAGTTTGTGACGGTGAGGCAAAAAGACCGGCTAAGCCCTTGGGCGCCAAAGGTTACACTTTGTTAAGGCGGGGCGCGGCCCTTGTATTGGCCGGCGCCCCCGTCCATATTCTGCGGCAAAGCCCGGCGGTGCCGGCGCTCCGCCAGCAAGGGGAACACGACCATGGCTGAATTCGACCGTCCGTCCGTCGCCGCGCGGCCAGGAACCGCCCCGGCCATCGATCAGGGCCTGCGCAGCTACATGCTGCGCGTCTACAACTACATGGGCATCGGCCTCGTGGTGACCGGGCTCGTCGCCTACTTCGCCTACGCCGCCTCGGTGGTCGAGACCAACGGCCGCGTGGTCGGCCTCA
>CAYRZM010000014.1:0-11021 GCA_964428685.1 uncultured Devosia sp. | reverse complement strand
CCCTTGGGCGCTTCGACCGCGGCATAGACCTCGCCGGCCGGCACCTTGTAGCCCTCGGTGTAGAGCTTGAAGTGATGGATGAGCGCTTCCATCGACTGCTTCATCTCGGCGCGCCTGGGCGGAACGACCTTGCCGTCCGTGGACGATACGGGCCCCTGCCCTTCCGGCGAATTGAGCAGCGCGATCGCCTGTTTCATGATCCGGATCGACTGGCGCATCTCGTCCATGCGCACGAGGTAGCGGTCGTAGCAGTCGCCGCTCTTGCCGATCGGGATGTCGAAGTCGAAGCGGTCGTAGCACTCGTAGGGCTGCGCCTTGCGCAGATCCCAGGCAACGCCCGAGCCGCGCACCATCACGCCCGAGAAGCCCCACTTCCAGGCGTCCTCGGCGCTCACCACGCCGATGTCGACGTTGCGCTGCATGTAGATGCGGTTGCCGGTAAGCAGGCCCTCGAGATCGTCGCAGACCTTGAGGAACGGGTCGCAGAACGCCTCGATGTCGTCGATCAGCGCCTGCGGCAGATCCTGATGCACGCCGCCGGGCCGGAAATATGCCGCGTGCATGCGGCTGCCCGACGCGCGCTCATAGAAGATCATCAGCTTTTCGCGCTCGTCGAACCCCCACAGCGGCGGGGTGAGCGCGCCGACGTCCATCGCCTGCGTGGTGGTGTTGAGGATGTGCGAGAGCAGTCGCCCGATCTCGGCATAGAGCACGCGGATCAGCTGGCCGCGGAACGGCACGTCGAGGCCCAGAAGCCGCTCGACCGCGAGGCAGAAGGCATGCTCCTGGTTCATCGGCGCGACATAGTCGAGCCGGTCGAAATAGGGCACGGCCTGCAGATACGTCTTGGCCTCGATCAGCTTCTCAGTGCCCCGATGCAGCAGCCCGATGTGCGGATCGACCCGCTCCACCACCTCGCCGTCGAGCTCGAGTACGAGACGAAGCACGCCGTGCGCCGCGGGGTGCTGTGGGCCGAAGTTGATCGTGAAATTGCGGACGTCGGCTTCCATCACGAACTCTTCTTCTCGTCGCCCGGGAGCACGTAATCGGTACCCTCCCAAGGTGACAGATAGTCGAACTGCCGGAACTCCTGGGCGAGCTTCACCGGCTCGTAGACCACCCGCTTGCGCTCTTCGTCGTAGCGGACTTCAACGTAGCCGGTGGTCGGAAAGTCCTTGCGCAGCGGGTGCCCGTCGAAGCCGTAGTCGGTGAGGATGCGGCGCAGGTCGGGATGGCTCGAGAACAGGATGCCGTAGAAATCGTAGGCTTCGCGCTCGAACCAGTCGGCGCCCGGAAAGATCGGCGTGATCGAGGGGACCGGCGTTTCGTCGTCGGTGTGCACCTTGAGCCGGATGCGGCTGTTCTTGCTGGGGCTCAGCAGGTGATAGACCACCTCGAACCGCTCGCCGCGCTCGGGATAATCGGCGCCACAGACATCGATGATCGAGATGAACCGCGTGCCGGGATCATCGTGCAGAAGGCGCACCGCGTCGAGGATCGTTTCCCGGTGCACCGTGACCGTGAGCTCGTTGTAGGCGATCGCGCGCTGCTCGATGCGGTCGCCCAGCAGGGCAGCCACATGCGCCTCGAGCGCCTGGAGCGATGACAGGTCTGGAACCCCCATGTTCCGCCCCTATCGCTCGATCGTGCCGGTGCGGCGAATCTTCTTCTGGAGGAGAAGCAGGCCGTAGAGGAGCGCTTCGGCGGTCGGCGGACAGCCCGGCACATAGATGTCGACCGGAACCACCCGATCGCAGCCGCGCACCACCGAGTACGAGTAGTGGTAGTAACCGCCGCCATTGGCGCAGCTGCCCATCGAGACCACGTAGCGCGGCCCGGGCATCTGGTCGTAGACCTTGCGGAGCGCCGGCGCCATCTTGTTGGTCAGGGTGCCGGCGACGATCATCACATCGCTCTGGCGCGGCGAAGCGCGCGGGGCGAGGCCGAAGCGCTCGACGTCGTAGCGCGGCATCGACATCTGGATCATCTCGACAGCGCAGCAGGCGAGGCCGAATGTCATCCACATCAGCGAGCCCGTACGGGCCCAGTTGATGAGTTCGTCGGTCGCGGTGACGAGAAAACCCTTGTCCGCGAGTTCGTTGTTGATCTCGACGAAATACGGGTCGTCCGCCCCGATCGGCTTGCCGGTCCGCGGATCGAGGATGCCCTTCGGCTGGGGCGCGACGAGCGTCTCGGTCAATCCCATTCGAGCGCGCCCTTCCGCCATTCGTAGATGAACCCGACGGTGAGCACGCCGAGAAAGATCATCATCGACCAGAAGCCGAACCAGCCGACGTCCTTGAACGCGACCGCCCACGGGAAGAGGAACGCCACTTCGAGGTCGAAGATGATGAACAGGATCGAGACGAGGTAGAATCGCACGTCGAACTTCATGCGCGCATCGTCGAAGGCGTCGAAGCCGCACTCATAGGCCGAGACCTTTTCCGGATCGGGGCTTTTGACGGCGATGATGAAGGGGGCGAGCAGCAGGGCCAGACCGATCACGCCGGAGAGGCCGATGAACAGCACAATCGGCAGGTAGTTGCTGAGCAGGTCGTTCATACCGCAGCCTATGCTTGCGGCCGGGGAGGCCGGCCGAAAGGCGCGGGTCGAGGGGCAATGATGGGCCTCTCGAACGGCGCCAACTCAAGTGCTTCGGGCTTAGCCTACGCCCCTCACCCGTTCAAGAAAAACAAAACCTGACAGATGCAATCACGTTAGCGGGAACGAAGGTCGCTAAGAGCGAAAGGCCCCGCCGAAGCGGGGCCCGGATTGGTGCTCACGCGGGTTCAGTGAAAGTGGAAAATCAGCCCGCCGCTGATCACTGTATTGGTGGTGGCATCCTGCGGGAAGTATTCAACCTGGCCACGCAGCGACACGCTGTCGGTCATCGCGACTTCGACGCCCACGCCGACAAACGGGTCAAGCGGCCCCGGAGCGCTGATGTCGTACCATTCGCCGACATTCGCATAGATCAGCACCGGGCCTGCGACAAAGCCGGCCCGAGCGCTGAACGACGCATCAAAGCCCGTGTAGCCCGCGCCGCCGATCTCGGAGTAGTACCCCAGCGACCCTTCAACGCCGATCAGGAACGACTCGGCTGGCAGGAAATTGAAACCGGCAACTCCATCCACCTCACCGTAGGTCGGCGCGGGTGACCAATAGGTGCCCATGAGACCGACGTAGCCGCCTTCCCAATCGCTGGTGATCGCCGCCTCGGGCGGCGGCGGGGCCATGAGGTCGGCGGCCATCGCGCCACCGGCGGTGACCAGCAGGGCGGCGGCAGAAATTGCAATCTTCGCGGCGAGGTTCATGGGCGAATCTCCAAGTCCGATCAAATTCGGTGTTCACCCGACGGCTGACGGCCGCAAGACAATTGTGACCTGGGTGGCAGCAAAGGAACGCATTCCCGCCACCCTGTTGCGGCGGGGCGACGGTCGACCGCGGCCGGGCGATCGTGGCGGCTAGTTCATGTGCCAGAGCAGGCCGACGGTGGCCTTGGTGGCCGAGGGCGCGGCACCGAACTGTCCCAGGCCCTGCAATTCGCCACGCACGCTGAGGCTGTCCGTGAGCCCGAGTTCGGCGCCGATGCCGAGCGCGTACACCGGCGTCGTGTCGACGACGCCGATGCCCGCATCGCCATAGAGCAGCACGTTCTCGGAAATGAACCCGCCGACGCGGCCGAGAGCGAGCGCGTCGAGCGCGCTGAAGCCATTGTTGAGGAAGACGTCGCCCTGGAATTCGCCGCCCACGATGATGCCGTCGCTGACCGCGAAATTGGAACCGACGACAACGCCGATGGAGCCGTAGCCGGCTCCGGCATAGCCGGCGGCTCCGACCTGTCCGCCGACATAGAAGCCGTCGAAATTGAACAGCGGGCTCGAATAGATGGGATCGGCCGGCTTGAGCAGGTCGGCGGCGCTGGCCGCCGAGGCCATCGAGACCGCCAAGGCGGCACCGGCCACAAACAGATGCGCGAGTTTCATTTTCGGAAGTCCCTGGAAACCGTGTTGCGATTACCGGGGATTTTGCGCCGGAAGAATCTTACCGAAAATTAGCGCGAAATCTTAATCATCCCATAGGTTTAACGATTGGTTATCGCCACAAAGGCGAAGGGCCCCGCCAACGGCGGAGCCCTCCCTCAAAAACCGCGTCTGGAGCGGCTCAGAAGTGCCAGTTGAGGCCGACCTTGACCGCCGCCGAATTCTCTCCGGCGTTGTCGAGGTCGAAATTGTACTGCGCTTCGGTCTTGAGGCCGAGGTTGTCGGCGAGCTTGAACTCGACGCCAACGCCGACCGGCGCATACCAGCTCGACCCCGTCCGGGAGCCGACACCCGAATAGACATAGGCGATCGCGGCATCGCCGAGAGCCGCGCCGAGCTTGCCCGTGGCCTGGCCCGAAAAATCGTTGGTGCTGAGCCAGGTGCCCGACAGTTCGCCGCCGATGAGGAGGCCGCCCATCAGCGAGTTGACGCCGAGATCGGCACCGAGGCCGAAGGCGCTGGGAACGGTGTCGCCTTCGATGAAGGCGCCGATGTAGCCGCCGTCCCAGCTCGAAGTGTCGTCGACGACAGGGGCGACCGGCGGCTCGGCCAGAAGATCGGCCGCAAAGGCGGTGGAGGAAAGCGCGGCAACTGCGGCACCGGCGAGAAGAGCGAGCTTGAGGGAACGCATGGTGAAGTCCTTTCGAGTGAGTCCGCGAGCCGCCAGGGAGGGGCGACTCTCGTGCTGGTGATGTAACGCCCGTGGCGTGCCTTCAGAACGCCGTGGGGCCCCTTTTCCGTCATCGCCGCGTCGCATTAAGGCCCACTGTGGACTTGGCGCAACACATTGAGTTCGCAAACGAATCCGGCCCCGCCGAGGCGGGACGAGAACACTTGCAGGTGCCGGAGAGCTAGAAGTGGAAGTTCGCCCCGACCGTCACCTGATCACTCGGATTCGCCCCTGAAAGCGCGAAGCCGTGGAGATAGCGCGCATCTACCGACACATTGTCGGCGAGCGCGAATTCGAGACCGCCGCCGAGCAGCGCATCGGTCTGCCCGAGGCCGCCGAGATCGGTTCCAACACCCGCAGCCGCGTAAGCGACGACATTGTCGGAGACCGCGACGCCAAGCTTGCCGACGCCCGAGATCGTGGCCGGGCCGCCGCTGAGGTCGTCGATGGCGACTTCACCGCCCACGAGGACCACGTCGAGCCGGGCGTTGACGCCGATATCGAGGCCCAGCCCGTACTGAACACCGCCCACCGCGCGCTGCTGGCTGACGCCAAAAACACCGGCATAGAAGCCGTTCCAGTCGAACCCGGCATCGACCGGCACCGATTTGTCGCCGGCCAGAGGCAGCGCGATCATGTCAGCTGCCAGCGCCGCGCCGGGAGCGGCGGCAGCAAGGACGGCGATGGTCACAATGCCCAACAGGCGCATCGGCAGAATTCCTTTGGCCTTCCGGCTCAAACGCCGCATCCGGCGGCAGGTTCCGGGAGGCGGGCCGTCCACCTCGGACGGACGGCGATGGAACGCCACTCCAGCCGAGCGAACGTCCCGAGAATCCTCCGCGTTTGTGAGGGCATTGGGTCGCGTGCAGGGCGGGAATATGGCACGGCGGATGTGTGCCTCATGCGCCACAGATGCAAGCGCGCGGCTGCATGGCAGCCCTGCGGAACGAACCGCGAATTTCCGGAAATCAAAGGGAGTGGCGCGAGTGACGGGGCTCGAACCCGCGACCTTCGGCGTGACAGGCCGACGCTCTAACCAACTGAGCTACACCCGCAGCAGGCGGGCCAGGGCCCGGCGCAACGTGGCGTTCGTGTAAGGGCGGGTTTGAGGCAAGTCAAGCGCGGCGACGGCTGCCACCTGGTCGCCGGAAATGCTCGATCGCGAAGGGCTGGTGGGCGGTGACGGTCTCGAACCGCCGACCCTCTCGGTGTAAACGAGATGCTCTACCACTGAGCTAACCGCCCGTCCGCCGTTCGCCGGCGAGAACCCGCGAGTACCTAGGGGCTGGCCCGGGTGGCGTCAACTCGCAGGAAAAGCAAACGGCCCCGGCGCGCAATGCGCACGGGGCCGCTCGAGTTGAACTGGCGCAGCGATCAGTTGATCGCGTCTTTGAGCCCTTTGCCGGGCTTGAACTTGGCCTGCATCGAGGCCGGGATCTTGATTTCCGCCCCGGTCGCCGGGTTGCGGCCGATCGAGGCTTTGCGCTTGGAAACGGAGAAGGTGCCGAAGCCCACGAGGCGGACTTCATCACCCTTCTTAAGCGACTTGGTGATCGCATCGAAAACGGCATCGACGGCTTCGCCCGCCTGCGCCTTGGTGATGCTCGCCCCATCGGCAACGACGCCGATCAGATCGTTCTTGTTCATAGCGTTTCCTCACAGTGAAAAGGCCGCCCTCGCGGCGAACCGAAAGCACGGACGGTGCGTAACGAGTCTGCGGAAACCCAAGGATTCCCGGGCGTTTGCCCGATCACCGCCGCGCGCTTGTAATGGGACGGCAAACCCTTCGGGTCAACCGTAAAACCCCCACATTTCCTTCGGACTCGCCCGGATTCCGGGGTTTTCCACCAAAAGAGGCTGGATTCGCGGGGGTTTCAGGGCGCCGCAAGGGCTGCATCGCCCGGCAATAGGGCCGAATCTCAGCCCTCAACCAGGGTGCGGCTGCCGCGGACCCGCAACAGCAGCGGCACGCCCAGCAGATAGACCCCGACACCGACCAGCCAGATGAGCCCTGGCCAGCCGGGGCTTGCCGCATACACGGCGCCGAAGAACAGCGGTCCAAAGATGTTGGCGAGGCTCATCGTGCTCGCGAGCACGCCCTGCAACTGGCCCTGCTGGTCGGCCCCGACCTGCCGAGTTGCCAGCGACTGCAGCGCCGGCACGCCGACGCCGCTCAGCGCGAACAGCGGCAAGAGGACGAAGACGACCCAGCCCTGCGTCGCAAAGGCGATCGCGATGAGCGACAGGGACTCGGCGCCGACGCCGATGAACATGGCATTGCGCTCGCCGAACCAGCGGGTGAAGGGCCCGGGCAGGAACACCTGCACCAGCGCATGGAAGAGACCGAACCCCGCGAGCGACAGGCCGACCGTAACGCCGTTCCAATGGAAGGCATCCTGGCCGAACAGCGCCCAGACGGTGCCGTACATCTGGCCGTTGAAGCTGAAGACGAAGAACACCCCGATCAGCGGGAGCAGCGACCTCATGCTGAGCGCCCAGCCCAACGGCTTCAGCGGATTGAGCGAAGCCCAGTCGAGAGGCGCGCCTCGCGAGCCGAGCCGCGACTCCGGCAGCACGAAGAGCGCGACGAGAAAGTTGAGAGTGTTGAGCACGGCTGCTGCCGCAAAGGGCGCCCGTACCCAGACGTCCCCAAGGACGCCGCCCAATATCGGGCCGATGATGAAGCCGACGCCGAACATGGCGTGAAACCAGCCGAAGCGCTGCGGCCGCTGCGCCTCGGGCGTGATGTCGGTGATGTAGGCGGTGGCGATGGCCATGTTGGCGGCCGTAAGCCCCGCGATGGCGCGGCCAACCACCAGCATCCACAGCTCCGGAGCGAATGTCAGCAGCAGGTAATCGATCGACGCGCCGCCAAGCGCGACGAGCAGGACGGGGCGCCGCCCGAACCGGTCGCTCATCGCGCCGAGCACCGGCGAGAACACGAACTGCATCAGGGCGAAGAGCGCATAGATGCCGCCGACATAGGGCGCTATGTCGCCGACGCCGGTCACCGACTGCAATAGGCGAGGCAGGATCGGAAAGATCAGCCCGCTGCCGATGGCATCGAGAATGACGGTTCCGTAGATGACGATCAGAGGTCGGTTCACTTGCCCCTCGGCGGCGCGGCACGCGCGCAGACTTGTCGCGCCGCCGCCGGGAAAGCAATCGGCCTAGGCCGTCGCAGGCTCGCCCTTGTCACGCGCGAGGAAGAACAGCGGTGTTGCGAGCAGGTAAAGCACCGCGCCCGCAATCCAGACTGTCCCCAGCCACACGTCGCGGGTGGCGAAATAGAGCGCGGTGCACACCACTGGCCCGACGATGGCGGCAAGGCTGCTCAGGCTCGTCGAGACGCCGGCGAGCTGGCCCTGCATGTCCGGCCCGACACGGCTCGACAGCAGCGATCCGAGCGCGGGCATGGCCAGGCCGCCAAGCGCGAAGAGCGGCGCTACCGCAAAGCCCATCCAGCCCTGGTTGGCAAACGCCATCGTGACATAGGCGAGCGTGTCGAAGCCGATCGCGAACATGAGCGTGCCCATGTCGCCGAAGCGCTTGGTGAACAAGCCCGTGAGCACGCCCTGGGCGACCGCGGTGGCGACGCCGAACACGGCCAGCGAGGTTCCGATCGCGACCGGATCCCACCCGAACCTGTCGGCCCCGTAGAGCACCCAGATCGTCCCCGGCACCGCAGCGATCAGCCCGAATATGGTGGAGGCGGTCATCAGCGGCAGCAGCGACTTGAACGACCACAGCCACTTGAGCGGCGCCAGCGGGTTGAGGGTCCTCCAGTCGAGCGGTTCGCTCGAGGGCGTGCGGGTTTCGGGCAGGATGAATGCCGCGACCACGAGATTGAGGCCGTTGAAAATCGCCGCCGCAAGGAACGGCGAGCGCAGCCACCACGCACCGAGGACACCGCCAAGCACGGGGCCGATGATGAAGCCCATTCCCATCACCGCGCCGAGAAGGCCGTAGCGCTGCGCGCGCTGGTTCTCGGGCGTGATGTCAGCGATGTAGGCGGCGGCGACGGCCTGGTTGGCGCTGGTGAGACCCGCGATGCTGCGGCCGACGACCAACACCCAGCCCCAGGGCGACAGCGTCATCACTAGATAATCGAGCAGCGCTCCGGCGAGCGAGATCAGGAGCACGGGCCGGCGTCCGTAGCGATCGCTCAGCGCTCCGAGTACGGGCGAAAAGATGAACTGCATGGCGGCATAGGCGGCGAGCATCGTTCCATAGAGGATCGAAATGTCGCCGCCGCCGGTGACCTGCTTCAGCAGATCGGGAAGGATCGGAAAGATCAGGCCGCCGCCGATCGCGTCGAGCGCTACGGTGGCCATGATCACGAGAAGCGGACGGGTCATGGCGTGAACTCCTTATCAGTGATAAAGCACCTTATCGGTGATAAAGTGCCTTATCGGTGATAAGTCAAGGGCCATGGCCATCGAACGCGAAAAAATCCTGCAAGCGGCTCTCGCCCTGCTCAACGAAGTCGGGCTGGACCAGCTCAGCACCCGCCGCCTCGCGGAAAAGCTCGGCGTCCAGCAACCCGCCCTCTACTGGCACTTCCGCAGCAAGGGCGACCTGCTGGACGCGCTGAACGCCCTCATGCTGTCGCGCTACCACGCCGACCGGGCGCCGCGGCCGGGAGAACCCTGGGACGAGTTCACCCTCGCGACGGCGCGCAGCTTTCGCCAGGCGATGCTGTCCGTTCGCGACGGCGCGCGGCTCAATGCCGGCACCCGGCCGGACGATTCCCAGTTCGCCGATGCGGAGCGCCAGCTCGAACTCTATGTCGATGCCGGGTTCACGCCCGACGAGGCGTTTGCGATCTCGATCACCGTTGCGCGCTACGTGACCGGCTTCGTCCTCGAGGAACAGGACGAAACGGGCCGCGACGACCCCAAGTCGTCCCGCGCGACGAACCCCATGGATGTCATTGGTGGCTTTCCGATCCTCGCAAGCGTCCTGCGCCCGCTGTTCGCGCTGGGCACCATCAACACCGAAGCCACGTTCGAGGCGGGGCTCGCCTACATGATCTCCGGCATGCGCGTGAGCCTTGGGAACCGCGCCCGGACGCGGCGGGCATCGCGCAGGCCCCCGCCTCCGCCACCGCCCAGGCCACCGCGCGCAGCAAAGGGTTGATTTCCGCCAGCCGCCCCGATCCTCTGGTGCCGGGCAAGGGTGGGAAAATATGTTCGAGGCCTGGGAGACCTTCTACCTGCTGATCGGCACCTCCGCCGCGGCGCTTGTGGGCGTGATGTTCATCGTCACCACCCTCACCGCGGAAATCGCCACGGACCAGGTCGATCGCGGGATCACGGTCTATCAGAACCCCATCGTCTTCCACCTCGGCGCCATCGTCACCGCCAGCGCGCTCGCGGTCATGCCGGACGGGCTCATCGGCGTGATTGCCGTGCTGCTCATCGCCCTCGCGATCGCCGGCATCGTCTACTCGGTCCTGACATTGCGGCGGACCCTCGAGCGTTACGAGTTCTACCAGTCGACACTCGCCGACCGCGCCCTTTATGGCGTCGCGCCCGCTCTCGCCTACGCCGTCATCGGCGCCGGCGGCATTGCGATCTTTCTGGCTCCCGGCTGGGCGGCGGAGATCATCGGCGCCGCATCGCTCGCCCTGTTGCTGGTGTCCATCCGCAATGCCTGGGACGTTGCAACCTTCGCCGTCCGCGTCGCCCGCCACCAGCGCGCCCGAAACGAGCCCCCGAAATGAGAACGGCGCCCGAAGGCGCCGTCCAACTTTGTCTGCAGCCGCCGCTCAGTGAGCGACCGATCCGGCTTCATCGCCATCGAGCGTGAGATCGGGGACGACCGGCGCGGGCTGTGCGGCCTCGTCGTCGTACTTCCACTCGATCGGCTCGGGCTGCTTGACCAGCGCGCGGCTCAGCACCTCGTCCATCCGGCTCACCGGGACGATTTCCATGCCCTTGGTGACGATCTCCGGGATCTCCTTGAGATCGCGGACATTGTCGACCGGGATCAGCACGGTCTTGATGCCGAAGCGGAGCGCTGCGAGCAGCTTCTCCTTGAGCCCGCCGATCGGCAGCACCCGGCCGCGCAGCGTGACTTCTCCGGTCATGGCGACGTCGTGGCGGACCGGGATGCCGGTCATCACCGAAACGATCGCCGTGGCCATCGCGATGCCTGCCGATGGGCCGTCCTTGGGCGTTGCGCCTTCCGGCACGTGCACGTGGATGTCGCGGCTGTCGAACAGCGGCGGCTTGATGCCGAGGTCGGCGGCCCGCGAACGGACGTAACCGTTGGCGGCCGAAATCGACTCCTTCATCACGTCCTTG
>CAYRZM010000013.1:0-2253 GCA_964428685.1 uncultured Devosia sp. | reverse complement strand
TGCGGTTGGTTGGGCATGCGTCTCCTCCCGGGGATGCCGTCAGCCGAAATGCTCCACCGCGGCGCGGTCGAGCAGCTTGAGCATCGCCTTGCGCGCCTTCTCGGGCTTGCGCTTGACGATGGCATCGTAGACCGCGACGTGATGCTCGTAGCCCGCGTGCATGCCGCCCGGCCCGATCGGCGGGCGGATCATGAAGTTGGCCTCGAGCAGCGGCATCATGATGTTGCTCAGCCGGTCGATCAGCTGGTTGTGGCTGGCAGCAAACATGGCGAGGTGGAAGGCCATGTCGGCCTCAAAGAAGGTGCCGTGGTCCTCGCCGGCGCGGCCCATGGCCTCGACGGCGGCACCGATCCGCGCGATGTGGTCGGGGTCGCCGCGCTCGGCGGCATAGGCGGCGGAGGCCGGCTCGATCAGGTAGCGGATCTCGAAGAGGTCGCGCAGCATCGTTTTGGGCAGCGTGCCGGCCGGGTGCCAGTGCAGCACGTCGGGGTCGAGCAGGTTCCAGCTGGAGCGCGGCTGCACGAACGTGCCGGCGCGCTTGCGGGCGCGGACCATGCCCTTGGCCGCCAGCACCTTGATCGCTTCGCGCACCGTCTGCCGGCTCGCGCCGAAGCGCTCCTGGAGCTCGTTCTCCTTGGGCAGCGCCAGTCCTTCGCCAATCTCGCCGCTGGCGATGCTGCGGCCAAGCTCCTGGAGGATTTCGGCGTGCAGCGCCTGGCTTGAGTAAAGTCGGAGGTTCATCGGCGACCGCGGGCATTGGAAGGCAGTTCCAGCCTATAGCGGTCAAACGCGTCTGCGGCCAGCCGCAAAGCCGCGCACGGAATCGTGAGAATCCGTCTTGCGCCAATATGTCGGACATATTAGCGTCCGGGTTGGAGGGAGGGGTTCAGCCCGCGCGAGGAGGCGCGGGTCTGAGGTCGTCGCTTCACGGCCGAATTCGATCCGCCGCACTGAGAATGAACGTCAAGCAGGCCTCGGGTCGGGGCGAGCCGAAGACTTTCGTCGACAGGAGGAGGAGACCCGTCACATGGTCCAACTGAAGTTAATGGCCGGCGCCCTGCTGGCCGCTGCAACGATGTTGGCGACGCCGATTGCCTATGCACAGGCAACCGGAACGCTGACCGAGATCACGCCCCCGGGCGGTCTCAAGGACGTGCCGCGCAACCAGACACTGATCCTGGGCAACGGCGGCGCCGAGACAATCGGCATCACCAACCCGTGGGCCATCCCGGGCTACACCCACCAGACGGGCAACGCCTTCATGTGGGAGCCGCTGATGTATTACGGCATCTATGCCGACAAATACATTCCGTGGCTGGCGAGCAGCATGGAGTACACCACCAAGGACTTCACGCAGCTCGAGATCAAGATCAACCCGGACGCGATGTGGAGCGACGGCACGCCGGTGACGGCGGACGACGTGATCTACACGTTCGACCAGCAGAACAAGAACGAGAAGCTGCCCTACCACGCCTCGTTCGACCAGTATTACGACAGCGCCACCGCCAAGGACGACCACACGGTCGAGGTCAAGTTCAAGATCCCGGCGCCGCGCTTCAAGTTCGAGGTGCTCTGCCTCAAGTTCGACACCGGTATCCCGATCGTGCAGAAGAAGTGGGAATCCGCGCAGACGGATTACACCGCGGCTCTGGGCACGACGGAAATCCCACATTCGGGGCCGTACGACCTGATCGCCTGGAACGCCACGCAGAAGATCTACGATCTGCGTGAATCGTGGTGGGCCATCAAGGCCGGGCTGATGCCCGACCCGGCGGTCAAGCGCGTCATCGTCGTCAACCTCGCCAACATGCCGATGGACACGGTCGCCCAGCGCGTCGTGAACAACGAGTTCGACTCCTCGCTCGACATGCGTGCCCAGGTGATCGGCAACATCCTGCAGCAGAACCCGAAGGTGCAGTCCTGGACCGGCAACGAATCGCCGTACGGGTATCTGGACTGGTGGCCGAACTCGCTGTGGATGAACACGCAGCTGGCCCCTTACAATGATCCCAACGTCCGCAAGGCCATGTCGCTGGTGATCGACCGGGACAAGATCGACCAGGTGCTCTACGACGGCGCCAAGATCGCGACGATCTATCCGTTCCCGCTCTATCCGGGCCTGCAGAAGTTCGCGGACTCCCCCGCCGTCAAGGCGCAGGAGGCCAAGTACAACCCGCGTGAGTTCAATCCCGACAAGAGCGCTCAGCTCATGACGGCCGCCGGCTTCACCAAGAACGGCGACGGCCTGTGGGA
>CAYRZM010000012.1:0-19540 GCA_964428685.1 uncultured Devosia sp. | reverse complement strand
CGCAGATCACCCGGCCCTTCCCCACCTGCGCGCGGATCTTTTCGATCATCCGGGTGCGATAGGCCGACATCGTCCAGTCGGACTTCAACCCGACGATGTTGTGGACGAAGTTGGCGAGCAGCCTGCCGCCATCGGGCGTGTGCACCACCTCGGGGTGGAACATCGTTGTATAGCGCCTCGCCTCCTCGTTCACCGCGATGGCAAACGGCGCGTTGGGCGAGGTGGCGACGACCCTGAAGCCGGCGGGCAGCTCCGTCACGCGGTCGCCGTGGCTCATCCACACCGGATAGCGGCCGCCGATCTCCCACACGCCCTCGTAGAGCGCGCTCGGTTCCCTGATCTCGACATCGGCGCGCCCGAACTCGCGCGCATGGCCGCCCTCGACCTTGCCGCCCAGCTGCAGGGCCAGCGTCTGCTGGCCATAGCAGATGGCGAGGATCGGCACGTTCGACTCGAGCACTTCGCGGGGAGCCCGGGGGCTGCCTTCGTCCGTCACCGAGGCCGGACCGCCCGAGAAGATGACGCCCTTCGGGCGCATGGCGGCGAAAGCTTCCGCCGATTTGTTGAAGGGGTGGATTTCGCAATAGACCCCCGCCTCACGCAGGCGGCGGGCGATGAGCTGGGTTACCTGCGAGCCGAAGTCGACGATGAGGATGGAATCGACGGGCGAAGCTGGCGCTGGCGTTGCGGTCATCTTGGCGGGGACATAGTGGGAACCCCAAGATTCCGCAAGGCTATGGGGTCTGCACCGCCGGTTCGGCGTTGGAACGGGCCAGCTTGCCCGCAAGATTCCTGTTGAGGGCCGATTCGAGCGTACGGCGAAGCCGCGGATCGGCTTCGATCGCGGCGCGCAGCCTGCCCTGGTCGAAAGCGAGCACGCGCAACGGCTTGACGACGGTGGCCGAGGCGTTGGCCGGCTGCAGGGTCAGAAAGCTCAGCTCGCCGATGTAGTCGCCGGGGCCGCAGATGGCGACGATCCGCCCGGCGCTTTCGATCTGCACGATGCCGTCGGCGATGTAACTCAGGTCGGAAACGGCGGCGCCCTGCTGCGTGAGCGTGTCGCCGGGGCTGTAGCGCTTGAGGTCGGCGTGCTCGAGCAACCGCTTGATGGCACTCCGCTCGGTGCCCGGCGGCATGTTTGCCGCGAAGTGGCTGCCCTCCTCGGTGAAGCGGTGCTGGTATTCGTAGTACCAGATGATGGCGAGCTCGACGACGTTGACGAGGACGAAGATCGTCTCCCACAGCACGCTGACGGGATCGAGAACGAGAAAGGCGCGGTAGATGATCTTGGCGAGGCCCGAGGCGACGGCGAGAATGCGGAGCGCCACCATGCGGCGCATCAGCATCGACACGATCAGCAGGAAGTAGGTGAAATGACCGAAGAGCTCCACCGGAGAAGTGAGGCTTCTGGCCAGCTCGTCGAGGAAATGCGTCAGCCCGGACATGCTCGCGACAGGTTATGCGCTGTCCGCCGGAACAGGACTGAAGCGCGCCATCTAGGGCAGCGATTCATTGGCGGCGCGGAGCCGCTGCACCAGCACCCGCATCAGGCTCAGCGCGAAATAAGGTGCCTCGCTTGTCATAAACAAGAACTGCTTTTCGCTAACGGGCACGACCACGCAGTCGCTGTCAGCAATGATGGTTGCGCTCCGCGGCTGGGAATCGATCAGCGCCATCTCCCCGAACACCTCTCCCGCGCCGAGGCTTTGCAGCGTGCGGTTGCCGAGGCGCACCGAGACTTTGCCGGACTTGACCACGAAGAACTCGATACCGGGGTCCCCCTCCTTGAAGATGACATCGCCGGCGCGAAACGCGCGCGTCTCCTGCGTCGCCCGCGCCAGCAGGCTGAAATCGACAAAGGGCTGGCTCATCGACATGATCCCAAGGACGCTCGGAAAGCGTCCAAGACTTAGCACGGGGACGACCCAAAGCCAGCGGCGCGCGCTTTCCCCGCCCCTGGACGGGAGCGTCACGTGAGCGTCACAATCCTTGGTGTAGGTGAGCCCGCTCGGCGTGGTGGGCGCGCCTTGCGATCGGGGCGGAGTGGCTGATGGACTGGAACATCGTCAAGCTGGACAATGGGGTGACGCTGGTCGAACTGACCGGTCGCATGGATGTGCAGGGAGCGCTCAAGGCCGACCCGGCATTCGCCGCCATCTCGCAGGACACCAAGCGGTTGATCGTCGATCTCTCCCGGCTCGACTTCCTGGCATCGCTCGGTATCCGCACGCTGGTTTCGACCTGCAAGACCATCCGCGCCAAGGACGGCTATATGGAGCTGTTCGATCCGCAGCCCAACATCGCCCAGGTGCTGCGCTCCAGCGGCATCGACACGATCATACCCATCGCCAAGGACCGGGCGACGGCCGAGGCCGACGTTCTGGCCTGAGCAACGGGGAGCGGCGATGACCACACCGCTCGTCGTGAAATCCCGCTTCCCGGCGACAATCGACGGGGTCACCGAGGCTGCGCAATGGCTGCGTGAAACGGCGGCGACCCAGGCGCTGTCCGACAAACTCGCCTTCGCGATGGAAGTCTGCCTCGAAGAGCTGGGGCTGAACGTGGCGCGGCACGGCAAGACCGGCGGCCAGGGCGGACCGGTGGCCGACGCGATCGATCCGCTCGATCTCTGGCTTTCGATCGCCATCGACGACCGCGCCGTGGAGCTGGTGATCGAGGACAACGGCGTGCCGTTCAATGTCTCCCTCGCGCCCGGACGGCCGATCCGCAGGCCGCTGGTCGAAGTCATTCCCGGCGGGCTCGGCATTCAACTGGTCCGCTCCTTCAGCGATGAACTGCTCTACGAGCCCATCGCCACCGGCAACCGTGTGATCGTGCGGTTCTTGCGGCAGCACGACGCGGAGACTAGAGCGGACGCGTGACCGACTCTTCGCCCGCTCCCGCCGCCCGTTCCAAGGTTCGCTACAGCCAGACCCGCACCGCGGATGTCGGGATCCGCGCGCTTGACGACGTCGTTCGCGATCTGAAACCCGAGACACACCTGGCCGGCGACGTGCTCCTGCGGCAGGGCGATGCGAGCGACTTCGCGCTCTATGTGGCCGAGGGCTCTGTCGCGGTGTTCGCGGAATCCGACTACGACCGCGTACAATTGGCTTCACTCGAGGCGCCCCGGCTGATCGGCGAGCTCGGTGTACTCGCCGCGTTTCCGCGCACCGCGACGATCGAGGCGACCTCGCCGGTGACCGTCTATCGCATCGAGGCCGCGGTGCTGCGCGACGTGGGCCGGCGGGAGCCCGATTTCCTGCTCTCGGTCATCGCCCAGCTCGGCCGGCAGCTCGACGGCACCAATCGCGCGCTCAGCCTTTATGGAAACGCCCTGTCGGCGCTCGAGCGGCTGGAGTTCGATCCGCGCATCCTCGACGAGCTGGCGCATCCTTCGCCGCAGCTCGTGACGTTCGCGAACACCTTCAAGCGCTTCGCCGACCAGATCGCCGACAAGCGCCGGCAGGCGGCGGAGCTCGCCAGCGCCGCCGTGATCCAGCGCTCGTTCCTTCCGCGGCCGGAAATCCTGGCGCCGCTCTCGGGCGTGGTCGAGCTCAGCGCCTCGATGCGGCCGGCGCGGGACGTGGGCGGCGACCTCTATGACTTCTTTCCGCTCGACGACCACCGCCTCGCCTTCTGCATCGGTGACGTTTGCGGCAAGGGCATTCCGGCAAGCCTGTTCATGGCCGTGACGATGACGACGCTGCGCAACGCCGGCCGCACGTCCGCCGATGTCGCCGAGACGATGTCGCGCGCCAACATGCTGCTCTCGACCGACAACGACGCGTCGATGTTCGCGACCCTCTTCTTCGGGGTGCTCGACACGCAAACCGGCGCCTTCGACTATGCCAATTGCGGACACAACCCGCCCTACATCCTGTCCTCCGCGGGACGGCACGGGTTGCCGGCGACCGGCATTCCCATCGGGCTGATGCCGGATCGGCCGGCAGCGTCCGCCCGGCTCACGCTGGCGCCGGGCGACACCCTCGTCCTCTACACCGACGGGGTGACCGAGGCGATGAATCCGGCCGACGAGGAATTCGGCTACGAGCGGCTGGACAAGGCGCTCGCCTCCTCCGGCACGCGGAGCACGTCCGATATTCTGAGCGACGTGTTTGCGGCCGTCGACAGGTTCGCGGACGGCGCCGAACAGGCCGACGACATCACGGCGCTGGCGCTCCGGCTGAAGCGGTAGCGACTAGTTGAGGATCGCCGCGGCGAGATTCAGCGTCGCGGCGAAGGCGACCCACAGCGCGTAAGGAACGAACAGCCACGCCGCCACCCGATCGTCGCGCCAGTTGAGCCCGATGAAGCCGACGATCAGCGCAAAGATCGCGGCAATCACCGCAAAAGCGGGCCACAGCAGGTGCAGCCCGAACCAGACGGGCGACCATGCCCAGTTGAGCAGCATCTGGGCGATCCACGCCAGCATCGACACGCCGCGTGGCTCGCGCAGATAGGTCCGCGCCCCGGCAATGCCGATCAGCAGATAGAGCGTGAACCAGACCGGGGCGAAGACCCAGTTGGGCGGGTTCCACGGCGCCTTTGCGAGCGACTGGTACCAGGCGTCGGGTCGCGCCCCGATGCCGATGAGGCCGCCGATGGCGACCACGACGACGATGAAGGCGAGGACAATCGCCCAGTCGCGCGGGCGGTGGCGATCGAAAGCAATGGCGTTCATGCCGCTCTAAACGGAGCCCTGAGGCCGGCGGTTCACTCGGTGCGGCGGCGCGCGAGAAAAATGTAGAAGCCGTCCGTGCCGGTTCGTGCCGGCGTCAACAGCATGCCGAGCGGCAACCGCCAGACCCTGTCGCTTGCGCCGGACGACAGGGATTCGAGCGCCGGCTCCAGCGGCACCGCCTCGAACAGCGTGTTGGCCGCTAGGAATTCGCGCGCCTGCCCGTCGTTCTCGTCGGCGAGAATGGAGCAGGTGATGTAGGCGAGCACACCTCCCGGTCGGACGAAACCGGCGCCCTCCGCGAGGATCGCCCGCTGTTCGGCGACGCGCGTGGCGAGTTGCTCGGGCGTCAGCTTCCACTTGGCATCCGGCCGACGCCGCCACGTGCCTGAGCCCGTGCATGGCGCGTCGATCACCACGCGGTCCATCCGGCCGATCAGGTCGTCGAGCACCCCCTGCCCCGGCGGGCGGAGCTGCACATTCCGTGCGCCGTTGCGTTTCAGCCGGTCGTAGATCGGGGCCAGACGGTGTCGGTCGCTGTCGTGCGCGAAGATCTGGCCTGCGTTGTTCATCGCCGCGGCCATGGCCAGCGATTTGCCGCCGGCGCCGGCACAGAGGTCGAGCACCTGCTCCCCGGCCGTGGCCCCGGCCAGCGCGGCTACGATCTGGCTGCCCTGATCCTGCACCTCGAACGCGCCTTTGAGGTAGCCTTCCTCGACCTGCACGTTCGGGGTGCGGCTGTCGCGCTCACCCGCGCCGATGCGGACACCGACCGGGGAAATTTCCGTTGCGACGGCCCCGAACCGGCCCAGCGATTTCAACACACGTTCGCGCGTCGATTTGAGCGTGTTCGCCCTGAGGTCGAGCGGCGGCCGGCTCGCCATCGCCCGTCCCTCGTCTACCGTCGCCGCGCCGAAGGGCAAGAGCGGCAACGTCCACTCCGGCAAGTCGGCGCGGATGTGGTCCGCCGCGCCGGCCAGCGGATCGGTGGCACTCAGCCGTCTCACTTCGTCCGCGCTCAGCGTTTCGGGTGCGTGACTGTCCTCGGCGAAGAGATCGCTCAATTCCTCGGGCGAGTATCGCCAGTCGCGCACCGCTACGCTGAGGACCAGCGCGCGCGGCGTATCGGCACCCATGGCAAAGGCATGGCTCGCGCGCCGGCGCAACGCGTCGTAGACGAAGTTGCCGATCGCGGCACGATCGCCCGAGCCGGCGTATCTGTTGTCGAGGCCCCAGGCCTTGAGCGCGTCGGCGACGGGGCGGTGGCGCCGCTCGATGTCCGCCAGCACCTCGATGGCTGCCGCCATGCGGCCCGCGAGCTTCACGCATGCGCTCCTGCGGCAAGGACCAGCCGCACGACAAGGTCCAGCCAGAACAGCACGAGGACGCCGTAGCCAAAGGTGTAGGCGAAGAAGCGGCGATAGACGCGGTTGCGGGTGGCAAAGATCACCGCGTGGACGATGCGGCTGAGGACGAACAGCCACGCCAGCGCCGCCTCGACCCAGCCGGCGCCGAAGTAGAGCGCGAGTCCGGCGGCGACGTAGAACAGCACCGGCAACTGGAACTGGTTGTCGAAGGCGTTGGAGACTTTCTTCTCGTGCTCGGGCCACGGGTCGCGAGACAGGGCAACCTTGCCCACCGGCATCTGGCCGCTCGCGACCATGGGCACCCGGATCGCGCCCAGCACCCAGAGCAGCACCAGGGCGATAGCCCCTTGCGCCAGGATCGCCGCGATCAGCGCGACGGTGGCCGGGCTCACTAGATGCCGCCGCGGTAGTTGGGCGGCTCGCGCGTGATCGTCACGTCGTGGACGTGGCTTTCCTGCAGCGCGGCACCCGATATCTTCACGAAGGTGGCGTTCTCGCGGAACTCCTCGAGGTCGTGCGCGCCCGTGTAGCCCATTGCCGCACGCAGTCCGCCCGCGAGCTGGTGCAGCACGTTCCCTGCGGGGCCCTTGTACGGCACCTGGCCTTCGATGCCCTCGGGCACGAGCTTGAGGGAGTCGCGCACCTCCTGCTGGAAATAGCGGTCGGCGCTGCCGCGGGCCATGGCCCCGACCGAGCCCATGCCGCGATACGCTTTGTAGCTGCGGCCCTGATAGAGATAGACCTCGCACGGGCTCTCGTCCGTGCCCGCGAGCAGCGATCCCACCATCGCACAGCTTGCCCCGCCGGCTAGGGCCTTCGCGAGATCGCCCGAAAACTTGATGCCGCCGTCCGCGATCACCGGAACGCCGTTCTTGTCGGCCTCCTCGGCGCAGGCCATGACGGCCGCAAGCTGCGGCACGCCGACCCCGGCGACGATCCGCGTCGTGCAGATCGATCCCGGCCCGATGCCGATCTTGATCGAGTCCGCGCCGGCGTCGATCAGCGCGCGCGTCGCCTCGGCCGTCGCGACGTTGCCGGCAACGATCCGGGTCGAGTTGCTTTCGCGCTTGACCCGTTCCACCGCCTCGGCGACGCGCACGGAATGCCCCTGCGCGGTGGCCATGACCAGCAGGTCCACGCCGGCATCGATCAGCGCCATCGATCGCTCATAGCCCTTGTCGCCGACGGTCGATGCGGCGGCGACACGCAGCCGCCCGGCTGCGTCCTTGATCGCCATCGGGTTGAGCTGCGCCTTCTCGATGTCCTTGACGGTGATGAGCCCGACGCAGTTCCCCGCGTCGTCCACCACCAGCAGCTTTTCGATTCGATGGCGATGGAGCAGCGTCTTGGCCTCGTCCTTGCCGACCCCGTCACGCACGGTCACGAGGTTCTCGTGCGTCATGAGCTCGGCGATCTTCTGCCGCTCGTTGCTGGCAAAGCGGACGTCTCGGTTGGTGAGGATGCCAACCAGCCGGCCGGTGACCCGCCCGCCCTTGCCGCCATTGGCGACCACCGGAATTCCCGAGATCCGATTGGCCTGCATCAGCGCCAGCGCGTCGGCGAGCGTTGCATCCGGCCCGATGGTGATCGGGTTCACCACCATTCCCGACTCGAAGGATTTTACCTGCCGCACCTGCTCGGCCTGCTCCGCCGGTTCGAGGTTGCGATGGATGACACCCATCCCGCCGGCCTGCGCCATGGCGATTGCCATGCCGCTCTCCGTCACCGTGTCCATCGCCGCGCTCAGGATCGGCAGGTTGAGCGCGATGTCGCGGGTCACCCGGCTGCGGATATCCACTTCGGTGGGCAAAACGTCCGAACGGGCGGGCTGCAGGAGCACGTCGTCGAAGGTCAGCGCCGCGTCGCCGGTAATGGAGGTGATGATCTTTGCCAAGGGAGCACCCTTCCCGGAAAAACAGGACACCCGCAGCGGTGCGACTCACGTCCCTGCTGCGGGTTGGCGAGGGGGTGTATCATCGGCCCCCGGCTTTGGGAAGGCCGCTGCCCGGAGCTTCCTGCTATCTAGAGCGCCTCGAGTTCGGCGACCAGGCTCTGCACACGGTCGATATGGCTGAGGTGGCGCTCCTCGACCACGAAATTGAGCGTCATGTACTCGCGGCCGGGACAGAAGGTGCAGATGTTGGTCGACTGATGGAACGCGCCGCAATAGATCGGCTCGATCATCCATTCGGTCAACGGTCCCATCGAGCGATGCGGTGGCACGAGCGTCAGCACGAGATCGCCGGTGGTCCCCTGCAGCCGCCAGAATTTCGGCGAGACGAACCACGGCGCAAGCACCTTGAGCCGGCGCATCGCCCGCATCATCGCGAGGATCGTCAGCTGGAAGCGGGTCACGTCCTTGCGCTCGCTCGCCGCCATCTGGGCGTTGACGGCGCGAATGTAGGACGCCACATCGGGGACGAACGGGAACGCCACCTGCAGGGCCCGCACGCGGAAGAAATCGTCGTCTGAAGCGGTGCGCCTTGTGTCGAGCATGGTGTAGGCGGCGGTGATCACCTTATCCTTCACCCGCCGGTCTTTTTCGGAATGGAGCGCGTAGGTGACGAGGCCGAAATAGAGCGAGCGCTGCTGGACGCCCAGCTTGGCCGCAAGCGCGCGGATGCGCTGCCGCGGCAAGGCCAGGGTGCGGAACTTGAGCGGCCGTTCGGGCGGATTGACGACCACGGCCGCGAGCGCCGAGATCGAAGCCATTGCGTAGCCGCTGATCGCCCCGCGCACGCGCTTGAGCCACGCGAGGCGGTTGCCCTTGTCGGACTGGATGCCGTGATTGGCCGTCTGCGACCGCGTCAGCAGGGCCGCGTCCGAACCCTCAAGCAGGCAGTGCGCCGAGCGCACCTGGATGATCGAAGCGCGGCCCTCTGCATCTGGCCCACCCTTGAGGTTGGCCGCCATCACCCGGAACAGCGGCAGTTCGGGATGATCGAACACATCCTGGCTCGCGCTCAGCCACTTGTCCGGATAACCGTCGAAACTCTCGACCTCTTCGATGGAGGTGATGGCGTCGAGGATGTGCTGCGGGAACGGATAGCCCGGCCGCGCGCCGACAAAGCCATGGGTCAGCTGCGGCGCGAGCGCCACCATCTCGCCCGTCAGCTTCTGGATCGAAGCGGGATCGAACCGCGTCTTGGAGAACGCGGTAAAGAAGATCGTGTCCCTGCCCTCGAGCAGGAACCACTGGAAATCGGTGAACAGGGCGTGGGGGTCGTTGCGAACCGCTTCGGCTGCAAGATCGAGGGCGACGGCGTGTTCGGAGGCGAAACTGGACTGGGAGAAGCTCTTCATCTGGGCCGTTAAGGAGTTGTCAGCCAATTGAAAACGCTTCGACCCGCAGGGTCAACCGTGGCATCTTCGTCACGATCCCGCGATTTCGCGCTTCGCCCTTGCGGCGGGCAACCGTTAGGACCATAGCAATCGGAGGGCCTCCTAGCCGCCCAAACCCGCCAAATTGATCCGCATCACCCCCCTTATCCTCGCCGTCGCCCTGTTCATGGAGAACATGGATTCGACGGTCATCGCGACCTCGCTGCCGGCCATCGCGGCCGACATCGGCACCAGTCCGATCGCCCTCAAGCTGGCACTGACGTCGTATTTCGTTTCGCTCGCCATCTTCATTCCGATCTCGGGATGGATGGCCGACCGGTTCGGCGCGCCCAATATCTTCCGCATCGCCATCGGCGTGTTCGTGATCGGCTCGATCGCCTGCGCGTTCTCGGATTCGCTTCCGACGTTCGTGGTGTCGCGGTTCCTCCAGGGCATCGGCGGCTCAATGATGACCCCGGTGTCGCGGCTGGTCCTCCTGCGGGTGACGCCACGCAACGAGCTGGTCAATGCCATGGCCTGGCTCACCGTCCCGGCGCTGATCGGCCCGCTCACGGGGCCGCCGATCGGGGGCGCGCTCACGACCTATCTCAGCTGGCACTGGATCTTCTGGATCAATGTGCCGATCGGCATCATCGGCATCATCCTCGCCACCCGCTTCCTGCCGCCACCCGAGCCGCGAACGCCGCGACCCATCGACCTGCCGGGATTTTTCCTCACTGCCGTCGCCTTTTCGGGGATCATCTTCGGGCTTTCGGTGATCAGCCTGCCGGCGATCCCGACCGCAGTCGGCTATGCCTGTGTGGCGGTCGGGATCGTCGCGACGATCTTCTACCTCCGGCACACGAAGCGGACCGCCTTCCCGCTGCTCGATCCCAAATTATTCAGGAACCGCGTGTTCCGCACCGCGGTCGTCGGCGGGCTCTTTTTCCGCATCGGCATCGGTGCCTTCCCGTTCCTCATGCCGCTGATGCTGCAGCTGACCTTCGGGCTCACCCCGTTCGAGTCGGGGCTCACGACCTTCGTCGCCGCCTTCGGCGCCATCATCAGCAAGTTCGGGGCCACGCGACTCTACGCCCGCTTCGGGTTCCCGCGCGTTTTGGCCGTCACCTCGGCGGTCGGCGCCGCGTTCCTCGCGGTCAACGGGCTCTTCACGCCCGACACCAACCATTACCTGCTGATGTTCCTGCTGTTCATCGGCGGGCTCACGCGCTCGTTCTTCTTCACCGGCGTCAACACCTTCGGCTATGCCGACGTCCCCGACAGCGAAGCGAGCCAGGCGACGTCGATCTCCGCCGTCGCGCAGCAGATCAGCGTGGCACTTGGCGTTGCCGTCGCGGGCGGCATCCTCGAAGCCTCGACCGTCATCCGCAACGCGCCACTCGATCTTGCCGACTTCCACATCGCCTGGTTCATCGTGGCGCTGCTGGCGGCGATCAGCTCCATCACGTTCCTCAGGCTGCCGCCCGACGCCGGCGCCAACATGTCGGGCCATCGCGTGCAGCCCCTGCCCAAGCAGGAGGCCGTGGCCTAGAGGCATGGGCAACCGCATCGTCCCGCTGATCCTCGCGGTCGCCCTGTTCATGGAGAACATGGACTCGACCGTGATCGCGACCTCGCTCGCGGCCATCGCGCACGACATCGGATCGGAGCCGATCGCGCTCAAGCTCGCGCTGACGGCCTATCTGGTGGCGCTCGCGATCTTCATCCCGATCTCGAGCTGGATGGCCGACCGCTGGGGTGCGCGCAACGTGTTCCGCGTCGCCATCGTCATCTTCATGGCCGGCTCGATCTGCTGTGCGGTCTCCAATTCGCTCTTCACCTTCGTGCTCTCGCGATTCCTCCAGGGCATGGGCGGGGCGATGATGACGCCGGTGGCGCGGCTCGTGCTGGTGCGGGTGACGCCGCGCAACCAGCTGGTCGACGCCATGGCCTGGCTCAGCATCCCTGGCCTCGTCGGCCCGATCGTGGGGCCGCCGATCGGGGGTTTCATCACCACCTATCTCAGCTGGCACTGGATCTTTTTGATCAACATCCCGATCGGTATTGCCGGCCTGGGCCTGGTGAGCCGGTTCCTCCCGGACTGGCACCGCAATGCCACGCGCCGCATGGATTTTCTCGGTTTCCTGCTCGCCGGCATCGCGTTCGCGGGCTGGGTGTTCGGCATCTCGGTCCTGACCCTTCCAGCTCTGCCGGCGAGCTTCGGCTACGCCGCACTGGTCGGCGGCACGCTCAGCGCCGGCCTCTACCTCTGGCACTTCCGCCGGTCCGACTATCCGCTGCTCGACCTGCGCGTCTTCCGCTTCCCGCTGTTCCGCACGACCGTCGTTGCCGGCACCTTCTTCCGGCTCGGCACCGGCGCGATGCCTTTCCTTTTTCCCCTGATGCTGCAGCTCGCCTTCGGGCTCAATCCGTTCCAGAGCGGCACGGTCACCTTCTCGACGGCGGTCGGCGCCTTTGCGGCAAAGTTCGTGTCGGAGTCGATCCTTCACCGCCTCGGCTTCCGCGTGTCGCTGGTGATCGCGACCTTCGTCACGGTGCTGGGTGTCTACCTGATGGGAGTCTATTCGCCGCAGACGCCGTTTGCCGTCATGATGCCGCTGCTCGTCGTCACCGGCTTCTTCCAGTCGGTGTTCTGGACCGCGACCAACGCCTTCACCTTCGCCGACATCGAGGACAAGGATGCGGGCCAGGCCAACGTCATCAGCCAGGTCGCGGTGCAGCTCTCCCTCGCTTTCGGCGTGGCCCTCGGCGGCGGCGCGCTCGAGGCGTTCCGCCTGAGCCATGGCGGGCCGCCCGTGCTCGCCGATTTCCACTGGGCCTTCACCATCATCGCCAGCGTCGCGCTGGTCTCGACCGCGATGTTCTACTTCCTGCCCAAAACGGCCGGCCAGCACCTCACGGGCCACGCCACGCCGCTGCAGTCCCCCGCGGAGTAGGCGCCTAGCCCTTGAAGCCGCGCGCGACGAGGTAGGTTTCGGCGCTTTCGCTCCGGCTCGCCGGCGGCTTGGCATGAAGCGTCGTGGTGAAATGCTGTTTCAGCAGGGCCAGCAGCTCGTGCTCGGTGCCGCCCTGAAACACTTTTGCGACAAACGCCCCACCCGGCGCCAGAACCTTGATGGCAAAGTCGGCGGCGAGTTCCACCAATGCCATGATGCGGATGTGGTCGGTGGCGCGATGTCCGGTGGTGGGCGCGGCCATGTCCGACAGCACGAGGTCGGCCTTGTGGCCGCCGAGCGCAGCAATGAGCTCATCCGGCGCGTCAGCGTCGTTGAAGTCTTTCTTGAGCAGAGTGACGCCGGGGATCGGGTCCATGTCGAGATAGTCGATCCCCACGATCAGGGGAGTGGCGTCGGTCGATCCGACAATGGGAGCGGCCACCTGACTCCAGCCGCCGGGTGCTGCGCCGAGATCGACGATCCGCTGTCCCCTGTGCAGCAGCTTGTAGCGCTCGTTGAGCTCGATGAGCTTATAGGCCGCGCGTGAGCGGTAACCTTCGGCCTTGGCGCGAGCCACATAGGGGTCGTTGAGCTGACGCTGCAGCCAGAGCGTCGAGCCGATCTTTCGGCCCTTGCTCGTCTTGACGCGCACCTTGAGGTCGCGGTCGGACCGTCGTCCGGTGCCGCCGCCCATATTGGTGGTCTTGACCATCAGGGGCGGACCTGGGGGGCACGACGCGCGGCGCGGTCCTCGTCGATCAGCGAGATGAGGATGCCTTCGCGCAGCCCACGGTCCGCGACCCGTACCCGTTCCGTCGGCCACTCGCGGCGGATCGCCTCGAAAATGGCGCACCCGGGCAGGACGAGGTCGGCGCGGTCGCGGCCGATGCAGGGGTGCGATACGCGGCGGTCGAACGGCATCGCGAGGAGAGCCGCCATCGTCGCGTCCACCTCGGCCCGGCTCATCCAGAGTCCGTCGACCTTCTGCCGCTCGTAGCGCTCGAGGCCGAGATGAAGGCCGGCCAGCGTCGTCACCGTGCCGGAAGTTCCGATCAGGTGCACCGGATGGTCGGCGATCATCTGGCGGAGCTTGCCGCGCCCCTTGAACTCCCGCAGCTGGTCGGCGACGAACGCCACCATCGCCTCGAAGCTGGCCTGGGTCACGTCGACGCCGCCGAACCGCTCGGCGATCGACACGACCCCCACGGGCAGCGACTGCCATGAACGGATCGAGGCCGCCATCTTGCCCTGCCGCCGCGGCCGCCCGCCTCGGAAATCGAGCCAGGCGAGTTCGGACGACCCGCCGCCGATGTCGAACATCAGCGCCCCGGCGCTGTCCTCTCCGATCAGATCGGCGCAGCCGGTGACGGCGAGCTCCGCTTCGGTGCGGCGATCGACGATCTCGAGTTCGAGGCCGGTCTCCTCGCGAATGCGGGCGATGAAGGCGGCGCCGTTGCTCGCCGAGCGGCACGCTTCGGTTGCGATGAGCCGCATGCGGGCGGGCTCGTGTTCGCGCAGCTTGTTGCGGCACTGCTTCAGTGCCTCGATGGTGCGGTCCATCGCGGCGTCGCTCAGCCGGCCGGTGGTCGATAGCCCCTCGCCCAGCCGCACGATCCGCGTGAAGCCGTCGAGAACCCGGAAACTGCCCTCATGCGGTCGCGCAATAAGCAGTCGGCAGTTGTTGGTCCCGAGGTCGAGCGCCGCATAGACCGGCGCGCGTGGACGGCGGGAGGGCGTGGGTGGAATCTGCGCCCGCTTTTCCGCACCGGCCGGCAGAGGAGCAATCTCTCCCGGCGCAGTTCGCCGAGACGCCCCAACGCCCTCGGCAGACACCTCGCCCTGGGGCGCGGCTGCGGCAGCGGACCGAGACGTTTCGGTCACTCGCCTATTTCCTTCTGCGCAGTCGCCTCCAGCATCGGCTGGGCGCCCGGGCGCAGCTCTGTTCATCAGTCGGGGAAAGCCTACGGCATTGCGAGCGAACCTGTCAAAAGCAAAGCGCCCCGGCGGAAACCGGGGCGCTGCAAGGCTTTAGCCCGTCTGGCGGCTAGATGCGCGTGAACTCGTAGGTCTGGCAAAGAATGCCGGAGCACCCCTTGAGGGTCATGAAGTTCTTGGACACCATCGTCATCGTGCCGGTGTAGCTGTGGCCGTCGAACACGACGTCGCCGTTCCAGGTGCCGCCGCCGGCGGGCTCGGCACCCTTGACCACATAGGTGTTGAGCAAAGCGAGGTTGTCGGTCGTGCGGGCGTTCGGGCTCAGCCAGACCAGCTTGGCGCAGAGCTGGCTGCCCGTGCCGCAGGCGATCACTTCGTAGCGGGCTTCGCCGGTCGTGACCTGCCACTGACCGACGGGACTTGCGCCGGCGGCCAGCGCCGGAGCGGTTGAGAGGGCCGCGACAGCAAGCGCGGCCATGCGGAAAAGGGTGCGTTTCATCATCATCCAATCGAGGCGGGCGCGAGCCCGCCGGCTTGAGGGTGGGAACCAGAACGCGAAAAAGACGCTATTCGGGCTCTCAAACGGGACAGACGGCCCGAAGGTTCAGGGCCAGTTCGGGGTCAAAGGCGGCGATGAGAAGGCATCCGCATTACCATTTGGACAGGATGGTGAGCGGCACATTGACGCCGCGCGGTTAACCCGCGCGGTTAAGGGCGGCGCGCAAGGTGTTGATTGGGGTTTCGAATGCCGCTAGAAGCTGGCCGCGATCGGCGCCCGGCGCCCGATCATCCAGCGTGCCAGGCCGCACCGCTTGGGGAATAGTTCAACGGTAGAACAGCGGACTCTGACTCCGTCAATCTTGGTTCGAATCCAGGTTCCCCAGCCAACCTTTTGGCAGTCACCCTGAACTTTGCCGCCCACCCGGCGCGACGTCGCCGTGCGTTTCGATCAGCGCCTCGAGGTCGGCGAAAGACTTCGCGTCGAGGTCGGTGAGCGGCGGACGCACGGGGCCGCCGGGACGGCCGACGATCCTAGCGCCGGCCTTCACAATCGCCACGGCATAGCCCTTCCCGCGATTGCGGATGGCCGTGTAGGGCAGGATGAAGTCGCGGAGGCCGGCGTCGGTAGCTGCCGTATCGCCCGCCTTCACCGCCCGATAGAAGCCGCGCGCGAAGTTCGGCATGAAATTGAGAAGGGCCGACGAGTAGGTCGGCACTCCCATCGTGAGGTACGGGCGCGCGAAAAGCTCGGCTGTCGGCAGCCCGCCGACATAGACCAGGCGGTCACCGACCAGCCCGCGCGTCCGCACCATGAGTTCGATATCGCCGACGCCATCCTTGAGGCCCACGAGGTTCGGACACCGGTCGCAGAGTCGCGCGACGCTCTCGGCATCCAAGATGGCGTTGTCGCGGTTGTAGACGATGACGCCGAGGCCGGTCGCACGACAGACCGCTTCGACATGGGCGACGAGGCCCTGCTGGCTCGCCGTCAGCAGATAGGGCGGAAGCAGCAGGATGCCGTCGGCCCCGGCGCGCTCGGCGCGGCGGGCCAGATCGATCGCCAGTGCCGTGCCGTAGCCGACGCCCGCCAGCACCGGGACGCGCCCCGCAGCCGTCGCGACCGCCGCCGCCGTGACGCGCTCGACCTCATCGGGCGAGAGCGAAAAGAACTCGCCGGTACCGCCGGCGGCGAATACGCCCGCGGGCTTGGCATCGAGCATCCAGGCGAGATGGGCGCGGTAGGGCGCTTCGTCAAAGCTCAGGTCGTCCCGCATGTGGGTGATGGGGAAGCAGAGCAGATCGGTGGCGATCGCCTGGGCCATCGCGGTCGGCGCAAAGTGCGGCATCGTCCCCCCTCCGGCCTTTCCATTCGCGGCGCGTGGGCTCAGGGTAGTCGACGCAGAAAAGCGGGTCCACGCAAATCGCCCGCGAGGAGGGCCGGAATGTATCTCGGGACGCAGAACCGCGTATTGACCGACGATGGCTATCGCCAGTTCGCGCAGCTGGGCGTGCGCCATGTGTGCGCCGACCCCGACGGAAACCCGCACGAGTGGACGCTCGAAACGCTGAAACGCCACCAGGACCGGCTCGACCGGTTGGGCCTCGTGCTCGACATGGTCCAGCTGCCCCTCGAATCGACGCCGATCGAGCGCCAGCATAGCCCCGACATCCTGACCAAGGGACCCGATCGCGACCGGCAGATCGACTCGATCTGCACGCTGATCGAGAACCTTGCCGCGCTCGGCATCCCGGCGGCCAAATACAACCTCAACATCATCGGCATCCCGCGCTCGCCGGACGAGCCCGGACGCGGCGGCTCGATGAATGCCGCCTTCCGCTGGGACAAGATGGACCAGAACGCAGCTCCAGGGCTCGCGGGGGTTTTGAGCGAAGACGAAAACTGGGAGCGGATCGACTACTTCCTCGCGCGGGTGGTGCCGGTCGCCGAGAGCAGCCGCGTGCGCCTCGCCTGTCACCCGCACGACCCCTACATTCCCCCGGGCTATCGGGGGGTGACGCGCGTGCTGGGCACGGTCGAGGGCCTCAAGAAATTCGTACAGATGCGCGAGAGCCCCTATCACGGCCTCAATTTCTGCCAGGGCACGATCGGCGAGATGCTCGACGACCCGCGCGCCGAGATCGGCCACGTGATCCGCTGGTTCGGCACGCGGGGGAAAATCTTCAACGTCCACTTCCGCAACATCAAGGGCCGGAAGCTCTCCTTCATGGAGACGTTCCCCGACGAAGGCGACATGGACATGTGGGAGTCAGTGAGGCTCTACGCCGAGGTTGGCTTCAAGTACATGCTGATGCCGGACCACGTGCCGACGCTGAGCGGCGCCGAGGACGACAGCGCCGCCTTCGCCTATTGTTTCGGTTATATCCGAGCCCTCCTCCAGATCCTCAAGGAGACCATGCCGCAGGCCGTCGAACTCTAGCCCTTCATCGCCCCCACGGTGAGCCCTTCGACCAGGAAGCGCTGGGCGTAGGTGTAGAGGATCACCACCGGCACCGCCGTGAGAAGCGAGGCGGCCATGAGCTGGCCCCACGGGAGGATGTCGCCCACCACCATCGACTGCAGCCCGATCGGCAGCGTGCGGAGTGACTCGCTGGTGATGAACACGAAGGCGAAGAGAAACTCGTTCCAGGCATTGGTGAAGGCAAAGAGCGTCACCGACAGGAGCGCCGGCGCAGCGAGCGGCAGGGTGATGCGCCAAAAGGCGTAGAGCCGGCTCGCGCCGTCGATCATGGCGGCTTCCTCAAGCTCGACGGGGATCGAGCGGAAATAGCCGATCATGACCCAGGTCGCGAAGGGCAGCAGGAACGTCGGATAGGTCGAGACCAGAGCGCCGTAGCTGTTGATGAGGCCCAGCGTGTTGAGGGTCTGGTAGAGGGGGATGAAGAGGAGCGTGCCGGGCAGCAGATAGGTGATGAGCAGGAACGTCGTGAGTGCGCCGGCGCCCAGGAACTTGAGCCGCGACAACGCATAGGCAGCAAGAGACGCAAACGCCACGGACACCACCGTGCTCGCGGCGGCGACGATCACCGAATTGCGGAACCAGGTGAGGAACGGCGTGCGCTGGACCAGCGCCACATACTGGTCGAGCGTGATCGGGTTGGGCCAGAAGATCGAGCTTCGCTCGCTGATCTGCGGCGTGGTCTTCAGCGACGTGACGATCACCCAGTAGAACGGGAAGAGCACGAACAGCAGTACCGGCACGAGCAGGAGCAGGCGCAGCGCGATGTGAATGCGCTCGCGGCCGGCGCGCTTCATCAAGGGCTCGCTGCCGCGCACCGCCTTCCACGCCGCCTCGAGGCCGCGATAGATCATGTCGAACGGCCAGAATACGATGTCGAGGACGACGCTGAGAGCGGCACCGGCCGCCCCAAGCAGCCGATCACCAAGTCCCGGCTTGCGCGTGTCGGAGTTGGCCTTGTCGTCCTGCCGCATGAAGCGCGCGAGCAGCCAGATCATCACGGCCATCAAGGGGGCCACGCTGAAGGCAATGGCGCTGCCGGGTCCGTATTGCAGCGAGCCGATCGCCTTCTCGTACGCAAGGATCGAGTAGAGCTTGGTGGCGCCGCTCGGCCCACCGCCGGTCATCAGGAAGATGAGGCCGAACTGGTTGAAGGTGGAGATGAAGCTCAGCAGCAGGACGACGATGATCACATAGCGAAGTCCCGGCAGAGTCACGTGGCGGAAGCGCTGGATGGCGTTGGCGCCATCGACTTCCGCGGCCTCGAGCTGCTCCTTGTCGATGGCCTTGAGGCCCGCCAGCAGCAGCAGCACGTAGAAGGGAATCCCCTTCCAGACGTTGACGGCGATGACGCTGCCCATGGCGAGATGCGAGTCCGACAGCCAGCCGACGGGCTGGTCGATCAGGCCGAGGCCGATCAGGATGGGGTTCAGGCCGCCGAAGATTGGGTCATAGATGCTCTTCCAGGCGAGGGCGGTGACGATCTCGGGAACGATCCAGGGCAGCAGCATCACGCCGCTCAGGATGTTGCGGAAGGGCATGCGGCTGTTGAGGATCAGCGCGATCATCATGCCGGCGAGGAACTTCACACCGAGCGACCAGATCGTGAACTGGATCGTGTTGGCGATCGCGAGCAGGTAGTCGCTGCTCACGAACAGCCGCTGGTAGTTTCGCAGCCCCACGCTCACCGTCTTGCCGGTGGTGAAGTTGAGCGAGGTGGTGCTCATCATGATGGCGCTGATGAACGGCCAGAGGATCAGGCCGACCATGATGATCACCAGCGGCGCGACGAACAGGTACGCGACCTTCCAGTCGCGTCCCAGAATCTTCTGCAGGCGCTTGGTGCCGAAGAACGGGTTGGCGGCGACCGGAACCGTCGTCGCTTGTGCGTGGTCTGCCATCAGCCGTCCCTCATGAGCAGAGGCGGAGGGGCACCGCCCCTCCGCGAACGACGCTTATGGCTGCGGGATGCCGCCCTCTTCGAAGATGTTGACAATCTTCTGGTGGGCGTCCTTGACCGCATCCTCCGGGCTCATTCGTCCCGAGATGATGTTGCCGGCCATCTGCTCGACCACGCCCTGTGCGCGGATCGCGTCGATCGGCGCGCTCGGCGGAGCGGGCCACGAGGTGCCGATGAACGGATTGGTGACGCTCACCTGTTCCTTGATGATCGCCAGGTTCGGATCGGACTTGATGAGATCGTCAGTCCAAAGGTTGGCGTAAGCCGGCGTGAACAGGGCGCCGCCCGCAGCCGACATCTTGCCGAAGTTGGCGGGGTCGAGCAGATCGAGCGCGAGCTTC
>CAYRZM010000011.1:0-10422 GCA_964428685.1 uncultured Devosia sp. | reverse complement strand
GCGAACGACGCGAACGAGGCCGGTAGGCGTGAGGGATCGTCCCCTTGCGAGGTTTGGGCTTAACGCTGGCGGCAGGACTCGCCAGCCTGAACCCCACTCCGAAATCCTGCCGCTCCCGGGACGGTACGTCCCATAAACAGTACCCCAGGGGCGTGTCGTCCCGGGAGCGCTGTCCACCTTGCAACCGATCCGGGGCACCGGAGGCGCCGTCGCGCCGTGACAATCCCGTTCCGTCCGCTACACTGCCCACAGGAGAACCCCATGCCCCGCGCCATCGTCTGCATCCTCGACAGCTTCGGCATCGGCGGCGCGCCCGATGCGGGCGACTACAGTGACGGTCACGGCCATCCCGACACCGGTGCCGACACGCTCGGTCACATCGCGGCCAACTACGATCTCAAAGTCCCCAACATGGATGCGATGGGGCTTGGGGCGGCCGCGCAACTCTCGACCGGCCACCTGCCGCGCGGGCTCAGCGCCGAGGCCAAAGGCGGCCGCTGGGGCGTGGGCCGCGAAGTGTCGAAGGGCAAGGACACGCCCTCGGGCCACTGGGAGATCGCCGGCGTGCCGGTGCCCTTCGCCTGGGGCTATTTCCCGCAGACCGAGCCGACGTTCCCCAAAGACCTGACCGATGCGCTGATCGCCAACGCCCACTTGCCCGGCATCCTCGGCAACAGGCATGCCTCGGGCGTGCCGATTATTCAGGAGCTGGGCGAAGAGTCGATCCGCACCGGCAAGCCGATCTGCTACACCTCGATCGACTCGGTCTTTCAGATCGCCGCGAGCGAGGAGCATTTCGGGCTGCAGCGGCTCTACGACGTCTGCGAGGAAGCCTTCCGGCTCACATCGAAACTGATGATCGGCCGCGTCATCGCCCGGCCCTTCACCGGCGAGACCCGCGCCACGTTCAAGCGCACGGGCAACCGGCGCGATTTTGCCATCCATCCGCCGGAGCCGACGCTGCTCGACCGCGTCAAGGACGCCGGAAGACAGGTCTTCGCCATCGGCAAGATTTCCGACATCTATGCCGGCTCGGGCGTGACCCACAAGATCAAGGCGTCGGGCAACATGGTGCTGTTCGACCGCACGCTCGAGGCGCTCGAAATGGCCCGCGACGGGGACTACGTGATGACCAACTTCGTCGATTTCGACGAGCAGTTCGGCCATCGGCGCGATGTGCCCGGCTACGCCCGGGCGCTCGAGGCGTTCGACGCGCGCCTGCCCGAGCTCATCGCGCGCCTGCGCGACGACGATCTCCTGCTGCTCACCTCCGACCACGGCAACGACCCGACCTGGATCGGGTCCGACCACACGCGCGAGCAAACGCCGATTCTCTGCTTTTCCCCAAAGCTGACGCCGGGAACGGTTGGCATCCGCTCCACCTTCGCCGATATTGGCGAGAGCATCGCCCACTGGCTCGGCCTGCCGCCCGGCCGGCACGGGCGATCGTTCCTGTAGCGCGCCAACGGGGATCACATGGCCAAGGTTACCGTCATCGATCACCCCATGATCCAGCACAAGCTGACGATCATGCGCGACAAGGACACCTCGATCGCCGGCTTCCGCCGGCTGCTGCGCGAGATCGCCCACCTCATGTGCTACGAGGTGACGCGCGACCTCGAGCTCGAGATGATCCCGGTCGACACCCCCCTCGCACGCATGGACGCGCCCACCATCAAGGGCAAGAAGCTGGTCTTCGCCTCGATCCTCCGCGCCGGCAACGGGCTGCTCGACGGCATGCTCGACCTCGTGCCGGCGGCGCGCGTCGCCCATATCGGCATCTATCGCGACCACGAGACGCTGCAGCCGGTAGAATACTATTTCAAGGCGCCGAGCGAGCTCGAGAACCGCCTGATCATCGTCGTCGATCCCATGCTGGCGACCGCCAACTCGTCGGTGGCGGCCGTCACCAAGCTCAAGGAGCGCGGCGCCAACAACCTCCGCTTCCTCTGCCTGCTCGCCGCTCCCGAAGGCATCAAGCACTTCACCGAGGCGCACCCCGACGTGCCGGTGTTCACCGCCGCGATCGACAGCCACCTCAACGAGAAGGGCTACATCGTCCCCGGCCTCGGCGACGCCGGCGACCGCATGTATGGCACAAAGTAGCTATTGCGCCTTGAGCGGCAGCCCCAGCGCAATCAGCTCTTTCCGCAACGCGTCCGCGCCAGTGAAATGGATCGCCCGCATCCCGAATTTCCGCGCCGCAATCACGTTGGGCTCGCTGTCATCGATGAAGACGCACTCGCCGGCCGCGAGGCCGTAGCGTTCGCAGAACACGCGATAGATGCGCGGATCCGGTTTGACCAGATGCTCGAGCCCGCTGACCACCACGCCGTCGAACTTTTCGAGGAAGGGCCACTTGCCCAGCCGGCTCACCCACTTCTCCCACGAGAAATTGGTGATCGCGAAGGTCGGCACCTCGCTGGCGATCAGTTCGTCATGGATGGCGATCGTGCCCTCGATAAAGGCGCCGCAGGTCTCCTCCCAGCGGAGGTCGAAGGCCTGGATTTCCCGCCAGTATTTCGGAAAGCGCGTCACGAGCCGCGCCACACCCTCGGCGAAGATGTCGCCGGCGTCGAATTCGAGGTTCCAGCTCGGCGTGCAGATGGTGTCGTGGAACCACTGCGCTTCCTCTTCCGTCGCAAAGAGCTTGCGGAAGAGCCACATCGGATTCCATTCGATGAAGACGCCGCCGAGGTCGAAGACGGGAATCGGGGCATCGGTCATGGCGGGCCTCGCAGTGTGCGCGAGGCTCATGCCATGCGGCTCCTAGGCCGTGCAAGCCGTGGCGGTGAGCGAAGTGGTGTCGAGATTGATCGGCTGCGTGCTGCCGAAGCGCGGCAGGAAGTAATTGGTGTGGGAGAGGTTGAGCGCGCTGGTGAACACCTGCCCGAGCACGGGCTTGTAGGAATAGCTCGTTTCCGCCGCCACCACGCAGCCGCCGCGCGACACCTGGTTCATCATCTGCCCCGAGCTGAGCGGGGTGTAGGCTTGGTTGACCGTCCGCGCCGTCGCCCCGCCATAGGGCTTGCTCCACAGCACCTTGGTGGTGCCGTCCGACTTCACCTCCACCAGCGACACGACGATTTTGACGCCGCTCGAAGAATAGGGCGTGATGAGGCCGGCGGAGGCGGCGAAGTAGTCGTTGAGCGTCGTAGTCGTGAGATTTCCATCGCCCGGATCCCATTGCGACACGAGATCGCCCACCGTGGCGGAAATCGAATTGACGCGCTTGTCGGCGGTGAACAGCGCCGAGGCCTCCATCGAGCCGAAATAGAGCGCCAGCAGGAACGGCATGATGAGCGCGAACTCGACGGCCGCCGTCGCGCCCTCGTCGCGCCGGAAGCGGCGCGCGCGCGCCAGGATGTCGCCCAGGGCCTTCACGATGTGAACGGCTCGTTGCGGAACACCCGAATGGCGCTCATCAGGCGATAATTGTCGGGTTGGTTCTTGAGGTTGAAATACGGAAGCACCACCAGCAGCGGCCAGCGGTAATAGGCGGACACCTGGATGATGCTGCGCCCGGTCCCGGGTGTGTAGGCCTGCGTGAGGGACCAAGTGCAGGTCGTCGAATTGCAGGTCTCGACCGTGGGATTGATCTGCACGTCGGCAAAGCTCGTCAGCACATCGACCTTGAGCTGGATCTTCGAGCAGTCGAAGAGATTGAAGGTGTAGCCGCACATGTAGTTGCGGAATGCCGTGAGGTCGTAGCCTGCCGCCTGCGCCCGTCCCGTACGCACCATGCGGCTCGCATCTTCGACGGCGCTGTCGAGAATCTGCTGGGCGAAGAACATCATCGCCGTTTCGATGATCGCAAAGATCAGCGTGAAGAAGGGCAGCGCCAGGATGCCGAATTCGATGGCCGTGACGCCGCGCTCGTCGCGCGCAAAACTGCGGCCGCGCACAATCGCGGGGGCGATCAGCCGTCTCAGCAGCGAAGGCATGCGCGGCATCCAGGGGGCAGGGCGGAGTTCTTCACGCCGGATGCTAGCGGCGGCAGTGCTAACCGGAGGTTAGGGCTGCTGCCGGCATTTGATCGGCATGGCCGGAGGGTTAACGCCGCCTTACTTGCTGGCGGCGCTCTCGATGGTGGTGGCCGAGCCGAACTGCTTATTCGTGAAGTCCGCGTCGTCACCCAGCATGATCGTCGGCTGGCAGACGGGCTTGCAGCTGAGCGTCGTGCGGGCGGTGCCCATATAGACCGTCATCAGGTCGGCTTCGCCCTGGATCACCGAGACGATGGTGTCGGCGATCGGATTGCCCATCGAGTCGAGGACGATGAGGTTCGTCTCGCCGTAGCTCTTGCCGGTGAGCACCAGCGTCTGCGGGTCCTGGATGGTGACATCGGCGACCACCGGGTTGCCGACGATCACCGTCGCTGCCGGTGCGCTGATCCTCAGGATCCGCGCCATGTTGACCTTGACGCTGATCGGCTCGGTGGTGTCGGCGCGCACCGCGATGGGAACCCAGAGCAGCGCCGCTGCGGCGAGAGCGAGGAGGGAACGCGAGAACGACATTTTGGCAGCCCGGAACTTGATACGCCTGGGCCCGCACTTTCGGCGCGAATGGTGAATAAATTGACAAGCGAGCCGCGAGGTGGTGGCACCTCATCAGTCGATCCAATTGTCGCGGCCGAGTTCACGAACGGTTCGACATAAGCACAAGTCCGAGGGAACCAGACATTCTCGCGGCGCGAATTAACTCTATTTCAATTCGGCTCTCTTAGCTTGGCCCATCAGTTCGATGCACCTCGCGTCGAGCGATGCTGCAAAAGCATGATGACGTGTGCAAGGAGCCTGGAATGAACATTATCGCTCGTTTCGCAAACGACGAGTCCGGCGCGACTGCGATTGAGTATGGCTTGATTGCCGCGCTCATCGCTGTCGGTATCATCGCCGCGGCGACCACCCTCGGCGGCAGCCTTTCGTCGCTGTTCGGCCGTATCAGCAGCAAGCTGAACGCCGCCACCTGATCTCGACCACCCAGTTTCTCGATGCAGAGGGGGCCCAGTGCCCCCTTTGTCTTTTCCATTTGTTAACCATCCGAGGCCGACATTGCGTCAGCGCCCCGGATGCCCGGTGGCCCGCCGGACCGGTCATGCTGTTCACCCTCGCGCTGTTCATATTTCCGGTGCTGATGGCCTACGCGGCCTCGTCCGATCTATTGACCATGCGCATCGCCAACTGGCTCGTGGCGATCCTCACCGTTGCTTATTTCGTTCTTGCCCTGGCGGCCGGCCTCAGCTGGAGCGAGATCGGGACCAGCGTTGCGGCCGCGACGATCGTCCTCGTCATTGCCTTCGCCTTCTTCGCTTTCGGCTGGATCGGCGGCGGCGATGCCAAGCTCGTATCGGCGACGGCCCTTTGGGTCGGCTTCGGTCTGCTCCTGCCCTACGTCATCTACGCGGCCCTCTTGGGCGGCGGCCTGACGCTGCTGATCCTCGCGATCCGGCGCTATCCGCTGCCGCCGCAGCTCGCCCGCATCAAGTGGATCGACCGGCTGCACGACACCAAGTCCGGCGTTCCCTACGGCATCACGCTCGCGGTGGCCGGGCTGCTGGTCTACCCCGAAACCTCCGTGTTCCTGCACTTCGCAGTCTGACTCGCAGCCTGCGACTGGAACAAGGTTCGGTTAACCGTAAATGCAAAGCATCGGTTAACCAAGTTTTGACCCTTTGCCAGCCAATATGCCCCGACAAGTTCTGGGCGCACGCCGTTTCGAGTTCAGTGGAGTCGGCCGATGAGAATCTCGCGTATCCTGCTCATTGCGGTAGCATTGCTGGCAGGTGGACTCGCGGCCTGGCTGGCAACCCGGCCGAGCGCCGAACCAGCTCCGGAAGTCCAGACTCAGGTCGTCCAGGAAACGCACTCCAAGGTGCTGGTGGCCAGCGCCAATATCGGCCTCGGCGAGCGGCTCTCGGACGCCAACATGAGCTGGCAGGATTGGCCCGACAACGCCGTCCGCGCCGAATACATCACCGACAAGCAGACGCCCGACGCCCTGACTTCGATGAAGGGTTCCGTCGCGCGCTACGAGATTTTCGCGGGGGAGCCGATCCAGCCGGCCAAGCTGGTCCGTGCGGACCAGGGCTACCTGAGCGCCATCCTCGACAAGGGCAAACGCGGTGTTTCGATTTCCGTGACCGCCGACTCCGCCTCCGGCGGCTTCATCGTGCCCAACGACCATGTCGACGTCATTCTCTCGCGCTCGACCGCCGAAGGGCAGCAGGCGGAAACGCTGCTCTCCAACGTGCGGGTGCTGGCCATCAACACGCGGCTGGGCGAAACCGGCACGACCGGGGCGCCGGACGATCCGAACGATCCCAAGGCGCAGGTCTTCGCCAACACGGCGATCGCCACGCTCGAGCTTGACCCCGACCAGGCCGAGACGGTCGCCAATGCGACGCAGCTGGGCAAGCTCTCTCTGTCGTTGCGCTCGATCGTCGACTTCGCCCCCGATCCGAACGACCAGAATTCCACCCAACGCAACGCGCCGATCAAGATTATCCGCTTCGGTCAGGAAGCCAACGTGATGGCCGGCGCCGCCCAGAGTTCGGGGGGCTCTGCCTCCGTCGATCCCGCCGCCTTCACCCAGCCCGTGGTCACCGTGTCGCCGACGCCGGCGCCGCTGCTCTCCACGCCGCCCGCCGCCCAGCCCCGTTGATGCGCGAGGACACGAACATCATGGTTTCCAATCCGATCCGCACCAGCCGGGCCCTCCGCCACCTCGCCCTGACGCTCGCCACCGCCCTCTGGCTCGTGGCTCCGGCGGCACAGGCGGCGCAGCAGACCTATCTCAAGGTCTCCGAACGCGCTCTCGGCGTCACCCAGCCGATCGCCCTCGAAGTCGACAAGTCGATGATCGTTGACCTGCCCGCCAATGTCGGCGAGGTGGTGGTGAGCCAGCCGTCGGTCGCCACCGCGGTGATGCGCTCGAAGACCCGCGCGATCGTCCAGGGCATCGCCGGCGGCGACACCAACATCATCTTCCTCGATGGCGCCGGCAACAACATCGCCGTGCTCGACATCAAGGTAAGCCAGCCGCGTTCCGACGTCGGCAACGCCCTCGAGGCGGCCATTGCCCGCAACATTCCCGGCTCGCACATCACTGTCGAGTCGGTGATCCTCGAAGGCTCGACCAACCGCGTGGTCCTTTCGGGCACGGCGCTCTCCGACGACGACGTGCAGAAGGCGACCGATATCGCCATCCAGTTCACGGGCGACCCCAAAAACGTGGCCTCGATCGTTCACGTCGCGGGCAACCAGCAGGTCAAGCTGAAGGTGACCGTGGCTGAAGTCGGTCGCGACACCGTCAAGCAGCTGGGCATCAACCTCGACGGCTCGATCACCGTCGATCCGGTCGATCTGTCGCTCACCAACACGCCCGCCAACGGCGGCGCGTCGGGCGTCACCAACACCAACGGCTTCGAGGCCAAGGTCAACATGGCGGGCTTCACGCTGGACGCCCAGCTCAAGGCCCTCGAGCGGCGCGGGGCGCTCCGCACGCTGGCCGAGCCGACGCTCACGGCGATGTCGGGTCAGCAGGCGTCGTTCCTGGCCGGTGGCCAGTTCCCGGTGCCGACCGACGTCTCGGACAGCAAGGTGACCTACACCTTCAAGGATTTCGGCGTGCAGCTCAAATTTACGCCGACCGTGAAGTCCGACGGCAATATCACGCTGGTTCTCGACACCTCGGTGTCGGAGCTCTCGACCGAAGGCAGCATTTCCGCCAACGGCATCAGCATCCCCGCGACCAGCAACCGTGAGGCGCAGACCACCGTCGAGCTGCCGGCCGGCCACACGCTCGCCATCGCCGGCATGCTGAAGGACACCATCCGCCAGGAGGTCAATGCCCTGCCAGGCCTGGGCAACATCCCGATCCTGGGTGCGCTCTTCCGCTCCCGCGACTTCGTCCACAACCAGACCGAACTGGTGATCCTCGTGACGCCCTATCTCGCGACGATCGATGGTCCCGACGAGGCCAAGCCGACCGACGGGATGGACGTGGCGGGCGACGCCGAGGCGGATTTCCTCGGCCACATGGAAAAGATGTACGGCGTCGGCAGCGAGGGCATGCGCGGCAGCTACAGCGGTTCTGTCGGATTTGTCCTCGATTGATGACCCGATGGTAACCGTTGCGATGGAGAGTTAGCCAATGAGCTTCCTGACGCCCAAGGACACCAAGACCGTCGAGGAACCCGCCGCCGAAGTCGCAACGGGCGCCCGGCTGTTGCCACGCATCACCATCCAGGCATTCTGCGAGCATTCGCAGACCGCCGAGCTGGTGGAGGCGGCCGTGCACGACCGGCGGATGAGCAAGGTCGCCCTCACCACGCACAATGGCGGTCTCGAAGGCGCCATCGAGAGCTACAAGTCCAATCCGACGCCGAACCTCATCATCGTCGAGACCTCGCTCGCGACCGAAGAGATTCCGCACGCGCTCGATCGCCTCGCCGAAGTCTGCGACGCCTCGACCCGGCTCATCGTCCTCGGCCACGTCAACGACGTGCTGCTCTACCGCGAGCTGATCCGCTCCGGCGTGTCGGAATATCTTGTCCTGCCCACGAGCCCGCAGTCGATCGTCAATGCGATCTCCGACCTCTTCGCCGCCGAAGGTGCGGCGCCGATCGGACGCACCATCGGCTTCATTTCTGCCAAGGGCGGCGCCGGCGCCTCTACGGTCGCGCACAACGTCGCCTGGGCAATCAGCCAGCACCTCCGCCAGGACGTGCTGATCCTCGATCTCGACATGCCGTTCGGCACCGCCGGCCTCAACTTCAACCAGGACCCGCCGCACGGCATCGCCGATGCCGTGAACGCGTCGGCCAAGGCCGACCCGACCATGCTCGACCGGCTGATGAGCAAGGCGGCCAACCACATCAACCTGCTCACCGCGCCGGCCATGCTCGACAAGACCTTCGATTTCGGCGAGCGCGACTTCGAGCAGGTGGTGGAGCTGGCGCAGAAGTCCACGCCTGTCGTGGTGCTCGACATCCCCCACATCTGGACGGCCTGGGTGCGGCATACGCTCGCCACGATCGATGAGGTCGTGATCGTCGCCGAGCCGGATCTCGCCAATCTCCGCAATGCCAAGAACCTCGCCGACACGATCAAGGCGCTGCGCCCCAACGAGTCCGCGCCGCTTGTGGTCATCAATCAGGTCGGCATGCCCAAGCGACCCGAAATCGCCGCCCAGGAGTTTGCGACTTCGGTGGAGTGCAAGCTGCTCGGGCAGATTCCGTTCGACGCCGCGACCTTCGGCACGGCCGCCAACAACGGCCAGATGCTCGCCGAGGTCGCCGCCAACAACCGCATCAACGACGTATTCAAGATGATCGGTACGCACGTCACCGGCCGCGCCGCTCCCGATGTGCAGAGCAAGGGCTCGAACCTCAAGCTGCCCTCGTTCCTGAAGCTCAAGAAGGCCTGACATGTTCGGCAAGCGGCAGTCATTCGGCGGCAACACGCCCGGCGCGGCGGAGGCTCCTCGGCCGCAGGCGAGTCCGTCTCCCGCCGCAACGCCGGCGGCTCCCGCCCGGACCGAGAACGTGCCCAAGCCGGTGGTCGACGCAGCGGTCAACCGCCTGCGCAACGACGAGATCGTCGATGTGCGCTCGGCCGACGCCATCCAGCGCGACAAGGAATACTTCCAGACCAAATCGGCGATCTTCAACGCCCTGATCGACTCGATCGACCTGAGCCAGCTCGCGACGATGGACCAGGAGGCGGCGCGCGAGGAAATCCGCGACATCGTTGCCGAGATCATCGCGCTCAAGTCGATCGTCATGTCGATCTCCGAGCAGGAAGACCTGCTCGAGGACATCTGCAACGACGTTCTGGGCTATGGCCCACTCGAGCCGCTGCTGGCCCGCGACGACATCGCCGATATCATGGTGAACGGCAGCCAGAAGTGCTACATCGAAGTCGGCGGCAAGGTGAAGCTGACCAACGTCCGCTTCCGCGACGACAGCCACCTGATGAACGTCTGCCAGCGCATCGTGTCGCAGGTCGGCCGCCGCGTCGATGAGAGCTCGCCCATCTGCGACGCCCGCCTTCCCGACGGTTCGCGCGTCAACGTCATCGCCCCGCCGCTTGCGATCGATGGTGCCGCGCTCACCATCCGCAAGTTCAAGAAGGACAAGCTGACTCTCCAGCAGTTGGTCAAGTACAACTCGATCTCGCCCGAAGGCGCCGAGGTGCTGCGCATCCTCGGCCGCGTCCGTGCCAACGTCCTGATCTCGGGCGGCACCGGTTCGGGCAAGACCACGCTGCTCAACTGTCTGACCGCCTTCATCGAAAAGGACGAACGCGTCATCACCTGCGAGGACTCGGCCGAACTTCAGCTCCAGCAGCCGCACGTGGTGCGCCTCGAAACCCGCCCGCCCAACCTCGAGGGCGAAGGCGAGATCACCATGCGCGATCT
>CAYRZM010000010.1:0-45113 GCA_964428685.1 uncultured Devosia sp. | reverse complement strand
TGCTTCAATGTCGACGGCGGCGGCATTTCCATCGGCCATCCTTACGGGATGAGCGGCGCGCGCCTCGTGGGCCACGCGCTGCTCGAGGGACGGCGGCGCAGGGAGAAATATGCGGTGGTGACGATGTGCGTGGGCGGCGGCTTGGGGGCCGCCGCCCTGTTCGAGATCGCGTGGTGACGGCGATGAGCGGACCCGACACCGGCGCCGCCGGACGCACCGCGATTGTCACGGGGGCCGCCCGCGGCATCGGCGCCGCGGTGGCGCGGCGGCTTGCGGCCGACGGCTTTACCGTGGCGGTGCTCGATCTCGAGGCGGGCGCCTGCGACGCGGTGGTGCGCGAGATCGAGGCGGCGGGCGGCAGGGCCATGACGCTCGTCGCCGACATCGCGGTCGAGGCCGAGGTCGATGCCGCGGCGAAGCGCTGCGCCCAGGAGATGGGCGCGCCCGTGGTCTTGGTCAACAATGCCGGCATCATCCGCGACAACCTGCTGTTCCGCATGAGCCTTGCCGACTGGGACGCGGTGATGAACGTTCACCTGCGCGGATCATTCCTGATGACGCGGGCGTGCCAAGGCTACATGATCGAGGCGCACTGGGGACGGGTGATCAACATGTCGAGCATCTCGGCGCTGGGCATGCGCGGACAGACCAACTACGCGGCGGCGAAGGCGGGGCTGCAGGGCTTCACCAAGACGCTGGCGATCGAGCTGGGCAAGTTCGGCGTCACCGCAAACTGCATCGCGCCCGGCTATATCGAGACCGACATGCTGGTGCAGACCGCGGCGCGGCTCGGCATCACCTACGAGGAGTTCGCGGATAAGGCGATCAGCGGCATCCCGGTCGGCCGCATGGGCAAAGTCGACGACATCGCCGCGGCCGCGTCGTTCTTTGCGCGCGAGGATGCGAGCTTCATCACCGGGCAGATCCTCTACGTTTCCGGCGGGCCCGAGGGCTGATAGGGCCATGCGCGGGACGATGCAGGACCGGCCGCTCGCGCTCACCCACATCTTCCATCGGGCGGAACGGCTGTTCGCGCGGCGGCGCATCGTCGTCGCGACGCGCGACGGGGACGTCGCGGTCACCGTCGCGCAGTGGGCGGAGCGGGTGCGGCGACTCGCGGCGGCGCTCGATGCGCTGGAGCTTTCGGCGGATGCGCGGGTCGGGACATTCTGCGTCAACCATCTGGCGCATCTCGAGGCCTATTTCGCGGTGCCGCTGACCGGCCGGATCGTCCACACGATCAACATCCGGCTCGCGGCGGCACATTTGAGCTACATCATCGGCAATGCGCGCGACGAGGCTCTGATCGTCGATCGCGGGCTGCTCGCACTCTTATGGCCGCTCGCGGGCGACCTCCCTACGGTCAAGGCGTGGATCGTGGTCGAGGACGGCAGCGATGCCGCCGTGCCGGACGATCCGCGCGTGATCGGCTATGACGCGCTGCTCGCGTCGACAGCGCCGCACGCGGGCGCGTTCGAAATCGCCGACGAGACCCTCGCCTGCGGCCTCTGCTACACCTCGGGCACGACCGGGAGCCCGCGGGGCGTCCTCTATTCGCACCGCTCGACCGTGCTGCACGCGCTGATGCTGATGACCGGCGGCAACCTCGGGATCAGCGAGGCCGATGTGGTGATGCCGATCGTGCCGATGTTCCATGCCGACGCCTGGGGACTGCCCTATGCGGCGATCTTTGCCGGTGCGACGCTCGTGCTGCCGGGCGGCCAGACCAAGCCGGCGGAGCTCGCGAGTCTCATGGAGCGCGAGCGGGTAACGGTTTCGGCCGCGGCCGCGACGGTGTGGGCGATGCTTGCGCCGCACCTCGCCGAGGCCAAGGGGCTGGCGCTGCGCTTTGCGCTGTCGGGAGCCTCGGCGGCAAGTCCCGCGCTGATGGAGGCAATCCGCGCGGCGACCGGTATTCCGCTGACGCATTCGTGGGGCATGACCGAGATTTCGCCGATGGCGGTGCTGGGCGGGCTGCGGCCCGAGGACGACGACGCGTCCGAGGCGCAGAAGCTCGAAATCCGCAGCCGGCAGGGGCGTCCGGTGCCGATGGTCGAGCTGCGCGTTGCCGGCCCCGATGGCCCCCTCCCCTGGGACGGCGTCAGCTCGGGCGAAATCGAGGTGGCCGGCCCGTTCGTGACGGCGGCCTATGCCGGCGGCGAGGGTCGCGGCGCCTTCACGCCCGACGGCTGGCTGCGGACCGGCGACCTCGGGACCATCGACGCCGACGGCTATGTGCGGATCGTCGACCGGCTCAAGGACGTGATCAAATCGGGCGGCGAGTGGATCTCCTCGATCGAGCTCGAGAACGCCATCGCGGCGCATCCGGGCGTTGCGGAAGCCGCGGTGATCGGGCGCCCCGACGCCAAATGGAGCGAGCGGCCGGTCGCCGCCATCGTCACCCGACCGGGACAGACGCTGAGCGTCGAGGCGGTGCTCGACCACCTGCGGCCGCGCGTCGCCAAATGGTGGCTGCCCGACGAGGTGATCTTCCTCAATGCGCTGCCCAAGACCGGCACCGGCAAGATTTCCAAGGTGGCGCTGCGCGAGCTGCTCGGCATCAAGGCGCCCCACACCCCGCAGACGTGACGGTCACGGCAGGGGACTGACCAGGACCTCGGTCCGTTCCACCCAGAAGCCGTTGTCGAGGCCGACGGCGGTGGTGACGCGATCGCCCTCGAAGGAGAACCGCCAGTTGCGGGAGAACGGCGTTTCAATGCACTGCTGGCGTACCTCGAGCGTGTGCTCATCGATCCAGCCGGCCCGGCTCATCAGGCGCGCCCGCTTCATCTCTTCATAGGGCCACATCTCGGTGGTCCCGGGGAGCCACTCCCGGCGGCCCGCCGGCAGGGATTCGGTGCCGCCGCCGCGGCGGACGACCGTGAGGTCGATCCGGGTGGGCGCGAAGCGGATCGCGACTGACTCGGCGCCCATGAGATTGTAGGGCAAGGCGATGGTCTTGCCCTCGATGCGCGCGGCGACCGGCGGGTCGGCGGACGCAAACGCCGGCACGCCGACTTCGCGGGAGGCCAACAGGCTCGTGAGCGCGTCGTGGGCGGCGGGATTTTCCTTGAGCGCCGAGCGGCGCACGCCGTCGAGCAGCGCGTCCCAGATGAGCCCCGTCACGGGGCGATTGTTCGTCACCCCGGCGGTGATCGAGACGACCATGTCCTGCTCGGGCAGGACCAGGCAGAACTGCCCGTAGCGGCCGTCCATGCGGTAGGAATTGTGGCGGGAGCGCCAGATCTGGAAGCCGTAGCCCTGGGCCCAGTCGTTGTCGGGGTCGGTGCCGTTGGAGACGTGCTTGGCGGTCGCCTCGGCGACCCAGGCCTCGCTCAACAGGCGCTGGCCGTTCCACACGCCGCGGTTGAGGTAGAGCTGGCCGAGCTTGGCGAGATCCTCGGTGGTGAGGCGGAGGCCCGAGGCGCCGAAATTGATGTCGCGCGGATTGCGCTCCCAGGGGGCGTTGACGATGCCGAGCGGCGCGAAGAGGCGCGGCTCGAGGTAGTCGCGCACCGACTGGCCGGTGCGGGCCGACACCATCGCCGCGAGCACGAAGCTCGCGCCGGAATTGTAGAGGAAATGCGTGTTGGGCGGATATTCGATCGGCACGCCGAAGAAGATCTTGACCCAGTCCTCGCGCGGCAGGGCGCGCATGATCTCCATGGTGTCGACGGCGTGGCCCGAGGCCATGGCCAGCAGGTGCCGGACCTTGACCCCGCGCATGTTGAGCTTGTCGGCATCGGACGCGATGTTGGGGAAGACCGCCGTGAGCTCTTCGTCGAGGCTCGCGCGGCCCTCGGCGCAGAGGATGCCGATCGCCGTGGCCGTTACCGACTTCGAGACCGAGAACATCATGTGCGGCTCGTCGGGCGTGTAGGGTTTCCACCAGCCCTCGGCGATGACCTTGCCGTGGCGCAGCACCATGAGGCTGTGGAAGGCGTGCGCATCGCCGACGCGGACGAGCGCGGCAATGGCGGCGGAATCGACGCCCTGGGATTCGGGCGTGGCACGTTCGAACTTCGAGGCGTTGGGCATGACCTATCCCTTTTCGGCGCCGGCGAGCTGGCCGGCCACGAGGTAGCGTTGGGCAAACAGGTAGACGAGCAGGATCGGCAGGATCGAGACCAGCGCCGCCACCGCCACTTCGGGCGCGTGGATCGGGATGTTGGACTGCCCTCCCCCGCCGATGGCGCCGGTGCTGCTGACCAGGATTTCGAGCCCGAGCTGGAGGGTCGCCAGCGTCTCGCTGTTGAGCATGATGAAGGGCAGGAAGAACGAGTTCCACGCGCCGACGAAGACGAAGAAGGTGACCATGGCGATGGCCGGCCAGGCGATCGGCACGAAGACGCGCCAGAGGATGCCGAACTCGGAGCAGCCGTCGACGCGGGCGGCCTCGATCACCGAGTCGGGCAGCGACGTTTTGGCGAAGAGGTAGATGAGGTAGACGCCGAAGGGATGGAAGGTGAGCGGCAGGATCACCGCCCAGGGCGTGTTGATCATGCTGAAGGCCGACATCTCCATGTAGAGCGGCAGGATGAGCGCGGCGCTCGGCACGATCATGGTGAGCAGGGTGAGGAACAGCACCGTGTTGCTGCCACGGAAGGGCAGCTTGGCGAGGGCGTAGCCCGCGGGCACCGACACCAGCAGGGCGATGACGAGGCTGGTCAGCGTGTACCAGAGCGAGTTGAGCGCCCAGAGCCAGATGATGCCGTTGTCGTAGCCGAACATGTTGGCGGCGGCGGTGCCGACATTGTCGAAATTGCCGAAGGCGAGCGGTGGCGTGTATTGCAGCCCGTTGTTGGTCTTGGTCGGCGCCAGCAACAGCCAGACGATCGGCACCCCGAAGAAGAGGATCGCGAGGACGAACAGGAGGTTGCGCGCGCCGCGCCCGACGACGTTCATGCGTCACGATCCCCGGTCGAATAGAACCGCGTTCGCGTGAGGATGAAGACGGCGAGCGCCACGCAGACCACGAGCAGCAGGATGGCGAGCGCGCTGGCGCGGCCGTAGTTCGACTGGTCGGTGGCGTAGGAGAAGACGAGCTGGTTGATCGACCACGTGCGGCTCACCTGTCCGCCGGCGCTGCGCGAGATGACGGTCGGCTCGACGAAGAGCTGGAAGCCCTGGGCGATCGAGATGATGAGGATGAAGGCGATGTAGCTGCGGATCATGGGGAGCTTGACGTGCCACACCAGATCCCAGGCGCTGGCGCCGTCGAGCACCGCGGCTTCGATGAGCTCCTGCGGGATGGCGACGAGCGCGCCATAGACCACGACGATCCAGCCGCCGGCGCCCGAAGCGGTGCCCATGACGCCCAGGATCAGCGCGAAATTCTGGTCGGAGAGGAACGAGCCGTTCTTGCTGAGGAAGAGCTTCAGCAGCCCGCCGATGGGGCTGACGGCGGGCGAGAACATGAACAGCCAGAGCAGCGCCGCCGCCGAGCCGCTGACGGCGCCCGGGAGATAGGAGACGAACCGGGTCAGCGCCGCAAAGCGCGTGCGCCGGGCATCCATCGCCAGGGCGAGCACGAACACGACAACGAGCATCATGGGCAGCCAGATCACCAGATACTTGCCGACGTTGAGGCTGGCGGTGGGCAGACGGTAGTCCTTGATGACGTCGAGGAAGTTCTTGGTGAAGGAGAAGTAGGGCGAGCCCACCGGCGAGGTGACGATGAAGGCCTGATAGAGGCCATAGACCGCCGGCGCGATGCCGAAGGCGATCAGGATCACCAGATAGGGCGCGACGAAGAGCCAGCCGGAGGCCCGCCAACGGTAGCGGCTCCGGCTGGAGGGTTTGAAGGCCATACGCGGACTTTACTGCGAGACGTCGTAACCGGCAGCCTGGGCGGCCTGCGTCACCTGATCGCCCCAGTCCTTGAGCGCCCCGGCCATGTCGCTGGCGCCGTTGGCGATCACGGTCTGGTTGAACGAGTCGATCTCCTGCGTCTGGTAGCGGACGTAGCCGTCGGCGGGGTTGACCTTGGAGGCAGCGTCGGTGAGCACCGGGCCCGGATCTTCAGCGTACCACGGGTCGGTGGCCTTGGCCTTGAGCCAGGTCTGCGCGTTGGGCCCGAAGGCGGGGTAGGTCGTCTGCGTCTTCACCACCTCGGGCGAGGAGGTCATGGCGATGGCGAAATCGACCGCGGCCTGCATGTTCTGCGACTTGTTGGAGACGGCCCAGATCCCGCCGCCGACGGCGCCGGACCAGTTGGTCGATTCGCCCGACCAGGTCGGCATCGGCGCCGCGGCGTATTTGCCCTTGGCGTCGAAATCGGTGCCCGAGTCGGTGGTCATCGGCTTGAAGGCGAAGTCGGCGACCCACGACGCGCCGATCATGGCGACGACTTTGCCGGCCGCGACCTGGGTCGTGTAGTTCTTGTCGAAGAGATCGAGGGTCGAGAGCGAGCCGTTGGCGATCATCGGGCCGAGCACGTCGCCGACGCGCGTGCACTTGGGATCGGAGGTGTTGATCCGGACGTCGGTGGGGCTGGTGGGATCGATGATCGGGCAGCCGCTCGAGCCGAAGAAGGCATCGACGCCGTAACGGCCGTTGACGGTGCCGAGGTTGTAGCCCGGATGCTCCTTGGCGAGCTTGTCGCCCAGTGCCTTGAAGTCGTCGAAGGTCTTGGGAACCTCGTAGCCCCACTCGGCGAAGAGCGGCTTGTTGTACCAGAGCACCGTCTGGCCGGTGTCGTTGCCGAGGCAGTAGATCTTGCCGTCGTAGGTGCAGCGCTGGAGGGTCGTGCCGAAGCCGTCGAGGATGTCCTTGGGCACGAGGTCGTTGAGGGCCATCGGGTAGTTGATCGGGTTGGCCGCGAGGGTCGAGATTTCATCGGGGCTGCCGAGGAAGACGACGTCCGGAATGCCCGAACCGGCCTTTTCGGCGAGCGCAATCTTGGACGTGTTGGAGCCCTGCGAGCCATCGACGACATCGATGGTGATGTCCACTTCCGGATGCGCATCCTTGTAGGCCTGCGCCGGAATCTGGCGGTTGGTGTCGACCCAAACGGTGATCGAGGGTTTGTCCGCCGCGAGCGCGGCCTGAGAAACCATAAGCGTGACAAAGCTGGCGGTGACGAGCGTCACCGCAAAATTGCGGCCGTGCATGACGGATCCTCCCTGGAACGGTCGACGCCGCTGCGGCCTGACCAACCGCCTGCCTCCGGAACGGGAAGCGGGCGGCGACCTCCTTCCGGCCGCCTCAGCAATCGATTTCTCGACCATAGGACCGCTCGGCGCGTCCGTCAACATCGACGTTGTGAGGATGCGAACGATGGGCGGCGTCACGCCCGGCGGGACGATTCCCGGACGATCAGCACGGTCGACAGAACGACGTGCCGCGCTTCGCGGGCCGGCACGCCGCGCAGATGCTCCATGAGAAGCGTGGCCGCCTGCGCGCCCACGTCGTAGGCCGGCTGGGCGACCACCGACACCGCGGGGGTGATGAGCGGCGCCCACGGCGTGTCGTCGAACATCACAAGGCCGATGTCGCGGCCCAGCCGCAGACCGCGGCGCTTGATCTCGTCGAGCGCCCCGAGGGTCATTTCGCCGTTGGCGACAAACAGGGCGTCCGGCGGCTCGGGCAGATCGAGGAGCTCGGCGGCGGCCGCTCCACCGCCCTGCTGCCGGTAGGGGGCGTGGCGGAAGACCGGCGGCGAAGCGCCGTGATCGCCGACCGCGTCGAGATAGCCCTGGAGACGGTCGCGCGCGGTGCCGGCGTCCTCGGGACCGGTGATGCAGGCCGGCCGACGCCAGCCCGCATCGATCAGGTGATCCGTGGCGGCGCGGGCACCCTGCCGCGATTGCACGGTGACGGAATCGACGCGGCCGCGATCGAGCAGACGGTCGACCACCACGAGGGGGATTTCCGCCTCGATCAGGCGGCTCACATCGGTGCTGCCGTGATGGGGCGAGAGGATGACGCCGGCCACCTGCTCGCGCTCGGCGACGGCGAGGTAGCCCCCCTCCTTCTCGGCGTCCTCGTCGGCATTGCAGAGCAGCACGGAATAGCCGTGGCGCCGCGCGACGTCCTCGACGCCACGGGTGATGGCGGTGAAGAACGGGTTGCCGACGTCGGAGATGATGAGGGCCACGAGATCGGTGGCGCGGCGCCGCAGATTGCGCGCAACGCCGTTGGGCCGGTAGCCGAGGCGCGCGGCGGCATCGCGCACGCGGTCGGCATAGCCCGGATCGACCGTCGGCTTGCCGTTGAGCACCCGCGACACCGTGGCCGCCGAGACCCCGGCGGCCCGAGCCACATCATCGATCTTGACCACCGACCCCTCTCCGGCGCCCGCAAACTGGGCTCCGTTTATCCGATGTCCGGACGGAAATCGATTGCACAACGCGATCCGATCAAAGATTTCCGTGTTGCGCCGAGACCCATCGGGTCTGGACGGCACGCGGGACCGGCGCCGCATTCACCTGTGAACGAGGGGGCGGCCGGGGAGCCCAAAAGGCGCGTTGCGAGTGCCTCGGACGAGCCGCCTCCTTTGACCCATATCAAGATGCGGGCCGTCCGGAGTGCGAGGCTGAGCCATCAACAGGAGAGGTTCACCATGGACGACAAATCGAAATCAACATGGCAGGGAATCCGCGAGGAGGTCGAAACCTCCGGTTCGCATCTGCTCAAGGAAATCCATCGGCTCATCGCCGAAGGCAATGTGCGCAAGATCATCGTCAAATCGCACGACGGCTATGTCTACCTGACCGTCCCGCTCACGGCGGGAGCCGTTGCCGGCGGACTGGTGACGCTCGGCGCCCCGTGGCTCACCGTTCTCGCGGCCATCGCCGGCCTCGTCGCCGACGTCAAGATCGAAGTGCTCCGCGAGACGCCGCCGCCCGACCAGGCCTTCACCAAAGTCGACACGCCCGCTCCCGTGCCGCCCGAGACGCAGCACTGAGCAGCTCCCGTTCGCGGAACGCCTGCCGGTGATCTTGAGCTCGAAACCGCTCAGATCACCGGCCTGACCCTCTGGACCGTGCGCCCCGCGAACGCCACCCGGCTGCCCGTCGAGGTCGCCCAGCCCGATCTCCGCGAGGCGGATTCCAACACTTCCATGCGGCCGAGGAAAGCCGAGGAGAACGACGTGCGACTCACCCGGACGCTCCTGTTTTGCGGCACTCTCGTCGCACCTTTCTTCATCCTGACGGATATCGCGGCTGCAACGCTGTTCTATCCCGGCTACGATTACTCTGCGCAACAGGTCAGCGAGCTCTCCGCGATCGGCGCACCCTCGCGCGACTTCTGGATGCTCATGGGCTACCCCTACAACCTGCTGACGCTCGCCTTTGCGGCGGGCATCTGGCTCGCCGCCGGCGCCAGGTGGACGCTCAAGCTGGCCGCGGCGCTGATCGTGCTGTTCGCCATCAACAGCTTCTCGTGGGGCTGGGTAGCGCCGATGCATATGCGGGGCACCGCGTTCGCCGCCACGGACGCCATGCACATCGCCTTCGCCGTTTCCGCCGTGGCACTGATGCTCGGTTTCATCGGCTTCGGCGCTGCCGCGTTCGGGCGTGGCTTTCGTGTTTTTTCGGCGATCATCGTCGTCGCCATGCTGGCCGCCGGCGGCGTGGTGAGCACGCAGATCCCTGCCATCGCCGCCAACCAGCCCACCCCCTGGATGGGGCTTGTCGAGCGCATCAGCGTCTATGGACCGATGATCTGGATGGCAGCGCTCGCGGTCATGCTGCTGCGCGAAGCCGCGAGCGATCGCGGCCGGGTGCGCCTAGTGGGGGTCAGCGGCTGACGCGGGCACCCGATAGCCCTGTGCCTTGAGCAGCGCGGCGATGGACGGGGTGACGGCCCGGCAGCCGCAATGCAGGGCGTGCTCGTAGTGCCATTCGGCCCGCTGCCGATCGGTCGGGTTCTTGGGCATCACATGAGCGCGATGCCATTCTGCGTTGATCTTGGGCATGTCCGTTCCTTTTTCCTCTGTCAGCCGCCGAAATAGGTCGCGAGACAGACGAGAGCCGCGACGATCGACCAGGTCGCGACCGGCGCCATCGACCAGTAGTGCCGCCGCTCGCTCTTGCTCACGAGCCACATGGGCGGGATGGCGTCGGCCAGCTCCGGGCCGAGCTCGGCCAGCTTTTTCGCGATGTCCGACCGCGAGCGGTTGGCCCTTTCATATTCTCGATGCTCGCGGTCGATCTTGATGCACACGGTTGCGGCAGCCGCGACGACGCCCACGGCGGCCACCAGATGGGCCCACACATAGGTGCCGGGAATCGCCGCAATGCCCCAGGCAACGGCGCCGGAGCCGGCAATCGAGGCGGCGGCGTAGAGATATTCGGGATCGGACCGGAAGCGCATGTAGGCGCTCAGTTCCTGATGAACCGAAAAGAGAGCCGCCTGTCGGTCGAGCCCGGTGGTCATGTCCGGTCGCTGTGGCTCACGGCGTGATCGCGACCTTGAGGACGCCGTCGCGCTGGTGGCTGAAGAGGTCGTAGGCCGCGACGATGTCGTCGAGCTTGAAGCGGTGCGTCACCAGCGGACGCAGATCGGTGCGGCCCGAAGCGATCACGTCCATCAGCCGGGTCATGCGCTGCTTGCCGCCGGGGCAGAGCGTGGTGACGATGCTGAGATCGGCGAGGCCGGCGCCGAACGCGTCGAGGGGGATCTTGAGGTCACCCGAATAGACACCGAGCGACGAAAGCCTGCCGCCCGGCCGCAGCGAGCGCAACGCGCCCTCGAAGGTCGCCTGCCGGCCGAGCGCCTCGATCGCGACGTCGACGCCGCGGCCGTCGGTGAGGCGCATGATCTCGGCCGCCGGATCGACCTTGCTGAAGTCGACGATGTCGTCGGCGCCGAGCTGGCGCGCGATGGCCTGCCGCGCCGGCACGCTCTCCACGGCGATGATGCGCGTCGCGCCCATCAGCCTGGCCCCCACCGTGGCGCACAGGCCGATCGGGCCCTGGGCAAACACGGCCACCGTGTCGCCGATGCGGATCCTGCCGCTCTCGGCACCCGAAAAGCCCGTCGACATGATGTCGGGGCACATCAGCACCTGCTCGTCCGTCAACGCCTCGGGAACCGGGGCGAGATTGGTCATGGCGTCGGGCACCAGCAGATACTCGGCCTGCGAGCCGTCGATGGTGTTGCCGAAGCGCCAGCCGCCGAGAGCCTTGAAGCCGTGCTTGGTGCCCGCGCCATCCTGCGAATGGCAGCCGCACAGGCAGGCCATCGAATGGCCCGACGGCGTGATGGCGCCGGCGATGACGCGCTGGCCCTCCTCGAAGCCGACGACGGCGGAGCCGAGCTTCTCGATGATGCCCACCGGTTCGTGGCCGATCGTGAGGCCCTTGGCGACCGGGTACTCGCCCTTGAGGATGTGCACATCGGTGCCGCAGATCGTCGTCATGGTGATGCGGATCAGCGCGTCGAGCGGGCCGATCTCGGGGATCGGCTTGTCCTCGAGCTCGATGCGGCCGGGCTCGACGAACACGGCTGCCTTCATCCTCGCAACGCCGGCCCGGCGCGTCGACTTGGTCGGGGCGGTCAGAACGTCATCCATGGCTGATCTCCTTGCTGGTCATGCAACGATGCGCGCGGCCATCGTCGTGCGGCTTGATCGAGATCAACCGTGCATCCGATCTGCCGCGCGGAAGTATTTTCGCGCGAGCGCGGCCATCTGGCCGGCGCTTGGATGATCCATCGGCTCGATGCCCCAGACGCGCTTGGCGATGAGCGGTTCGCGCTCAGTGAGGTAGCCCGCGAGCTCGGTGCGAGCCGTGCCCGGACCGACGATCAGCAGCGCCTTGTACGGCTTGAGCAGTCCCGCCAACTCGCTGAAAAACACCTCGTGCGGCGGCGGCTTGCCCAGTCCGACCTGGTCTGCCTTCCGGTGGATGTGCAGCGGCGCCTGCAGGTCGCGAACCACCATCTCCTCGGACGAGTCCGCACCGATGGCGAAAATCCGGGCTTCACGATGATCGATCCAGACGCACGCATGATAATGGCCCATTGCTCTATCCTTCGAATGGAGACGACGCCATGTTTGGGCCCATCCAAGCGGTCGCTGCGTTGATCGACGTCAAACCCGGCCTCACCAGGACTTGAGCGGCCGCAGGGTCGGCGTCTTCTTGGTCATGTGTTCGTCCATCCGGCCGAGAAGGCGATCCAGCACCCCGACCGCCTTGAGGATCGCTGGGCCTTTGTTGAGCATGACGCACTCGGCGCGCGACGCCATCGCCGCGTCCGTCATCTCGCCGCGCGAGGGGACGCCGGTGCGGGCCAGATCGTCGAGCACCTGTGTCGCCCAGATCACCGGCACGCTCGCCGCTTCGCAGACCCACAAGATCTCCTCCTGGATCTCGGCGAGGCGTTCGAAGCCGATCTCCGCCGCAAGGTCGCCCCGCGCGATCATCACTCCGAAGCGGCGGTGCCGGCTCGCCCGTGCAATCAACTGCGGAAGGTTGGCGACCGACTGCGGCAACTCGAGCTTGAGGATGAGGCCCAATTGCGACGCAGGCTCGAGCTCGGCGATGGCCGCCTCAAGCAGGTCGACATCATCCGCCAGGCTGACGAATGAATAGCCGACGAGGTCGGCGCATTCGACAACGACCCTGAGGTCGACCCGATCCTGCGCTGTCAGCGGCGAGAGGCCGAGGTCGGTATCGGGAAAGTTCAGTCCCTTCTCGGGCTTGAGGTGAACGCCGCCTTCTTCCGCCGCGACGACACGAACCAGTGCCTCGCCCTGGGTGGTGCTTTCGACGACGCCGTTGAGCTTGCCGTCATTGTAGCCAACGCGATCGCCGACGGAGAGGCGCGTGAGGATTTCGGGCAACGACACCGATGCGCAGAAACGCGCGGTCTCGTCGAGGCGGACAGGTCCGGCGACCAGTCGCAACAGATCACCGACCTGCAGGCGCGAGGGCTTGGTGGAAGCCGCCACGTGTCCCGTGCGAACCTTGGGGCCGCCGATGTCGAACAGGATGGGCACCTGCCTCCCGCGCGCCCGTGCAGTCTCGCGGACGTTTTCGGCCATCGCGCGCCAGACCGTTTCATCGTCATGCGCGCAGTTGATGCGGGCGACATCCATGCCGGCCGCGGCCAGGCCGGCAACAAAGCTTCGATCGGTGGCCTCGCGACCAAGCGTCACCGCGATCCTGGTTCGCCGGCTCGGGTGGGCGGGACCGAACAGCTCGGCGGCCCGGCGATCAAGCAGGGTTTCGCCCGCAAAGAACGCCGCAGCGGAGACGGTCGCGAACGGATCGCTGCGACCCGTCAACCGGGCGAGCGCCGCGAGGGTCGCATCGATCGTCGGCAGGACGCGGCTCTCGAGCCGGCCGAGCGAGGACAGGCCCCGCCAGGCGAGCTCCCGCTGCAGCGGACGCACGTCCACGTGGCGCAGGGCCAGGTAGTTGGCGAGGTTTACCTGCGCGGCGTCCGATGTGTCAGCACCAGAGCGCACCATGATCGGTCCGGCGCCCGCTGCGACTTCATTTCTGAGGCGCAGCAGGGCGTCGAAAAGCTCGGCGTCCTTCATCGGCGTCGTCCTGTCGCTAGAGGCGCGCCGGATTATCCACGTAGACGTGGTTGCGCTCGTCCCAGAGGATACGGCCGCTCTCGACGAGGAGGGACAGGACGCCCTCGGCGATCATGTCGCGATGCCCGGGCGCCAGATCGTCTCGCAGGCCCAGAACGTCGGCGACGACGGACGGCGTCATTCCCCTGGCATGTTCGGTGAGGATCGCCACGACGGCGTCCTCGATGTATTGCAGCCCCAGCTGCGCGCGCTCCTGCTGCTGCAGATCTCTCATCATCGGACTCCCTGGCTTTCGGCCTCGGCGACCTCGTGCTTGACCGCGACGAAGCTGTCGGGGCTCACCGACAGCGAGTCGATGCCGCAGGCGACGAGGAACTTGGCGAATTCCGGATGGTCGCTCGGCGCCTGCCCGCAGAGGCCGACCTTGGCACCGGCCTTGTGCGCGTGGGTGATGACGTTCTCGATCATCCATTTGACCGCTGCGTCCTGCTCGTTGAACAGGCCCGCGAGCTCGTCGGAGTCGCGATCGACGCCGAGCGTCAGCTGCGTCAGGTCGTTGGAGCCGATCGAGAAGCCGTCGAAACGCTTGGCGAAGGCATCGGCCAGAATGACGTTCGAGGGAATCTCGCACATCACATAGACCTGCAGGCCGTTGCCGCCGCGCGTGAGGCCATTCTCGGCCATCACCTCGAGCACCCGGTCGGCCTCGGCGACGGAGCGGCAGAACGGGATCATGACGATCACGTTGCTGAAGCCAAGCTGGTCGCGTAGCCGGGCGATCGCCCGGCATTCGAGCGCGAAGCCCTCGCGGTATCTCGGCGAGTAGTAGCGCGAGGCGCCGCGGAAGCCGAGCATCGGGTTCTCCTCGTGCGGCTCGAACTCGCGCCCGCCGATGAGGCCGGCATATTCGTTGGTCTTGAAATCGCTCATCCGGACGATGACCGGCTTGGGATGGGCCGCCGCCGCGATGCGGGCGAGACCGCGCGACAGCTTGTCGACGAAGTATTCGGCCTTGTCCGGATAGCCGGCGGTGAGCGTCGCGATCTCGGCCTTGGCGGCCTCGTCCCTGAGCCCATCGAACCTGAGTAGTGCCATCGGGTGGATGCGGATCGCGTTGGCGATCACGAATTCCATCCGCGCGAGGCCGACCCCGTCCGTAGGCAGCCGCCACCAGCGGAAGGCCGCGCCCGGATTGCCGAGATTGAGCATGACGTGAGTCTTGGTCGTGGGCAGCCCGACCACGTCCAGCGTCCTGGCCTCGAACGTCGCGGTGCCTTCGTACACGAAGCCCTCGTCCCCCTCCGCGCAGGAGACGGTGATGTCCTGCCCGGTGTGGAGGACGTGCGTGGCGTTGGCTGTGCCGACGATCGCCGGCAGGCCCAGCTCGCGGCTGACGATCGCCGCATGCGAGGTGCGGCCGCCATGGTCGGTGATGATTGCGGCGGCGCGCTTCATCACCGGCACCCAATCGGGATCGGTGGTCGAGGTGACGAGCACCGAGCCATCGATGAACTTGTCGATGTCTTTCACGTCCTCGATCAGGCAGACCTGCCCGGTGACCACCGCGTCGCCGATGGCAATGCCGGAGGTGAGCCGGGCGCCTTTCTTGGAAATCGAGTAGGTGCGGAACGCCCCGGCCTCGCGTCGCGACTGCACGGTCTCCGGCCGCGCCTGGACGATGAACATCTCACCGGTCTCGCCGTCGCGCGCCCACTCCATGTCCATCGGGCAACCGTAGTGCTGCTCGATGGTCACCGCCCAGCGCGCCAGGTTGAGGATCTCGGCGTCGGACAGCACGCAGGCGGCACGCTCGGCCTTGCTGGTCGGAACATTGCGCGTCGGCTTGTCGCCCTGCGCATAGATCATCTTGATGGCCTTCTCGCCGATGGTCTTCTCGACGATCGGCGTCAGCGCGGGGTCGGCGAGCAGCGGCTTGAACACCACGTATTCGTCCGGATCGACCGCGCCCTGCACGACGTTTTCGCCGAGCCCCCAGGCGGCGTTGATCAACACGACCTTGTCGAAGCCGGTCTCGGTGTCGAGCGAGAACATCACGCCTGAGCCGCCGATGTCGGAGCGCACCATCTGCTGGACGCCGATCGAGAGGGCGACCTTCATGTGGTCGAAGCCCTTGGCCTGCCGATAGCTGATCGCCCGATCGGTGAACAGCGAGGCGTAGCAGCGGCGGCAGGCGACGAGGAGGTCGGACTCGCCGCGAATATTGAGGTAGGTCTCCTGCTGGCCCGCAAAGCTCGCATCGGGGAGGTCCTCCGCGGTGGCGCTCGAACGCACCGCGACGGCGAGATCGACCTTGCCGGCGCGACGTCCGAGCTCGCGATAGGATTCGACGATCGCCTCAGAAACATCGCTCGGCCAGGTGCCCTGCAGGATGACCTGCCGGATCGCCTGCCCCGTCTCGGCCAGCGTGATGCGGCCGTCGGTCCAGTCGGCAAGCAGCGCGGCGATCTCCTGGCGCGCCTGGTTCGCATCGATGAAGGCCCAGAACGCGTCCGCGGTGGTGGCGAAGCCTGGCGGTACCTTGATGCCCTTTTCGCCCAGCGTGCGCACCATTTCACCGAGCGAGGCATTCTTGCCGCCGACCCTGCCGACGTCGCCGCGGCCCAAGGACTCGAACCAGTCGATGGATGGACGTTTCTTGAGCATCGCGAGCCTCCAGGGGTGAGCGGGACGCCGGTCCCTGTCCTTCACCCGACTTTCGGTCGCCCGGCCGAGAGCCACTTTGATCGCCGTCAAATCGGCCGCGCTTCCGGCGCGGCATGTTCCTCTCAACGCCGGGATCGGCGCGCACCGGATCGAACGGCAAGGAGGCTGCAATGGTGGAACATTCCCGTCAGGCATTGGTCGGCGCAATCGGCGGCACCTATATCTCGCTCGCCCTCATCGACATCGACGAGTACGCCATCGCGAACTTCGCGCTGCTCAACAGCGCCGATTTCCAAAGCCCGATGGAGGCGATCGAGCGCTACCTCAAGTCGCTGCCGAAGGTGCCGAACAAGGTCGGCCTCTCCATCGCCGGCGTGATCGACGGCCAGCGCGCCAAGATGGCGCATCTGCCCTGGCAGTTCGACTGGAACGATATTCGTGCCGTGACGCAGTGCGACCACGTCTGCTTCGTCAATGAGTTCGAGGCCCTTGCTCTGGCGACCCCGACGCTCAGCAACTACGAGCTGATCACCCTCAACGCCGGCATGCAGAAGCGGTCGGCGACGCGGGCCGTGATCAGCGCCGGCACAGGCCTCGGCGCTGCCGCTCTGGTGTCAACCGGCGACAAGTGGATCGCGATGTCGGGGGCCAGTGCGCTCGCGTCGTTTCCGGCCCCGCTCGGCCATGAGTTCGACATCCGCGCAACCATCGCGCACGAGGGCTTTTCGCATGCCGGGCAGGTGCTCTGCGGCACGGGCCTCGTCGCGCTCTACGCGGCTCTCGTCAAAGAACAGGGCAAGACGCCGAAACATCAAACGCCGGAGCAGGTCACCAATTCAGGCCTCAGCGGCAAGGACGAAGCCGCGCGCAAGGCGCTCGAGCTGATGGCGATCTGGCTCGGCCGCTTCGCCGGGGACATTGCCCTCCACTACGGCGCTACCGGCGGCCTGTATCTGGCCGGAGGAATGCCCGCCAATATCGTGCCGGCCCTGCAGACCGCGCATTTCCGCGATGCCTTCGAGGGCTTGGGCGAACGCCGCGAGTATCTCGGCGATGTGCCGGTGCACATCATCAAGGCGAGCGCCGATGCCGGGCTGCGTGGCGCGGCGATCGCGCTCAGCAACAGCCTGCCGGTGCGGGCGGGCAATTTGCATCGCCTGAGAGCCTGAGACGTGGCCCACCTGACCGACGACGTTCGCGAGGTGTTGAGCTGGTACGACGGCGAGCGCGCCGGCGTGAAGGCCAATCTCGCGCGGATGCTCATGCACGGGCGCATGGGGGGCTCGGGCAAGCTGGTGATCCTGCCGGTCGACCAGGGCTTCGAGCACGGGCCCGCCCGCAGCTTTGCCGGCAATCCTGCCGCCTATGATCCAAGCTATCACTTCGAGCTCGCAATCGATGCCGGACTGAGCGCCTTTGCGGCGCCGCTCGGTCTCCTCGCCGCCGGGGCCGATCGCTTTGCCGGAGAAATCCCCCTCATCCTCAAAGCCAACAATGCCAACAGCCTCGGCTCGGTGAAGGACGAGGCGATCACCGCGACAATTCGCGATGCGCTCGAGCTCGGCTGTGCTGCGGTGGGCTACACGATCTACCCCGGTTCGGACCGCCAGTACGAGATGTTCGAGGAAGTCCGGGCCGCGGCCGCGGAGGCCAAGGCCAACGGCCTCGCGGTCGTCATCTGGGCCTATCCCCGTGGCGGCGAGCTCGACGCCAAGGGAGAAACGGCGCTCGACGTCGTCGCCTACGGCGCGCATATCGCCGCACTGCTGGGCGCACACATCATCAAGGTCAAGCCACCCACAGCGCACATCGCCCAACCCGAAGCGAAGGCGGCCTACAACGATGGTCTTGGGTACGGCACGCTGGACCGGCGCGTTGCCCATGTCGTGCAGGCGGCGTTCGCCGGCAAGCGCATTGTGCTCTTCTCCGGCGGGCCGGCAAAAGACGATGCGACGATCCTCGATGAGGTGCGCGACATCCATCGCGGGGGCGCTCACGGCTCGATCGTCGGCCGCAATGCGTTCCAGCGTCCCTGTCAGGACGCGCACAGGCTTCTCGATTCGATCATCAAGGTCCACCTGGGAGAGGATGGCTAGATGCTGCCGGTGCTCACCGTCACGCTCAATCCGGCGCTCGATCTCACCACCTCGGTCGCGCAGCTCAAGCCCCTCCAGAAACTGCGCTGCGCCGCGCCGCGGCTCGACCCGGGCGGCGGGGGGATCAACGTCTCGCGCGCGATCAAGGAGCTCGGTGGCGAGAGCATCGCGTTCGTTGCCCTAGGCGGACACACCGGGGCGCAGCTCAAGCGGCTTCTCGTCGCCGCCGGTCTCGACCTCGCCATCTGGCCGCTGATCGCGGAGACGCGCACGTCCTTCACGGTCATGGAAGAAGCCACGGGCCTGCCTTACCGCTTCGTCATGCCGGGGCCGGTTGTCTCACCCGGGGAGGCCGACGCGATCCTCAAGCGGCTCGCCCGGCAGGTCGATCAGTATCCCGGCTACGTGGTGGCAAGCGGCAGCCTGCCACTGGGCGTGCCGGAAGACTTCTACGGCCGTCTCGCTGCCCAGGCCCGGGCCATGGGCGCCAAGTGCGTCGTCGACACCCACGGCGGAGCGCTGCGGGCGGCAGCCGAAGCGCGCCCGTACCTTATCCGGCTCAACCACCTCGAAGCCCAGGAGCTGCTCGGTGGCGACGCCGACGCTGCGGCGCACACGCTGGCGCAGCAGCTGGTCGATCGTGGCCTCACCGAAGCGGCGATCGTCACCATCGGCGAACGCGGCGCAATTGTCGCCACACCGGGCCGGACCATCGAGATCCGACCACCGCATGTGGCGGTGAAAAGCGGCGTCGGCGCCGGCGACAGCTTCGTTGCCGCCCTGGTGTTCGGACTGGCCAACAACTGGGGGCTCGAGGATGCGGCGCGATATGGGGTCGCCGCGGCGGCCGCGGCGGTCACCACGGAGGCGACGGAGCTCTGCAAGCGCGAGACCGTCAACGCCTTCTTCGCGCAGATCGGCGGGACGCTCGGCATCGCGGCTTGAGCGGCGTCAAGGATGAGCGGCCGCCGCAGGGGCAGCGTGGGTCATCGGTTCCGAGGGAGGTCGCCATGAAAATCGCCGACGTGATGAGCAAGAACGTGGTGTCGGTCATGCCCGGGCACAGCATCTGGCACGCCGCCCGCATCATGCTCGAGCATCATGTCAGCGGTCTGCCGGTCATCGACGGCGACGGACATCTGTGGGGCATGTTCACCGAAGGCGACCTGCTGCGACGGGTCGAATTCGGTCTCGCCAGGGGCCATCGATCCTCGATCGAACACACATCGCCGGAGGGGGTGGCCCGGGATTATGTCCGGAGCCACAGCTGGCGCGTCAGCGACGTGATGTCGTCTCCGGCCCTCACCGTGACCGAAGCGAACACGCTTTCCGACGTCGCCCGGCTCTTCAGCACCCGCAACATCAAGCGCCTGCCGGTGATGCGCGATGGCGAGGTGGTGGGCATCATCAGTCGCGCGGACCTCCTGCGGGTGATTGCTTCGGGTGCGCCGGAGAAGATCGCCGAAGGCGACGATGCGCTCTGGGTGAGCGCCCAGGCGCGACTGAAGGAGGCCGGCTCCCTGTTCGACCAGCGCCCGGACGTGACGGTGGTCGACGGCATCATCCACATCTGGGGCATTGTGCGCTCGGACGCCGAGCGGGACGCGGCTCGGGTCTGCGTCGAAGGCGTCCAGGGTATCCGCGGTATCGAGAATCACCTGACGGTTCGCCCGTCGGCCGCCTGATCGCGTATAGTCCGATCATGACGATCCTCAATCTGGACGTGACGCTCGCGCCACGGTCGATCGCCCTCGTGGGTGCGACGGCGCGCGAAGGTGCGGTGGGCCGCGTCGTGCTCGAGAACGTGCTCCGAGGCGACTTCGATGGCCGCATCTATCCGGTGAATCTCAAATACGACGAGGTGCTCGGCCGGCCCTGCTGGCGGAGGATCGCGGATCTGCCCGAGCCACCGGACGTCGTGATCGTGATGACACCGGCCGACACGGTCCCCGAAATTATTTCGGAGCTGGGAGAACGCGGCACCAAGGTGGCCGTCGTTCTTTCCGCGGGCGTCACCAATTCGAGCGGCCTCCGGCAGCGCATGCTCGATGCCGCCCGGCCGCATCGGCTGCGCGTCATCGGCCCCAACACCATCGGCCTTCTTGCGCCACGGGCCAGGCTCAATGCGAGTTTCGTCCACATCGCGCCAAAACCCGGCCGGCTCGGGCTGATCTCCCAGTCGGGCGCGATGGTGTCGTCGATCGTCGATTGGGCGGCAGCGCAGGATATCGGCTTCTCGCAGCTCTACTCGCTCGGCGACATGGCCGATGTGGATGTCGGCGACTGTCTCAACATGCTGGCGATGGACGACCATACCGCGGCGATCCTCATGTACCTCGAGTCGATTCCCGACCCGCGCAAGTTCATGTCGGCCGCGCGCGCGGCGTCGCGCCTGAAGTCGGTGATCGCCGTCAAGCCGGGCCGGCACGCCGAAGCAGCCAAGGCGGCCGCCACCCACACCGGCGCGCTTGCGGGCGCCGACCGCGTCATCGATGCTGCGCTGCGCCGCGCCGGCGTGATCCGTGTCGACGACCTGGGCGACCTGTTCGACGCCGCCGAGATCACCGGTCGGTATCGGCCGCTGCGCTCGGGCCGTGTCGCCATCATCACCAACGGCGGCGGCGCCGGGGTGCTTGCCGTGGACAAGCTGATCGACGACAAGGCGGCGCTCGCCAGCCTGTCGCCCGATACGATCGCGACGCTGGATGCCGCGCTGCCGCCAACCTGGTCGCGCGCCAATCCCGTCGACATCATCGGGGACGCGCCGCCGCAGCGCTATAGGGCAGCAATCGACGCGGTCGCCGCCGATCCCGGTGTCGACGCGCTGCTGGTGATGAATTGCCCCACCGCCCTCGCCGATCCCTCGGCGGCCGCGGGGGCGGTGGCCGACTCCGTCCAGCGGGGACTGGTCAACGGCAAGCCGCTCCTCGCCTGCTGGCTCGGCAGCAAGGCTGCGGCTCCCGCGCGAGAGGTTCTGCGCGCCGCCGGCATCGGCGAGTTCGAAACGCCCGCCCAGGCGGCCGAGGCCATCGCGCTCCTCACTCGCTGGTCGAGCCTGCTCGAGCAGTTGCAGCGAGTGCCTTCCGACAGAGGCGTCTCCGAACCCGACGCGCGGCGGGCGAGCGTGCTTCGCACGGTGGCCGCAGAGGGGCGGACGCTCCTGAGCGAGGACGAAGCCAAGGATGTGCTGGCCGCGTATGGCGTTCCCGTTCCCGAGACGATCTTCGCCACAACCGCCGAGGCCGTCGAGGTCGCGGCCGCCCGGCTGCTCGAAACTGTGCCCGCCGTCGTGGTGAAGGTTCGGTCGACGTCGATCACGCACAAATCCGACATTGGCGGCGTGGTGCTGAACCTCACCTCTGCCGCAGCCGCGCGGCAGGCTGCGGCGACGATTGCCGATCGGCTCTCGCTCGTCTCGCCGCCGCTCGCCTACGAAGGTTTCACCGTGCAGCCGATGATCCAGCGCGCGGGCCGGGAGCTCATCGTGGGTATGTCGACCGATCCCTCCTTCGGGCCGGTGCTGCTCTTTGGCGAAGGCGGGACCGCGGTCGAGGTCATCGACGACACGGCGACCGATCTCGTCCCGCTCGACGATGTACTCGCTAGCGACATGATCGACCGCACCCGCGTCAGCCGTCTCCTCGCCGGCTACCGCGACGTGCCGGCGGCGGATCGCCAGGCGATCGTCGACGTGCTGCTCGCCGTATCACAGCTTGCGGTCGACTTTCCGCTGATCCAGTCGATCGACATCAATCCGCTGCTGGCCGGCCCCGCCGGGGTCATGGCTCTCGACGCGCGGATCACCATCGTTCCGGCTCGCGCCGGCATCCCGCCCCCCAATCCAGTGCTCGCCATCCGGCCCTACCCTGCCGATGCCACGAACGAGGTCGAGATCGCGGACCACAGGTACCTGGTCCGCCCGATCAAGCCCGCCGACGTCGCGCTCTACCCCGCGTTTCTCGCTCGCGTGACAGCCGAGGACATGCGCCTGCGGTTTCTCAGCCGCGTGAATTCTCTCTCGCAGCAAATGCTCATCCGCCTCACGCAGCTCGACTACGATCGCGACATGGCGTTCATCGCGATCGACCAGCCGAGCGGCGAGCTCGCGGGCATTGCCCGCTACGCCGCCGATCCCGATCGCCGATCGGCCGAGTTCGGCGTCCACGTCCGCAGCGACCTCAAGGGCCACGGCCTGGGCCGCATGCTGCTCGAAACCCTGATCGCCTACGCCGGCGGCGAAGGAATTGGCCGCCTCTATGGCGAGGTGCTTCGGGACAATGTGAACATGCTCGCGCTGTGCAGGGAGCTCGGCTTCGTCGCCACCTCCGACGAAGATCCGAGCCTGCGCCGGGTCACCCTGCCGCTGAGGGCGCCGGAGTCCGATCCCCTCGCCGGTTGAGCCAGTGCTTCAGCACCTCGGCGGCAACCACGTAAGCCAGAACGATGCCGGCGATGCTGGCAAGCAGGGCAGGGGGGAGCGGCACAAAGCCCAGATGCGTTGCCACCGGCGTGAACGGCAGCGCGATGGCGATGGCGGCAACCACGGTCGAGAGCGCGACAAGCAGCGCGGATGGTTTGCTGGCGTAGAAGGCGCGCCGCGTCCGCATCACCGCAACGACGACCAGCTGGGTCAGCATGGATTCGACGAACCAGGCGGTGTGGAACGTCGCTTCGGAGGCGTGGAACACTCCCAGCAGCGTCACGAAGGTCGCCGCATCGAACAGCGAGCTCAACGGGCCGAAGGTGAGCATCGTGCGCACCAGCTCGTGGAAGTTCCACTGCCGCGGCTGCGCCAGCACCTCGCCGTCGACGCGGTCGGTGGACACTGCCAGCATCGGCACATCGGCCAGGAGGTTGTTGACGAGAATCTGGCCCGCCAGCATCGGCAGGAACGGCAGGACCAGCGACGCCGCCGCCATCGAGAGCATGTTGCCGAAATTGGCGCTGATCGAGATCGTCAGATATTTGATGGTGTTGCCGAACGCCGCGCGGCCGGCAAGGATGCCGTCGAGCAGCACCTCGAGATCCTGCTGCAACAGGATGACGTCGGCCGATGCCTTGGCCGCATCCACTGCGTTGTCGACCGAGATGCCGATGTCGGCGGCGCGCAGGGCCGGCGCGTCGTTGATGCCATCGCCCATATAGCCGACGGTGTGGCCGCTGCTGCGCAGCGCCGCCACGATGCGCTCCTTCTGGTCCGGGGTGATCTCGGCGAAGACGTTGGCGCCGGCAACCTTGAGGGCAAAGGCGTCTCTGCCCAGACCCTCGAGGTCCGCGCCCGTGAGCGTGGACGGCACGAGGTCGATGAGGGTCGCGATGTGACTGGCCACGTAGCGGCTGTCGCCGCTGATGATCCTGAGGCCGATGCCGTTGCGCGCGAGATCGGCGACCGTCTGCGCGATGCCCGGCTTGAGCGGGTCGGCGAACAGAAGGTAGCCGACGAGCGTCAGCCCCGCCTCGTCCTCGACGGCGCATCGCTGCCCGGCACCGATCGTCCGGGTGGCGACGGCGATTACCCGCCGGCCTTCGGCACTCCACTGGGCGAGCCGCGCCTCCTCCGCCCCCCGGCGCGCCGCATCCAGAGGCAGCGCCCCGCCGGGCGCGGCAATGGTCTCGCATGCCGCCAGGATCGCCGCGACGGCGCCCTTGCAGATGAGGAGCCGCCCGTCCGGGCCATCGACGGCGACCGACAGCCGCTTGCGTTCGAAGTCGTAGGGCACTTCGCCGCACTTGATGAACGCAGAGATGTCGACCTCGTCCCGCCGCGCACAGATCGCCGTGTCGAGCGGGTTGGGGAGCGCGGTCTGGAGCGCCGAATTGAGCACCGCCCAACGCAGCACGTCGTGCGAAGGCTGTCCCTCAGCATCCACCGCGCCCTCGAGCCGCATGTCGCCGACGGTGAGCGTGCCGGTCTTGTCGGTGCACAGCACATCCATCGCGCCAAGGTCTTCGATCGCGACGAGCCGGCGCACGAGCACGCCACGCTCGGTCAGCCGCTTGGCGCCCTGCGACAGGGTCACCGTGACGATCGCCGGCAGCAGCTCGGGGGTGATGCCGACCGCCAGCGCCGCCGCGAACAGCAGCGAATCGAGCACCGGCCGGCCGAGCAGCACGTTCGCCACGAGCACGATCGTCACCAGCACGAACATGATCTGCGTCATCAGCAGGCCGAAGCGCCGTGTACCGACCCCGAAGCTGGTCTCCTGCTGCGATCCGGCGGCCGCGGCGGCAAGTCCCCCGAATTGGGTGCGCGTGCCCGTCTCGGTCACCAGGATGCGGCCTTCGCCGCTCCGCACCGAACAGCCCATGCTGACCCGATTGTCCGGCACGAGCGTGGCCTCGACGGCAGCTGCGCGCTTGATCACCGGAAGGGATTCTCCGGTCATCACCGCTTCATCGACATGCAGCGCGCTTGCCTCGATGACGATGGCGTCCGCCGGATTCAGGCTGCCGGCCCGCAGCAGGACAATATCGCCCGGCACGAGGTCCGCCGAGGGCACCTCGGTGTCGCGCCCATCGCGCCAGGCGTGGGTGGTCACCGCAATGCGCCGGCGCAGCTCCGCCACGGCGTTGCCGGCCCGGTATTCCTGGTAGAAGCCCAAGCCCGTGCTGGCGACAATGATGACGATCACGATCGTCGCCTCGTCCGCCTCGCCCAACAGGAACGAGAGGATCGCCGCCCCCAGCAGGATCAGCACCATCGGCGAGCGGAACTGGCGGAACAGCACCGCGATCGGGTGGTTGCCGTCGTCCTCGCGCAGCCGGTTGGCGCCGTGCGCGACGAGGCGCCGGGCTGCCTCCTCCGAGCTCAGCCCGGCGGCGGAGGAGGCGAGCCGCCCGAGGGCGCCTTCCAGGGTTGCGTCCCGCGGCGCGCGCGCAGCCGTCGTCCGGCCGTCCCTGCCACGCGCCGCCCGCATCGGCGGCCGGGCGAGCTGCATCAGTTCGACAGCAGGCGGTTGAGCCCGTCCGTCTCGAGGATGCTGCGGGTCATGCCGCCGAACAGCCACTCGCGCATGCGGGTGTGACCATAGGCGCCGATCACGAGGAGATCGGCCTTCCGCTCGAGGGCCGTCACCTGCAGCAGATCACCGGTCCGCTGGGTGTCGTTGAGCATCTCGGTCCGCGCCGCGATGCCGTGTCCGGCGAGCCACCCCGCGAGATCGGCGAGGCTCTGGCGTTCCTCGGCGTAGTCGTCCTCGCTCACCGTCATCGCGATCACCTCCTTGGCGCGCGCGAGGAAGGGCAGCGCATCCGAAACCGCGCGCCGGGCCTCGCGTGTGTCCTTCCAACCGATGACGATCGTATCGAAGTCGGCCCTGGTCGACGACTGGGCGACGTTGAGAACCGGCCGGCCGCTGCCGAGCACCAGTTCGCCCAGGCTGACCTTCGAACGTTCACCGGTCGTATTGGTGGTCCATGTCGGCGTCACGATGATGTCCGCCATCCGTGCGCACTCGAGTAAGGAGGGAAGCTCCAGTGCGGTGTAGGCGCGCCACTGACGCTTGACTGCCGATGGCACGATCGACTTGAAAATGTCCTCGGCACGCAGGAGCTGCTGCTCGATCGCGGCCCGCTCGGCGTTGTAGAAATCGATCGCCGCGCCGCCGCCATCGACCCCGAGATAGGCAAGGTTGGGCTGGTCGGCCGCGAGCCCGATCAGCTCGGCATCGAAGCTGCGCGCGAGATCGACGGCGTATTCAAGCGACGTCGTGCTGGGCGAGCCGACGTCGATGTTCACGAGAATAGAACGAATGTCCATGAGAGCCTCCTTTGGGCTGAGGCGAGCCTAGGACGGCGGGGAAAGCCCTCATTGATGCGTGTCAAAGGGCCTGCCGCAGGCGAGCAAAGTGGCCGCGCTGGGCGCGGCCACGCGCCCGGTTGGAGAAAGGGAACGCTAGGCGATGCCGGGCTTGGCGGCCGCGGGACCGGGCGCGGTTGCATCCGTCCCCAGGCGCGCCCTGTCGTCGGCGCTCCAGCTCGTCATGATCAGCGCCATCATCACGCCAAATCCTTAGGCGAAGATGCAGAGAGTGACCAGCCAGCCGAGGAAGGGCACCAGGGTCAGCAGACCCGCCACTGCGAACGAGCCGGCGAGCACCGCGATCTTCCAGCCGATGCTCAGGTGCGGCACGAACCGGGAGGCCACTGCGTTCCCAATCAGGTGAACACCGACGACATAGGCAAGGCTGCACAGGACGAAGGCCGCGATCAGCGCAAGCGGGACCACGAGAAGGCCGACAACCGTCAAGGCGGCGGCCGGCACCAGACCCACGACGGCGGCGAAACCGAGCAGCCCCAGTCCGAAGCGACGCCCCGGCCGCACGGCCGACAGCGCTTCGAGATCGGCGATCCAGCGCCGGGCGAAGACGATCAGGGCGACCCCGACCACGAACAGCAGCGTCCACCAGAGCGTCGCGGCCCACAGCGTGGCCCAGAAGCCCTTCGCCAGGACCTCCGCGGTCTGGCCCATCTGGGTCGGGTATTCCGGCGAGGTGAGCAGGGTGAAGACCACCTTGCCCGCGGGCGCGACGGTCTCCGGCACGACGACGGGCTTCGGCGCGTGGATGAGAACCTCTCCGGCGACCGTGGCGTTCGGCCCGAAGGCGAGGGTCTCCCCGTAGAAGCTCAGATCGCCCCTGATCGGCGCATTTACGGTGGCGCTGTTCGCCGTGATCAGCGCCGCGCCGTCCACCTCAGAGTCGAGCGTGACTGTGGCGCCGACCGCGCGCACGTTTCCGGCGAGGGGTTCGGTCGTGTGCAGCGAGACCGAATTGGCCATCGCCGTCACGTCCCCTTTGACGGTGCCGCCGACAGCAACGGTGAAACCGAAGGCGTAAAGGTTGCCGCCGATCTGGCCGCTCGACTGAACATCGAATCCGGCAAGATGCGCGTTGCCGGCGACCGGCGCCGACAGGCTCACGTTGGAGCCGGCCGCAAACGCGTCGCGCGCCACCGGCACGGCGATCGCAGTGACCTGGCCGGCCGCGTAAGTGTCGCCGCCGAAGCTGAAGCTCTGCTGGTCGGCAAGCGCGGGGAACGGAAGCAGGACCAGCAAACCGAGAAGACAAGCAGGCATTGCGTTCTTCATGGGGACCTCGTGGATGGGATGATGACTCCTCCGTAGCGCGGTCCTCACCGGCGCGTTTGACTCCCGTCAAATGCGCTCTCGCAGAAGCGCGGTATGGCTCTGCACACCGTCACGAGGCTCGATCATGGACAACGAACGCATTCGCATCACGCAGCACACCTCGCTGGGCGCGCTCTGGTTTGCCGGCTGGCTCTTCAGTATCGGCTATCTGCAGCTCAACTTCTGGACGGGCCTGCTCGGGCTCGTCGTGTGGCCGTATTTCCTCGGCGACCACTTTGCGGCTCACTGAGCGATGAGCGAACCCGACTCCCGTTCGCTCCTCGAGCTGGTGAGCGCGCTGGCGCGCGAGATTCCCGAGCTGCTGGACAAGGAAGTGCAGCTGGCCAAGGCAGAGGCGCGGCGGGCGCTCGATCTGCTGCTGGCGGCCCTGGCTCGGCTGGCGGTGGGCGCGGTGATCGGTGTCGGAGCGATTGGAGTGGGGCTCGCCGCGCTGGTCAACGGGCTGACAGCGATCCTCGCCGCGCGCGGCATGGATCTCCCCATGGCGAGCACAATCGCCGCAACCGGCGTGACAGCAATCGCAACGCTGTCGGCCGGCCTGCTGCTGTTCAGTGCGGCGCGTGCGCTCCGTGCGGCACGGACGTCACTCGACAGCAGCGTGGCCGCCGTCACGGAGAGCGCAGCCAGCGTGATGGAGAAATTCTGATGCCGGAAACCGATGGCCTGGAGCAGGAGGTCAAGGACGAGCGGGCGCGCGTCGACGCCACGCTCGACGAGATCCAGCGCCGAATGACACCGGGACAGCTGATCGATGAGGTGCTGCACCATGGCCGGGGTGCGGGCACGGACTTCATCGCCAACCTCGGACGCACGCTGGCGGCAAATCCGGTTCCGACGGCGCTGGTGGGCGTTGGGCTGCTTTGGCTTCTGATGGCGCCAAAGCCGGCGCTCGCCGCCAACACTCCACCGACACCGGAGCACAGCCGCGCCGCGCCTGGCCGGCCGGACGGCCAAACCGCGCCCTAGGATTGCGGGAAGACCCCCGGCGGTTCGATCCAGCCGCTGCCGTCCACATCGGGGTCTTCGAGACTTGCTTGTGGGTGCCACCCGGAAATTCTAGGATTGGCCGAGCCTTTTTTCCCAACGTCTTCAGCCATGGATCCACGAACATTGCTCCGCAAGCCGTGGGCGCCGTATGTGGCGACCATTGTTCTTGTCGCAATCATCTTCGGTATCCGCTTTGCGGTTCACGACCTGCTGCCAGAGTCAGCGGTCGGACTGCTGTTCACCCCGGCCATCCTGATCGCCGCGATGATGGGCGGCATGCTTCCGGGGGCATTCGCCACGGTGCTCGCAACGCCGGTGGTCTACTACTTCACCCAGCTTCGGTCCGATCCGGTCTATGCGTCGGTCTTCAACGTCGTTCTGTTCGTCATCGTCGGCGCGACGATCGCCTGGCTCGGCGGACTGCTCCATCGGCTGCGCACGGAGTGGCAGACAACGCGAACGATGCTCCAGAGGCGGGAGGCACACCTCGAATCGGTGCTCGACACGGTGCCGGACGCAACAGTCGTCATCGATGCCGACGGCACCATGACATCCTTCAATCGCGCTGCGGTGCGGCAGTTCGGCTATGCCCCCGGCGAGGTCATCGGCCAGAACGTCAAAATGCTCATGCCCGCTCCCTATCGAGAGCAGCATGACGGGTATCTCAATCGCTATCTCACCACCGGCGAACGACGGATCATCGGTGTCGATCGCGTGGTCGTCGGGCGTCGAAAGGATGGCTCGACCTTTCCGATGACGTTGGCGGTCGGCGAAGCCCGGACCGACGGCAAGATCTCGTTTACGGGCTTCATCCGCGATCTGACGGAGCGCCAGGAGAGCGAAGCCAGGCTGCAGGAGGCGCAGGGCGAACTGGCGCGCCTGGCCCGCCTCAACGAGCTCGGGGAAATGGCTTCGACACTTGCCCACGAGCTCAACCAGCCCCTCTCGGCAATCGCCAACTATGTGCAGGGCTGCATCAGGCTGGTGGCGCAGCTGCCCGACCAGCAGGCGGAGATGATTCGCGGAGCGCTGCAGGAAGCCGCCAAGCAGTCGCTGCGCGCCGGTGAAATCATCCGTCACCTGCGCGAGTTCACGACACGCGGGGAAACGGACAAGTCCGCCGAGGACATCAAGAAGCTGATCGAGGAGGCGGGGGCCCTGGCGCTCGTGGGCTCACGGGAACGCGGCATCCGGACCGAGTTCGCATTTGCGGCGGGGGACGATATCGTGGAGGTGGACCGCGTGCAGGTGCAGCAGGTGCTGATGAACCTCATGCGCAATGCGATCGAGGCGATGAAGGACAGTCCGGAGCGGACCTTGACGATCCGCACCACGCATCTCGACGCTCACGTGATCCAGGTCGAGGTGGCCGACACCGGCCCCGGCCTCGCCACGGAAGTCGCCGACCGATTGTTCCAGCCCTTCGTCACCACCAAGGCCGGAGGCATGGGGATCGGCCTGACCATTTCCCGCCGCATCATCCAGTCGCATGGCGGCGACCTGTCCTTCCATCGCAATGAAGCGGGCGGGGCAACGTTCAGCTTCACGTTGCCGATCGCCGGGGAGCCTGCTCATGCCTAGCGCCGACACTGTCGTGCACATCGTCGACGACGAGGAGCCGGTCCGCAATTCGCTGGCGTTTCTCCTGGCCTCATCAGGCTTTGCGGTGCGCACGCACGCCTCGGCCTCGGCCTTTCTCGAGATCGCTGCCGGAATCACGAACGGCTGCCTCATCACGGACCTGAGAATGCCCGACATCGACGGCGTCGAGCTGTTGCGCCGCCTGAATGCCAGGGGCGCCGCATTGCCGACGATCGTGGTCACAGGTCACGGCGACGTCCAGATGGCCGTGGAGGCGATGAAGAACGGGGCCATCGATTTTATCGAGAAGCCGTTCAGCGACGAGGTGCTCATCGATTCGATCCGCCGGGCCGTGGACAAGGTTGCGACGCAGGCCGATCTCGAAGCCTCGAGCGTTCGAACGCGCGAGCGCCTGGCAAGCCTGAGCGAGCGGGAGATTCAGGTGCTTCGCGGGATCGTCCAGGGGCAGGCGAACAAGACCATTGCCGCCGAGCTCGGCATCAGCCCGCGGACCGTCGAAGTCTATCGCGCCAATCTCATGAGCAAGATGCAGGCGAAGGGGCTGGCCGAGCTGATCCGGATGATCTCCGGGATCGACCTCTCTGGCTATGGGAAGTCGCCGTAGCAACGACCTTGATCCAACTCAAATGGCGGCGCGCCGGAGCGTCATAGTCTGCGGAACGATGACCTTCCGCCGCTCTCCGTTCTGGCTGCATCAGCTGCTCATTGTCGCCAAGGACTCGGACCTCAGCCGTTCCCTCGAGTTTGCGCTGCGCGCCGAGGGATTCGAGGTCACGTCCTGCGGAGACATGGCGAGCGCCCGCGAACTTTCGTCGACATACGCCTGCACCGTCGCGGATCATCACGCGCTGGGCAAGGACCTCGCGGTGGCGGTGGACTTCTGTCAAAGCTTTGCGCCGGTGGTTCTTCTCGCGAACGAAACGCCGCACCCCCTCTCGCCATGGGTCTTCCGGACGATGCAGAAGCCGATGCTGGGGGCCGCCCTCAGCGAGGCGGTGCGGGCCGCGTTGCAAGCCCGGCACAACCCTACGTAGTGGCCCTAGTCGCACGACCGGAATTTTCCGGAATCCCAATGTCCGGCACCTTCGCCTCATCGAAACGGAGGTCGCCGCCATGCTCAGCCAAACCACTTTCCCGGTCGCCGTCACGGGCAGCGTGAGCCCCGATCCCGATGTCCGGGCCCTTCTCTCGGAGAGCCTGCCGGGAGCGGTGACCTTCTTTCCCACAGACGCCACCATATACGCCCAGGGCGATGAAACCGGGCCGCTCTATCTCGTCGAGTTCGGCACCGTTCGGATCTGCCAGCTCACGTCCGATGGCCGGCGCCAGATCACGAGTTTCTGTCATGCCGGCGACGTCTTTGGTCTGGAACCGGGTAATGAACATGCGTTCTATGCGGAAAGCGTCGACGGTGCCGGCATCCGCGTCCTGCGCCCAAGCAACAGCGCCGGCTTTGCCGCCAAACTCCTGAGCCTGGCGCTGCGCCGCTTTGCGCGCCTCCAGGCCCACCTGGTGCTGCTGGGGCGGATGAGCGCCAACGAACGCGTGGCGAGCTTCCTGTGCGACCTGCTCGACCAGCAAGACGGCGACCCGATCATCCACCTGCCGATGCAGCGCAATGACATCGCCGATTACCTCGGCATGACGTTCGAAACGGTGTCCCGCGTCCTGCGCGTCTTCAAGGATCGCGGCCTCATTCGTGTCACCTCGGTCGACCGGATCGAGATCCTCGACGCCGGCGCGCTGGCTACCCTGAGCGAGTAGTTTGCCCCCCGACACCGCTCAGAGGACGACGGCCGCCAGATGTTCTGGCGGCCGTTTCGTTCGCCGGCGACCACTCTCAGGCTTGCGGCAGATCCCTCGATGCAAGTCGACCCGGCGATGCTCCGTTGAGACCTCAAGACCGCGAAAGCGAGCGATCGATGCCAACCATTGCCGAGACCAACGTCCAGCTCCCCCTCTCCCCTCTGAATGCGCCGTTGGCGACGCCAGACGAGGTCAGTGACCCCGGCCAGGACGTCGATCCGGGAACGGAGGGGCAATCGATTGTTCGTATCCGGCGCTTCTGCTCTCTCACCGATGCTTCGCTTTCGGCAGCGATCGGCGATGCCATCGAGCACCTCGACATGGTGCTCGCGGACATCGGTGTTCCGTCGGCCGACCACATCGCGGTCATCTATCGCAATCGCAGCGAAAGCACCGTGACTGTCGATATTGCCGTGTTCTTCGATCCGCTGAGCCTGGCCGCGCCGAGCGAACTCGAGAATGACAGAATGCCCGTCGGCCCGCAGATCGCGGTTCGCACGCAGCCCGGCGTTGCCGGCCTCATCGAGGCACAATCGCTCCTGCTGGGCGAGCTGCACGCAACCGAGCACGAGGCCGTGTGGTGGGAGACGTTCAGCGCGAGACAGTTTCGACCGTGGCGTGGCCGGCCGACCGCACAGTTGCACCTGGCCCTCCGTTCGCTGACACCAGGCAAGCCGGTCGGCGGCCTCGCCGCCCATCTTCCCGTCTAGCCCTCGCGAACATCAGCCTGCGACCCGGCCGCCACGCAGCTCCAGGGTGCGCCCGAAGCCCTCTGCCGGGGCCGCATGGGTGATGACGATCATGGTCCGACCAGCCGACAGCGCGGGGAGGTCGCCAAGGAAGGCGGCCTCCGCCTCGGCGTCCAGACCGCTTGTCGGCTCATCCAGAACAATGATCCGGGCGGGCGACAGAAGAGTTCGGGCGAGGCTGATGCGGCGCGCCTGCCCGGCGGACAGCGTCTTGCCGGACTCGCCGACGATCGTGTCGAGTCCGCGAGGCAGCGCGCGCACGGCCTCGTCCAGCTGGACCGTGCGCAGAGCGTCCCACAACTCGGCGTCGAAAGCCTCCGGCCGTCCAATCCGCAGATTTGCGGCGACGGTGTCGTTGAACACGGGCGCCGCCTGGGTCATCACCGCAACATGCTGCCGGAGGTCGCGCAGGGGCACGGTCCGGATGTCGGTTCCGCCGATGCAGATGCGACCCGACGTGACGTCCATCAGTCGGACGAGCAACTGCGCGATCGTCGATTTTCCGCTGCCGCTCGGTCCCTTGACCGCAACGCATTCGCCCGCGGCGATCGCGAAACTCACCCCGCCGAGCACGGGGGTGCGGTTGCCATAGTCGAAGCACACCGCCTCGAAGCTGAGGTCACCAGTGGCGGGCAATGCGACAGGCGACAGCGGATCGGTGATCACGGGCTGCGCGGTCGCGATGGCCTCGAGCCGTTCCGCGGCGGCGGCGGCGGTCGCGAGCCGCGTCGCGCTCCGCACCAGCATGGCGCAGGCCTCGAAGCTCGCGACGACCGCGAGCAGCAGTCCGACGAAGACGGGCCCGTCGATCGCTCCGGCGTCAATGGCCCGGAGCCCGAAGGCCAAGGTCGCGATGAGGATGGTCGCCGCCGCGAGCTGCACCGCGGCGCTCGCCGCGCTGCCCTGGAGGGCCAGCCGTCGCCGCGCGCTGCCAAGGTCCGCGCTCGCGGCCGCGATGGCGGCCTCGGCTTCGCCGAGCGCGCCGAATACGACGAGGTCCTGGTGTCCCTCGACCGCGTCGAGCGTCGCACCGCGGAGCGCTGCCGATGCGGCGACGGCCCGCTGCGCCGGCTTGCGCGAGAGGGCAATCAGGGCAGCCGGCACGACGATCGCGGCGACGAGGAAACCCAGCGCATAGACGATGGCGGCGTCCGGGAGCAGCAGCGCCAGAACGGCGGTCATCGCACCGCCGGCAAGGATCGCGGTGGTGATCGGCCCAAGGCCGATGAGGAACAGCGTATCGAGCGCATCGAGATCGGCAACCAGCCGGCTGACGAGATCCGCACGACCAAAGCGGCGGCCGAAGGGAACCAGGCGGAACAGTCCCGCGAAGGTCGTCCGGCGCAGATCGGAGAGCAGCCGCAGAGTCGCGTCGTGCCCGGTCAGCTTCTCGCCGTAGCGGGCGAGGATGCGCAGGAAGGATAAGCCGCGAACGCCGGCGGACGGCGCAAAGAGATTGAACGTCGCCCCGGCGGTCGACAGTGCCGCAGCGGTCAGGAACCAGCCGGAGGTGCCGAGCAGCCCGATACCGGCCGCCAGAGCCACGAGCGGCAGGACCAGGGCAACCAGCAAGGGTCCGCGCAGACGCAGGAACAGCGGCACGAAGTAGAACAGCGCTCTCATGCTGCCCCCAGCATGGGGACCGGGACGCGGCCGGCAGGAATCATCGGCAGGAGCTGGCCGCCGGCGATCCGGTAGCAGAGGTCCATTCGCGCGGCGACGGCGGCCGAATGGGTGACGACGATCAGCGTTCGACCCTTCGAAAAGTCGAGCAGTCCGTCGAGCACGACCACCTCCGTTGCGGGGTCGAGATGCGCGGTGGGTTCATCGAGCAGCAGGAGGCCGGGATCGCGAAGATAGAGCCGGGCCAGAGCGACACGCTGCACCTCGCCGCCCGAGATGCCGACGCCGCCCTCGCCCAGCCGGGTTTCCAGCCCGTCCGGCAGGCTTGCTGCGACGTCCATCACCGCGGCGCGCCGGGCTGCCACGGCGACCGCTGTCGGACACGCGTCCCGCCGGCTGAGCCGGATGTTGTCGGCGATGCTGCCGGCAAAGATCGTCGGGCGCTGGCCGAGCACGGCCACGCCGGCGCGCAACACGTTCTGCGGCAGCGTTGCAAGCTCCGCGCCGTCGAGCGCAATCGAGCCGGTGTAAGGCCGCAAGGCCGCGATCGCTTCGAGCAGCGTCGATTTTCCGGAGCCGCTCGGCCCGACAATGGCCACGTGCTGGCCGGGCGCGACGTGAAGGCCGGCATTGGCGATGATCGGGCGGCCGCCGGGCGTGGCGACGTTGAGCTGCGACACCGTCACTGCGGGCGCGACGCCTCTGGCTGCAATGCCCGGCAGCGCAAGCACCAGCGGCTCGGCGTCCGGTAGCTTGCCCAGCAGGGCCGCAATCTCCGCCACGGCGCCCTTGGCCGCCGCCTGATCATGATAGTGCGCCGCGAGCAGCCGCAGGGGCTGGAACACCTCGGGCGCCATGAGCAGGCAGAACAGACCGGCTTCGAGCGGCAGCGGCGCGCCGCGCAGGTTGACCAGATGCAGGAAGGTCAGCCCGATATAGAGCGCCACTCCAGCCACGCCGAGCGCGGCAAAGAACTCCAGGACCGCCGAACTCAGAAAGGCAATCCGCATGACCCGCATGGTGCGCTGGCGAAGTTCCTCGCTGGCCGCATAGACGGCGGCGGTTTCGGTTTCTTCCCGGCCGAACAGCTTTAACGTCGTGATGCCGCGCAGACGATCGGCAAAGTAACCGCCGAGCCGGCTGAGTGCCGTGGCCTGCCGGCGACTGGCCGCCTCGGCTCCCCAGCCGGCGAGCGCCATGAACAGCGGGATCAAGGGCGCAGCGATGAGCAGCAGCGCGCTGACGACCCAGTCGAACGGGAGCAATGCGACCGCGAAAGCCAGCGGGACGATCGCCGCCTGAACCATCGCGGGCACGTAGCGCGTGAGATAGCCGTCCATGGCGTCGACCTGCTCGAGCAGCGCCCCCGCGAGCGCACCGCCCGACCGCGCCGCGGTCCAGGTCGGCGCCGCGGCCAGGATATCGCCCGCGATCACTCGGCGCAGCTTCAGCTTGATGCGTTCGGAGGCGGTCGCGGCCGCAGCCTCCGCGGCAAGGCCAAGGCCGATGCGGCCCACCAGCAGCATTGCGACGATGGCGACGGGCCAGACGAGATCGCCGAGCGCCGCGTGATCGGCGATTTCAAGATGCAGCGCGTGGGCGAGCCACCAGGCCTGAGGCAGCAACAGCGCGGCTGCAAGCAGTGGCAACAGTATCGCCAGCCGGCCGGCGACTCCGCCGCTTCGCGCGCGCCGGGCCAGCCACGTTCTGTGGCTCCCGGCAGGAGGGTCAGATGCGGGCGGCGAGGTCATGCCGGACCATGTCCGCGCCGGACCCGCAGAGCTTTGACGTGGATCAAGGGCGTCCGGAAGGCGGACGCCTAAAGCCTAGGGCAATCCCGGCAGGGGGCCGGGCAAGAAAGGGCCTTGCGCATGGTCGATCCGCTCGTCGTCGATCTGTCGCGGCTGCAGTTTGCTGCAACCGCGATGTATCATTTCATCTTCGTGCCGCTCACCCTCGGACTGTCGTTCCTGATGGCGGTGATGGAGAGCGTCTACGTCATGACCGGCCGTTCGGTCTGGCGAAAGGCGACGCTCTTCTGGGGCACACTGTTCGGCATCAACTTTGCCATGGGCGTCGCGACCGGCGTGGTGATGGAATTCCAGTTCGGCATGAACTGGAGCTATTACAGCCTCTATGTCGGCGACATCTTCGGGGCGCCCCTCGCCATCGAAGGGCTGATGGCCTTCTTCCTCGAAGCGACGTTCATCGGGCTCTTCTTCTTCGGCTGGGACCGGCTGAAGCCGGTTGGCCATCTGGTGGTGACCTGGCTGATGGCGCTCGGCGCGAACTTTTCGGCGCTCTGGATCCTTATCGCCAACGGCTGGATGCAGAACCCGGTGGGTGCGGTGTTCAACCCGGACACCATGCGCATGGAAGTCACCGACTTCATGGCCGTGATCTTCAACCCCGTGGCGCAGGCGAAATTCGTCCATACGGTGTCGGCCGGCTACGTCACCGGCTCGGTGTTCGTGCTCGCGATCAGCGCCATCTTCCTCCTGCAGGCGAAGTACCGCGACCTCGCCATCCGCTCGATGGTCGTCGCCGCGAGCTTCGGTCTCGCTGCCGCGCTTTCGGTGGTCGTGCTCGGCGACGAGTCCGGCTACGAGGCCACGCAGCAGCAGAAGATGAAGATCGCCGCAATGGAGGCGATGTACGAGACCGAGCACGCACCGGCCGGCCTGATCCTGTTTGCCATTCCCGGCGCCGACGGGCGTCCGACCTACCAGGTGCAGTTCCCGTTCGTCCTCGGCCTGATCGCCACGCGCTCGTTCGATCGCGACATTCCCGGAATCACGGAGCTGACCCAGACCGCAGCCCTGCGTATCGCCAACGGACTCAAGGCTTATGTGGCGCTGCAGGCGATCAAGGCGAATCCGGGCGACGCCACGGCGCGCGCTACCTTCGATACCGCCAGGGGAGATCTCGGCTACGCCCTGCTGCTCAAGGCGTACCGACCCGACATCGAGAATGCCACCGGCGAGGAGATCACAAAGGCCGCGCTCGACACGGTGCCGATGGTCTGGCCGCTGTTCTGGAGCTTCCGCATCATGGTGGCGGTCGGCTTCTTCTACATCGCCTTCTTCGCCTTCTGGTTCTGGAAGGCCTCGACGCACCGGCTCGAGACCAGCCGGTTCTGGCTCACGGTCGCGGCGTGGACGCTGCCGCTGCCGTGGCTGGCGATCGAATGCGGCTGGCTGATTGCCGAACTCGGCCGACAGCCCTGGGTGGTGGAAGGGGTGCTGCCGACCTTCTACGCCGCGTCGGGCCTGCATGTGTGGGATCTGGTGATCTCACTGACCTTCTATCTCGTCGTCTACAGCGCCCTGCTGGTCGTCATGATCTGGCTCATGGTGCGCGCCATCCAGCACGGACCGAGCGAGACCTCGATCCTCGACGTCAACGAAGACGCATCGGCCGGCACCGCCGGCGCCGCAATCATGGAGCCTGCCGAATGAGCTCGATCCCGCTCGACTACGAAACCCTGCGCCTCATCTGGTGGACGCTGCTGGGCGTGCTGCTGATCGGCTTTGCCATCATGGGCGGCATGGACCTGGGCATCGGCGCACTCTACCCGTTCGTGGCGCGCACCGACGAGGAACGCCGCGTGCTCCTCAACCTCAGTGGCCCAACGTGGGAAGGCAACCAGGTGTGGCTGGTGCTGGGCGGCGGCGCCATCTTTGCCGCGTGGCCGGCGATCTATGCGGCGAGCTTTTCGGGTTTTTACATCGCCATGATCGCCATTCTGCTGGCGCTGATCCTGCGGCCCGTCGGCTTCAAGTTCCGCGGCAAGGTGAGCGATCCGCGCTGGCGCAGCGTCTGGGACTGGGCGCTGTTCGTGGGCGGATTCGTGCCATCGCTGGTGTTCGGCGTGGCGGTCGGCAACCTGTTCCTGGGCGCGCCCTTCCGCCTCGACGACACCATGCGCGTCACCTACGAGGGCAACTTCTTCGCCCTGCTGACGCCGTTCGCGCTGCTCACCGGCCTCGTCAGCCTGTCGATGCTGGCGACGCAGGGCGCGACGATCATCGCCGCGCGCACCGATGGTCCCGTCGCCGAGCGTGCCAGGACCTACGGCCAATGGGCCGCGGCAACCACGCTCGTGCTGTTCATCCTGGGCGGCCTCATCACGCTGTTCCTGCTCTCGGGATACAGGGTCACCAGCATCCAGGATGTGCTCGGTCCATCGAACCCGCTCGGCAAGACGGTCGCGATCGAAGCGGGCGCCTGGCGGACCAACTACGCGGCGATGCCGTGGATGATCATCGCGCCGACCAGCGCGATCATCGGCAGCCTCCTCGCCTATATTGCACTGGGCGCCCGGGCGAGGGCTCTCGGCATCGTCGGCTCGAGTGTTGCGATCTTCGGCATCATCTCGACGGCCGGGCTCACGCTGTTCCCGTTCCTGATGCCCTCGTCGATCGATCCGCGGTCGAGCTTCACGGTCTGGGACGCTTCGTCGAGCCAGATGACGCTGTTCATCATGCTGTGCGCAACAGTGGTCTTCCTGCCGATCATCCTCGCCTACACCGCGTGGGTGTATCGCGTCATGCGCGGCCGGGTGACCACAGCCTCGCTCAATCGCAATCCCAACGCTTACTGAACGGAGCCCATCGATGTGGTACTTTTCCTGGATCCTCGGCCTCGGCCTCGCCTGCAGCTTCGGCATCCTCAACGCCATGTGGTACGAGCTGCGAGAGCCGGCACCGAGCGCGCAGCCGACCAATGACGGCTAGCGCTGTGTGCTCCTTCAGGCAAGACCAGGAAAGAAGTCCGTCTTGATCCGCCGGGCGGGCACACCCAGGTCCCGCAGCGTCTTGCGGGTCGCGCTCACCATCGCTTGCGGGCCCGAAACGTAGAAGATGCGCTCGCGATAGTCGGGGACGCGGTGGGTGATCATCGCCGCATCGATCGTGCCGATGGTCATGTTGGCGATGGCGCCCGCCGGCTCGCGGAGCGCATACCAGGTGGGAATGCGAAGCTCCTCGCGCGCGCGCCTCAGCACGTCGGCATAGGCGATCTCCTCGATCCGGTTGTTGCCGTAGAGCACCGTGATCGGCCGGGGCTCGCCCCGCTCCAGCAACTCCTCCAGCATGCTTCGGAAAGGGGTGATCCCGATGCCGCCGGCGATGAAGGCAAGCTTGCGGTTGGGGTTGCGCGGCAGGGTAAAGCTGCCGGCGAGCTGTGAGGCGACCACCTGGTCGCCCGGCTGCAGCTGCGCAAGGCCGCGCTTGAAGGCACTGCTCCTCGGCGCGAACTTGACGCCCAGCCGGATGGTCTCGTCCGCCGGAGCCGAGGCGATGGTGAAATAGCGGCGGTTGCCGCGGCCGTCGCCGTCCCGCAGCGGCAGCGTCCATTCGAGATACTGCCCGGCGGCAAAGCTCAGCGACCGGTCGGACCGAAACACGAAGTCGTAGACGCCGGCGGCTGCCTGCTCGATACGGTCGAGGGTGAGCATGACCCGGCCCTGGGGGCTCACCGCGAGGGTCAACAGGTTGCCGACCAGCAGCGCCACCTCGGGCGTGAAATAGTAGCCGGCGATGGCGACGTTGGGTGCCGCCAGCGCCCCGACCAGGGCTCCGTAGACCAGCCGCCAGCCCTTCGATTGCGGCGCCGTGAGCGGCTCGGTGAGCATGACGAAGGCAAAGAAGAAGAATGGCGAGTCGAGGAGCGCAAAGCGCACCGATTGCCAGGCGTCCGTCAGGTCGCCCGTCAACACGGTGACGAGGAGGTTCGCCACCGCGAAAGCCAGCACGAGATCGAAGCGCCGCAGCTTGTGGACGATCAGCAATCCGCCCACGACCACGATCGGCATGAGCCAAAGCTGTCCGGAGACCCACCATGTGGCGGGATGGTCGAGCAGCAGCGCCGGCAGGGCGACGCCGAGGGCGGCGGGGTTGAAGACGTGCCGCCGCCGCAGCGAGAAGATGAACTTCGATCCCATGGCCCAGGCCGAAGCAAAGACAATGGCACCGGCGGCGGAGAGATCGCCCAGGGGCGCCGGGTCCATGATCAGCACAATGATCAGGCCGGTGATGTAGACGCTCTCGATATTGGGAATGGCTCCGAAGACGCGCGCGAAAATCTGGTTCGCGATCCATCCGCCCGCGATGACCAGGACCGCCGACAAACCCAGCGCCACCGGATCGATGGCGATGAAGTGGATTGCGCCCAGCGCCATCGCGGCGAGCAGAAGTACGACGAGATACCACAGCACCAGCCGGTACATGGTGATGCGGTCGATGAAGCGATCGATGAGGGCGATCATGGCGCGACGATCCGGCTGAAGCCCGAGGTGAGAGTCGCGACGCCGTCGCCGTCGATGGCATATCCCTCGAGGCCGTGGACCGCTTCGATGAAGTCGATGCCTTTGGTACCCATGGCGAACGCCGCCGTGGCAAAGCGGTCGGCGTCATAGATGTCGGGGGCGACAACAGTAACGCTGGCGAGGCGCCCGGCACCGGCGCCGCCGTGCGGATCGTAGATGTGGTCGCCGCGGACGTAAGCGCCCGAGGTGGCAACGCCGCCATCGCCGGGGACCAGCACCTTGACGACCTCGTCGGCGACAAACGGGCTGCGGATGCCGACGCGCCAACGCTGGCCGCGCGCGTTGAGGCCGCGGCACTGGATATCGCCACCGGCCTCGATGCAGTAGCTGCGATGGCCCCCGGCCTCGACGCGGCGCGCCGCGTTGCGGATCGCCCAACCCTTGACCAGGCCCGAGGGATCGACGCGTCCATCGGGGCGGCGGATGTCGAAGTATCCCATGGTCTCGTGCCGGGTGAGTTCCGCAAGGCCGAGGATCTCGTGCATCTCGGCGCTCAGCTCACGCGATGCAAGTTCCCCCCGGTTCATCGCCGACAGTTCGCTGTCCGGCTTGTAGGGGCTGAAGCGCCGATCGACTTCGACGAAATACTGGAACGCCGTCTCAGCCGCGCGGCCGTCGGCGTCGCCGACGACCTCCACGGTGACCGGCATCCCCATGATGAGCCTGGTCTCACGCACCGGCGCCTCCCGCTTGCCGCAAAGCCGTGCCCAGCGAGCGGATGTAGGCCTCGCTCGTCAGCGTCGCGCCCGTCACGGTGTCGATGTCGGCGCTGTCGGCGGCGATCACTTCCTGCTGCAGCAGCGGCAGCGCCTGGCTGTTGATGTAGCGCGAGGTTCGGCGGTCGCTCGGATAGTCGAGCACCTTCACGTCGGTGATCTGGTGGTTGGCCACCGTCACCTCGACCTGTACGCGGCCGTAATAGGCGTTCTCGCTGCTGCCGGTGAAGGAGCCGTCGCGATAGCCAGAACTGCTTGTCGCCGCGATGTCGGTCGACGACGCGGCAGGCTGCACCGAGGCCGGCGGCACCGGACGGGGGCGCGGCAGTGGCGGGACGACGGCAGCCGGTGGCTGGCGGTCCTCCGTCGGTGCCGGACCCGTTGGGGTGGGCGACGAGGTCACTACAGGCGCAACTTCCGCGACGGTGGGCGCGGCCTCGCCGATCGCCGGCTGGGACGATGCGAGCAGCGGCGTCACCCCAGCAGGGGGCGCAAGCGAGGAGGCGACTGCGGGGAGCGCCGTCCCCCGGATCAGGCTGGGGGCCTCGCCCGCCGGCAGCGGGAGCAGATGATTGGCGGCAGCGACGTAGGCGCCCGAGGCGGCGACGAAGGCGAGCGAGAAGAGGGTCTTTTTCACGGGGGCAGAAGCCTTGCTGGTGGCAGGTTCACCCCACGAAGCGCCCGCAAACTGACACGGACCTGACGCCCAGGATGAAGGACCCGTAAGGTTCGCGTCAGGCAATGTTTCTAGGTGGCTCGCGTCCCGCCGGGACCAACACCAACCGCACCAAGGACCACCATGCTGCTCTTCCGCACCGCGATTGCCGCACTCGCCGTTGCCACATCATCTCTGGCTCTGGCAGTGCCGGCGACGGCAAATGCCGTCGTCACCGTCGCCCTCACGAACAAGCCGATCACTGCCGACCTGCCCAACAATCTCGGCATGGCGATGCGCGGTGCGGACATGACGAAGGCGATGATGTCGATCATCGCCATCCCCAACATCGTGCCTGCCGGCGCGGTGACGTTCAACGCCACCAACCGATCATCCGACTTCACGCATGAAATGATCCTCATCAAGGTCCAGGATCGGAACCAGCAGCTCCCCTATGTCACCGCCGACAGCAAGGTAAACGAAGATGCCGCCGGCCATCTGGGAGAAGTGCCCGAGCTCAAGCCGGGCAAGTCCGGCAGCCTGTCGATAACGCTCGATCCGGGCACCTACATGCTGTTCTGCAACGTGCCGGGCCACTACATGGCCGGTATGTGGACGACCATTACCGTCAAGTAGGTCCTATGGTTCCGTCCGGGCTGTGGCGTATGTAGAGGGCGATGCGCGTCTTGCTGGTCGAGGATGACGACATGCTGGGAAGCGCGGTGCGGGATCACCTCGCCGCCAACGGCCACGCCGTGGACTGGATGAGGACGATCGGCAGCAGCGCCGACGCCCGCGCGACGACGGCCTATGACCTGCTGCTGCTCGATCTCGGCCTCCCCGACGGCAACGGCCTCGGCTTCCTGCGCGCGCTGCGGCGCGCCGGCGACACCGTGCCGGTGATCGTCCTCACCGCGATGGACCAGCTGACCACGCGCATCGACGGCCTCAACGCCGGCGCCGATGACTATCTCGTCAAGCCATTCGACCTGGGCGAGCTGATCGCCCGGGTGTCCGCCGTGTCGCGCCGGTATGGCGGCAACCCAAACCCGCTGGTCACGATCGGCGCGCTCACGATCGACAAGGCGCGGCGCACGGCAACGGTCGACGGCGCATCGCTCGATCTCACGGCGCGCGAATGGGCGATCCTCGAAAAACTCGCGCAGCATCCGGGGGTCGTGGTGTCGAAGAGCCAGCTCGAGGACACGCTGTTCGCGTTCGGCGCCGAGGTCGAGAGCAACGCCGTCGAGGTCTATGTGAGCCGGCTGCGCAAGAAGATCGGCTATCCGCTGATCCAGACATCGCGCGGGCTCGGCTACAAGCTGGCCGTCTCGTGAGGCCGCCGAGCCTCACCCGCCGCCTGATCTGGACGCTGACGCTCGCGGCCGTCGTGCTCTGGCTGCTCTCCGCGCTGGTCGCCGCGGGGACGCTGAGCGCCCGGCTCAACGATGCCTTCGACGGCGGGCTGCGCGAGACCGCCGAACGCATCCTCTCGCTGGCGATCGACAGCCTGCGCGACGATGCCGACGAGCCGCACCACCACGACGAAAACCACGAGATCCCGCTGCTCGACGAGAATGGCGGCGAATACATCGTCTATCAGGTGCGCGCTGCCGACGGTCGCATCCTGCTGCGCTCTCACGATGCGCCGCCCGCGGCGTTCGATGTGCCGCTCGTCCAGGGCTTCGCAGACTCCGGACGGTGGCGCGTCTACACTGTGGGAGACCCGCAGGGGACGGTGTTTACGCAGGTGGCCGAAAGCACCAGCCATCGGGCCGAGTCGCTCTGGAGCAGCGTTCTGGCTCTGCTCTGGCCGATTGCGCTGCTCGTCCCCCTGTCGGCAATCGGCATCTACGCGGCCGTGCGGTCGGGACTGCGGCCGGTTCGCCAGTTCAGCTCTGAGATCGGCGAACGGCACGCCACCAACCTTGCACCGGTCAGCGATCAGGGGCTCCCCGATGAGCTGACGCCGATCGCGACGTCCGTCAACGGGCTCATCGGGCGGGTCGCTGCCGCTCTCGAGGCGGAGCGCGCCTTTGCGGCAAACAGCGCACACGAACTGCGCACCCCGATCGCCGGCGCTCTGGCGCAAACCCAGCGGCTTGTTGCGGAGCTCGAGGGGTCGCCCTTGCGGGACCGGGCCCTCCACATCGAGTCCTCGATGTTGCGACTCCGGCAGCTGTCGGAAAAGCTGCTGCAGCTGTCCCGGGCGGAGGCCGGACTCGGCGCGACAGCGACTCCGGTGGACCTCCTGCCGGCGCTGAAAGTGACCATCGACGATTTCGCCCGGGGCCTGCCGGCGGGACGAATTGCCTACAATCCCGGTGCCGCGACCGAGCTCGTCGCCGCCATGGATGTCGATGCGTTCGGCATCGCCATCCGCAATCTCGTGGAGAACGCGCTGCACTACGGCGATGCCGCCACCCCCGTTGCGGTCGCCGTCGCCGGCCGGGCCATCGAGATCAGCAACGGCGGACCAGCGGTGAAGCCCGACAAGCTCGCCACCCTGGCAGATCGCTTCGTGCGCGCGAACAGCGAGAAACCGGGATCGGGTCTGGGCCTGGCGATCGTCCAGAGCCTTGTGCGACAGGCGGGCGGACGCCTCGACCTCGTGTCTCCGCGGCCGGGAGCCGCAGATGGCTTTTTGGCGCGGATCGTGTTTGCAAGCGCGTGAGCCCCGACGGACGAGACGATGAGGATGGACCGTCTTCCGATGCCATGGGCGAAAGGCCGGCACCGGGCCTCCGCCAAAGCCCCGCAAGTCCTCTGCAATTGCCACGATGCTGCGGCAGGTCGGCAACACTTCGAGACGCACCGGGCGCGGGGAAGGTGGCGGAGAGAAAGGGATTCGAACCCTTGAGACGGTTACCCGCCTACACACTTTCCAGGCGTGCGCCTTCGACCACTCGGCCATCTCTCCGCAGGCAGGAATTCCGCTGAAGGCGGCGGCTGCGATGCCCTGCCGTTAGGTGCGGCGGGAGGGGGTTTCCGCCCCTCCGAAGGCGGGCGCAATATACTCATCGGAGGCCCGACCGCAAGGGAGCCGGCGGCGTGCGGATCGCCCGGGCGCGGCGCGACGGCGCCATCTTGTGCCTGCCGCCGGGCGCGTGCTTTAAGGACGCTCGGCCCATGGGCGGCTGCTTGCGGGCGGCTTCCAGAGACGGACGGGATGCGGCTTCTCCTCAGGGTTCTGGGCACAGTGCTGATCGCTTGCGCGGTGATCCTGCTGATCATCGACGGGACC
>CAYRZM010000009.1:0-3445 GCA_964428685.1 uncultured Devosia sp. | reverse complement strand
TATATGGGCCTCGCTTTGAGCCACCCGCGCCACGGCTACTACACCGCCGGCCGGCCGATCGGGACCGCCGGCGATTTCATCACCGCGCCCGAGATCAGCCAGATGTTCGGCGAGCTCATCGGCTTCTTCTTCGTCAATCTCTGGCAGCAGATGGGCCAGCCCAAGAGCTTCACCTTGCTAGAGCTCGGTCCCGGCCGCGGCACGCTGATGGCCGACGCGCTCCGCGCCGCCACCCACGCCGACGGCTTCGAGAACGCGCTCCATCTGCAACTCCTAGACCAGAACGCCGCTCTAAAGACTGAGCAGCAGAAGCGCCTCGGCAAATACTCGCCCTACTGGGCCGCCGACGTCGACGCGGTGAGCGACGACCCGCTCTTCGTCGTCGCCAACGAGTTCTTCGACGCCCTGCCCATCCGCCAGTTCGTCAAGACGGACGACGGCTGGCACGAGCGCCTCGTCGGCCTTCGTGATGGCGCCCGCGCCTTTGGCCTGTCGCCCACGCCAATCGCCGATTCCGCCGCACCCGTCGAAGTGCGCGGCGCCTATGCCGGCGAAATCCTCGAGCTCGCCGCCGCCGCCGTCGAGACCATGCAGCGCGTCGCCCGCAAGGTGGCCGTCCAGGGCGGCGCGATCCTCACCCTCGATTACGGCTATGGCCGCACCCAGACCGGCGAGACCTTGCAGGCGGTGAAGTCGCACGCCTTCGCCGATCCGCTCGAAGCCCCCGGGCAAGCCGACATCTCGGCCCACGTGAACTTTGCCGTCCTCGGCGACGCGGCGCGTGCCACCGGCCTTGCCGTCGCGCCGCTGGCGACCCAGGGCGAGTTCCTCCTCCGCCTCGGCATCGGCGAACGCGCCCGTGCCCTCGCCGCCGCCAACCCCGCCGAGGCGGCCAACATCGCCCGCGCCGTCGAGCGCCTGACCGATCCCCACCAGATGGGCACGCTGTTCAAGGCCTTCTGCGCCCACAGTCCCGGCCTCAAACCGGCGGGGTTCTGATGGGCGCCCCGTTCGAGATCAGCAAGGCGCTGGACGATGGCCGCATCCGCCACGGCTTTTTCGGCCGTGAGGGGGGCCGCTCGCAGGGCGCGCTCGCCTCCAACAACATGTCGATCAGCGCCGGCGACAATCCCGACTTCGTCATCTCCAACCGCAGCAGCGCCGCCAACTCGATGGGCGGCCACGGCATCAAGGACCTCGTCGTCCTCCGCCAGGTGCATTCGACCACCGTCGTCACCCTGACCGAGCGCCCCGCGCAGGGCGTCGCCATCGAAGCGGACGCGATGGTCACCAACAGACCCGACCTCCTGCTCGGCATCCTCACCGCCGACTGTGCGCCCGTGCTGCTCGCCGATCCCGAGGCCGGCATCATCGCGGCGGCGCACGCCGGCTGGAAGGGAGCGGCCGGCGGCATCCTCGCCAAAACCGTCGCGGCGATGGTCGCGCTCGGCGCCACACCCGCCGGCATCCGCGCCGCCATCGGCCCCACCATTTCGGGCGCCAACTACGAGGTCGGCCCCGAAACCGCCGCCCAGGTCGCCGCACTCGACCCGGCGGCCCGCACCCACATCTCGATCCCCGCCGGCAAGACCCGCGAGCACTTCGACATCCCGGGCCTTCTGGCCGAGCAGCTCTTCGGCGCCGGCGTCGGCCTCGTCGGCGACCTCGGCCTCTGCACCTACGCCGATCCTGTGGCCTATTTCTCCCACCGCTACGCCACCCATCACGGCACCACCACGGGGCGCCAGATTTCCATCATCGGCCGCGTCTGAAAGCGTTCATCTTTCGGTCACAAGGCGCATTGCACCGGCCTTTGTAGCGGGCTAAAGAGCCGCATCTCCAAGGGCAGAGGTGGGCGCACGATGAAGCTCGTCACCGGCAACTCGAACCGGGCCCTGGCCGATGCCGTCGCCAGCTACCTCGAGATTCCCCTCACCGACTGCACCGTCAAGCGCTTCGCCGACAAGGAAGTCTATGTCGAGGTGCACGAGAACGTCCGGGGCGAGGACGTCTTCGTGCTGCAGCCCACCTCGTTTCCGGCCAACGACAACCTCATGGAGCTGCTCATCGTCATCGACGCGCTCCGCCGCTCCTCGGCCCGCCGCATCACCGCCGTGCTGCCCTATTTCGGCTATGCCCGGCAGGACCGCAAATCCGCGCCCCGCACGCCTATCTCGGCCAAGCTCGTCGCCAACATCATCACCGTCGCCGGCGCCAACCGCGTCCTCACCCTCGATCTCCACGCCGCCCAGATCCAGGGCTTCTTCGACATCCCGACCGACAATCTCAGCTCCGCGCCGGTCATCGTCCGCGACATCCGCGAACGCTACGACACCTCCAACACCATCATCGTCTCGCCCGACGTCGGCGGCGTGGTGCGCGCGCGCAATGTCGCCCAGCGGTTGGGCACCACGCTCGCCATCGTCGACAAGCGCCGCCCGCGCGCCGGGGTCAGCGAAGTCATGAACATCATCGGCGACGTCGCCGGCCACGACTGCATCCTCATCGACGACCTCGTCGATTCCGGCGGCACGCTCGTGAACGCCGCCGAAGCCCTGATCAAGGCGGGCGCCCGCAACGTTTCCGCCTACATCACCCACGGCGTGCTCAGCGACCCGGCCCCGAGCCGCATCGCCGGCAGCCGCCTCAAGGAGCTCGTGGTGTCGGATTCGATCGAGGCGCGGCCCGAAGTCGTCGCGATCCAGAACATCCGGCGCATGTCCATCGCCCCGCTGATCGGCGAAGCCATCGCCCGCACCGCCAGCGAGCAGTCCGTCTCGAGCCTTTTCGACTAGGCGGCTGCGGCGCCCCGCTGCGGCCGCAAATTGGCCGGCCGATTTGTCGAATGCCCGGCAGACATGCCGTCATTGTCGTGCCGGGATCGTCCCGGCAGAATGGAGACGACAATGAAGTATGCCCTGCTGATCACCGGCGACGAAGCCGTCATGAACCGCGAACCGCCGCCCGGCGGCGCCCCCATCAGCCCGGAATTCGTGGCCTACACCGAAGCCCTCATCAAGGCGGGCGTGCTTCGCGGCGGCGAACGGCTCAAATCCACGCGGTCCGCCCGCCGCGTGCGCGTCCGCGACGGCAAGGCGGTGGTCCTCGACGGCCCCTATTCGGACACCCGCGAGCAGCTCGGGGGCTTCTTCATCATCGACGTGCCGACCGAGGCCGAGGCGCTCGCCTGGGCTGAAAAGTGCCCCGCCGCCAAAGAGGGCACGGTCGAAGTGCGGGCCATTGGCGCCAGCAGCCCGGTCTGACAAACCTTCCGGGGCCGGTCGAAATCGTCCATCCCGGCCCGTCATTGCAGCATCGGACCCGCACTGTCCGGCAACCACGGAGATTGAACAATGCGCTACATGATGCTGATCCACCACGATGATGCCGCCCTCGCCGCCGCCGACCAGAAGGCGCTCTGGGCCGACTACGGTGCCTTCAACGA
>CAYRZM010000008.1:0-7008 GCA_964428685.1 uncultured Devosia sp. | reverse complement strand
GTCGCCGAGAGTGGTCTGGGCACGCATGCCGACCTCGTTCGGCTTTCCGAAAAAGCGAAGATCTGGACCTTCCTAGTCGGCGAAAGCCTGATGCGGCAGGACGTCTTCACCCGCGACACGCAGCGCCTCCTCTGGGGCGACAAGGGCCGGCCGTGAGCCAAAAGCTCACCCACCTCAACGCCCGCGGCGAAGCCCACATCGTCGACGTCGGTGGCAAGGCGGTGACCGCGCGCCGCGCTGTTGCGCGGGCGACGCTGGAAGCACGGCCGGAAACAATCGAAGCGATCGCCGGCGGAACGCTGAAGAAGGGCGACGCGCTGGCGGTGGCGCGCATCGCGGGGATCATGGCAGCGAAGAAGACGAGCGAGCTGATCCCGCTCTGCCACCCGATCGCGCTCAACAGGGTCGAAGTCGAAATCACCGCGGGGGGATCGGAAATCACCATCCTCGCGACGGTCGAGACCGAAGACCGCACCGGCGTCGAGATGGAGGCGATGACCGCCGCTTCGGTCGCCGCGCTCACGCTCTACGACATGGCCAAGGGCATCGACCGCGCCATGCGCGTGACCACCGTCGAGCTGGCGGAAAAGACCGGCGGCAAGTCGGGGACGTTCCGGCGATGATCACGGTCGACGAGGCCCTCGACCGCATCTTCACGCGGATCCCGACGCCCCTGCCCGAGACCGTGCCGCTGACCCGCGCGCACCGGCGCGTGCTCCTCAAACCGCTGGTCGCCCGCCACACCCAGCCGCCGTTCGATGCGAGCGCCATGGACGGCTACGCCGTGCGCGCTACCGAGATCGTGCTGGGCAAACCGGTGTTCCTTGCCGGCACCTCGCAGGCGGGGAGCCGGTTCACCGGGATGATGCAGTCGGGCGAATGCGTCCGCATCTTCACCGGCGCGCCGCTCCCGATCGGCGCCGACGCGGTGATCATGCAGGAGCAGGCGCACGCCGACGGCAACAAGGTCACCTTCGAGAGGACCGCGAATGTCGGCCAGTCCGTCCGCCGCAAGGGCAACGACTTCGTCGACGGCCAGGAACTGCTGCAACCCGGGGTGGGGCTGACGCCGGCCATGCTCAATCTCGCGGCCTCAGCGAATTTCGCCGAGCTCGATGTGGCCCGGCGTCCGCGCCTCGCGGTGCTCGCGACCGGCGACGAGCTCGTCCCGCCCGGCAGCGACCTCGGGCCCGACCAGATCGTGGCGTCCAATTCCTACGGCCTCGTGCCCCTGCTCGCGCCTTACGCCGACAAGGTGGTCGACCTCGGCATCGTCAAGGATGACCGCAAAGCCCTGGAGCGGACGATCCTGGGCGCCTTCGATTACGGCGTCGACGTGCTGATCACCTCGGGCGGCGCGAGCGTCGGCGACCGCGATTTCGTGCAGGAGGTACTGCGCGACCTCGGGGTGACGCTCGATTTCTGGAAGATCATGATGCGCCCGGGCAAGCCGCTGATGTTCGGCAGCCGCGGCAAGACGCTGGTGTTCGGCCTGCCGGGCAACCCGACCTCGGCGTTCGTGACGGCAGTGGTGCTGGTCCGCCCGGCGCTGCGGCTGATGACCGGCCACACCGACCCGTTCTGGCCGTTCATGGGCGTGCCGCTTGCCGCGGACCTGCCGCCCAACGGCGAGCGCCGGCATTTCGTGCGCGGCAAGCTCAACCGCAACGGCATCGGCTTTCTCGAGGTCGAGCCGATCAGCGAGACCGACAGCAACCATTCGTCCTCGCTGGCGGCAGCCGACGCGCTGATCGTCCAGCCCGAGAACGACCCCGGAACCGAGGCCGGCCAGATCGTCGAGATCATCCCCCTCAACCTCCTGAGCTGAGGGTCGGCGCGCCGCGCTTGCAGATTGCCGGGAAATCCGCATGCTTTGGGCGGGCAATCGAGGCGCGATCCGTGGAACTCTACCAGATCCGCTATTTCCTCAAGGCGTGCGACACGCTGAACTTCACGCGCGCCGCCGAGCAGAGCGGGGTGAGCGTCCGTCGCTCAGCCGCGCCATCCACCAATTGGAGCAGGAGCTCGGGGGCCAGCTGTTCCGGCGCGAACGGCACCTGACGCATCTCACCGACCTCGGCCGGCTGATGCTCCAGCACTTCGCCGCCATGAACACCGCCGCCGAAGCCGCCAAGCTCGAGGCCAACCGCTATTCGAAGCTTTCGGGCGCGCCGCTCAACCTGGGCAGCTCGGCCTCGATGGGGGCCGACGTGCTGACTGGCTTTTTGGGCGCGATCCGGACGGAAGCGCCCGACCTCCAGCTGAATGTCTGGGAGGCCAATTGCGAGGAGCTGGAGGACTCCCTCCTTCGCGGCGAGATCGACGTGGCACTCTCGACCGTCATGCACGATAGCGAGCGCGTACGGGTGACGCCGCTGTTCCGCGAGTATTTCTACGTCATATGCGCCCCGACCCACCGGTTTGCGAAGATGAACGCCGTTCCCCTCAAGGAGCTCGAGGGCGAGGACTACGTGCAGCGCGTTCATTGCGAATTCCCGCAGAATCTCAAGCGTCTGGGCGCCGATCGTCCATTCGACTACGTGAACCTCCGTTATGTCGGAGAGCGCGAGGACTGGATCCAGGCGCTGGTGCGCGCGGGCATGGGTTGCGCCATCATGCCCAAGCATCTGGCGCTGCTGCCGGGGATCGAAAAGCGCATGCTGATCGACCCCGAAGTCTATCGCGACGTGACCCTCGCCACGGTCGCCGGGCGGCCGCACAGCGCGCCGGTGGCGGCGGCCGTCGCCGCGGCCCGACGGCATCCCTGGCCCGTTTCAGACGCGCCATCGACGGTCATTGCCTGACCGCGGACTTACGCGACGCGCAACAACTCGTTAGCCCGATCGCGGCTGTCGGCTCACGCTTCCGGCGCTCATCTTCCTCCCATCCAAACAGGAGGGACTTATGAGCAACGTCTACACGCAGACCAACCAAACCATGAACCAGATCATCAACTTCCGCCGTGCCATGGATGGCCGGTTGATGGAGGTTCAGCGCGTCCCGACCGGCGGCAAGGGCACCGACGGCTACGTGCCGCTCACCGGCGAAGAGTCGGGCCCTGACTCGCTGATCAGCTCGAACGCTGTCATCGTCAGCCGCGACCACAAGTATCTGTTCGCGGTCAACGCCGGCGACAACACCGTCTCGAGCTTTGCCATCAGCATGGACGGCATGCTGGCGCTCATCGACACCAAGCCGACCGGCAATCCCGTGATGGGCCGCACCGGGACGGCTTCGAGCCTCGCCTACAACGACCGCGACGGCGCGCTCTACGTCTCCCATTCGCTCGGCCCGGATCACATCCGCACCTTCACCGTGACAGGTGGCAGGCTCACGCCGCGGATGGGCGCCCGCAGCGTCAACCTGCCGGGCGCCGAAGACCGTGTGGTGACCCAGATCTCGGCGACCCCCGACAATGGCTATGTGATCGCCTGCGTGCTTCTTGACGCCCGCCCCACAGCAGCCGGCCTCACCCCCGCGACGAAGAACAACCTCGTGCTCTTCCCCGTGGGTATGGGCGGCGCGCTGGGCGAGCCGATGTTCAAGGAGGCGGGCGGCGCGACTCCGTTCGCGACCGCTTTCCTCAACGGGCGAAAGGACGCGTTCGTGACCGTGCTCGCCGCCGAAAGCGCAGCGGTGCTTTCGACCGTTGCCGCCAACGGCAATGTCGAGACCACGAAGCCGTCCAAGATCGAGGTCGGTATGTCGCCCGAGCCGTCCGAAATCTGCTGGGTCAGCATCAGCGAAGACGACCGCTACGCGTTCGGTGCCAACTTCGGCTACGGGACCGTCAGCACATTCCGCATCACCGGCGACGGCGTCGCGGTCAAGATGAGCACCGCCGCCTCGGAGATGGGCGACGGCACGTTCAAGGGCCTCGCCGGGGTCGCTTCGAGCGGCGCGGGCGACAACGCCGTCGCCGGCGGCTTCCTGTTCCAGCTCTACGCCAATGCGAGCAAGCTCGTGGGCTACAAGATCGGCGACGACGGCCGGCTGACCAAGATCAGCGAAGTCGCCGTGCCGCGCAACTCGACCCAGGGGCTCGCGGTGGCCTGAGGTCTCAAAGGGCGGGCGCGCCGCCCGGCGCCCGCCCTTCCCCGGGGTTAAGCGGAAATTTACCCCGCTGTTGCAGAACAGAGCCGGAACACCTATAGATCGTTCAGCCTTTGTTCTGATTCCCCGGAGGGGCCAGAGATGCTCACGCGCAAGCAGCACGAACTTCTGATGTTCATCCACGAACGCATGAAGGAAAGCGGCATTCCCCCCTCCTTCGATGAAATGAAGGACGCGCTGGATCTGCGGAGCAAGTCGGGCATCCACCGGCTGATCACCGCCCTCGAGGAGCGCGGCTTCATCCGGCGCCTGCCCAACCGGGCCCGGGCCCTCGAGGTGATCAAGCTGCCGGAATCGATGAGTCCGTCGATGGGCGGCCGCAAATCCCGCTTCGAGCCCGCGGTCATCGAGGGCAATCTCGGACGGCTCGCGACGCCGCCCACACGTTCGGCGCCGCAGATGCCGGGCATGTCCGACGCCGGACGGCCGGTCGCCATCCCGGTGATGGGCCGGATCGCCGCCGGCACACCGATCGAGGCGATCCAGACCCACTCGCACACCATTGCCGTGCCGCCGGAAATGCTGGGCGGCGGCGACCACTTCGCGCTCGAAGTGCGCGGCGACTCGATGATCGAGGCCGGCATTTTCGATGGCGACACAGTGGTCATCCGCAAGCAGGACACCGCCGCCACGGGCGAAATCATCGTCGCGCTGGTCGACGACGAGGAGGCGACGCTCAAGCGCCTCCGCCGCCGTGGCAATTCGGTGGCTCTCGAAGCCGCCAACCCGGCCTACGAGACGCGCATCTTCCCGCCTGACCGGGTGAAGGTGCAGGGCCGGCTGGTCGGTTTGCTGCGGAAGTACTGACGCCGTCATTTTCGCTGCGTTCGCACTCCCCCGCGGGCTTCGGCTGCGATACGGTCGCGCCCGGAATCGGGGGAGCGGGCGTGGCGTCAGAAGCGCAATGGGTGGCCGTCGACTGGGGCACGTCGAACGTGCGCGCCTGGGGCATGGCCGCCGACGGCAGCGAAGCGTTTGCGGCGAGCGCCGACAAGGGCATGGGCAAGATCAAGCCCGCCGACTTTCCGGCGGTGCTCGACGAGCTGATCGGCCGCGACTTTGCGGGCGGCGATGTCGTCATCTGCGGCATGGCCGGCGCCCGGCAGGGCTGGCGCGAGGCGCCGTATCTCGATGTCCCGGCCGACCTCGACCATTTGCTCGACGGCGCGGTTCGTCCCGAAGGGGCCGACGCCCGCTTCCGCCCGCGCATTCTGCCCGGCATCTGCCAGCGGCGGGCGGGACAGGAAGACGTGATGCGCGGCGAGGAGACCCAGCTGCTCGGCCTCCTCGCCCTGCAGCCGGGCTTTGAGGGCACGGTGGTCCTGCCGGGCACGCATTCCAAGTGGGTCGAGATCCGCAAGAGCCGCGTCATCCGGTTTTCCTCGGCGATGACCGGCGAACTCTACCAAGTGCTGTCCGAGCATTCGGTCCTCCGCCACACGGTGGCGGCCGGCAGCGACAGCGCCGAAGCCGAAAGCGGGATCACCGAAGGCATTGCCGCGGGCCTCCGACGGCCGGACCTGCTGACCTCGCTGGCCTTTCGCGCCCGCGCCGCCGCGCTGCTCTCTGGCAAGAGCGCCGACTGGTGCTCCGGGTACCTGTCCGGTCTCCTCGTCGGCACCGAGGTTGGCGGGCATCGCGACTGGCTGGGAAGCACGGCGGTGCCGCTCATCGGCTCCGCCCGCTTCGCGCGGCTCTACGGCGCGGCGCTGCGGCAAGCGGGCGCCGACAGCGTCGCGATCGATGCCTCGGAGGCGACGATCGCCGGCCTCAAGCGCGCGAGGGCACAAGCATGATGCACCGCAAGATCATCGCCATCCTGCGCGGGGTGACGCCTGCCGAGGCGGTGGGCGTCTGCGAAACGCTGGTTGCCGCGGGCATCACCATGATCGAGGTGCCGTTCAACTCGCCCGAGCCGCTGGTCTCGATCGCGGCGGCCGTGAAGGCCCTTGCCGGGCGCGCCGAGATCGGCTGCGGCACGGCGCTGAGCGTCGCCGACGTCGACAACACGCATGGCGCCGGCGGCCGCTTCGTCGTCTCGCCCGACGCCAACGACGCGGTGATTGCCCGCACGCGGGCGCTTGGAATGGCATCCTATCCCGGCGTGTTCTCGCCGACCGAGGCTTTTCGCGCCATCCGGGCCGGCGCCACCGGGCTCAAGTTCTTTCCGGCCGAAGTCCTTGGTCCCAAAGGGATCAAGGCGATGAAGGCCGTGCTGCCGCCCGAGCTGCCGCTTTACGCGGTGGGCGGGGCGAACCCCGACAATTTCCGGGAATATTTCGAGGCGGGCTGTGCGGGCTTCGGGCTCGGCAGCTATATCTTCAAACCCGGCATGACCCTTTCCCAAATCGCCGAACGCGCCCGCGCGGCGGTAGCGGCCTACGATCAAGGACAAGACAAATGAACGACACCGCCGAACTCTTCATCGACAGCCGCTGCGAACTTGGCGAGGGCTCGTTCTGGCATCCGCTGGTCGAGCGCCTGTTCTGGTTCGACATCCCCAACAAGACGCTCTATTCGGCGACCGCCGGCGGCATCATGGTCGACCGCTTCACGTTCGAGACAGGCGTCTCCGCCGCCGGGGTGATCGACGCCGACAATCTGGCAATCGCGTCGTCCGAGGGCATCTACCGGCTCAACATCAAGACCGACACGCGCGAGCTGATCGTGCCGCTCGAGGCCGACGTTCCGGGCAACCGCTCCAACGACGGGCGCGTCGGGCCGGCAGGTGGCTTCTGGATCGGCACGATGGCGGTGAACGATGCCGGCAACACCCCCTCGGGAGCGCTCTACCAGGTCCGCGCCGGAATCGTGACCAAGCTGCGCGACGGCATCCACATTCCGAACGCGACCTGCTTTTCCCCCGATGGCCGCACGGCCTACTTCACCGACGGC
>CAYRZM010000007.1:0-15043 GCA_964428685.1 uncultured Devosia sp. | reverse complement strand
CCCACTCTCAACACAAGCGGCGCAACAAAGCGGCCGCATTTGACTTCCGCGCTGCCGCCCGACACACAGGGGACAGCGCCGCGACCGCCTCGGAGACCCTATGGGCCTGTTGACCTGGATCACCGACTATCTCGAGCAGATCCTCAATGCGATCGCGGGCAATCTCTGGCTTTCGATCCTGTTCATCTTCCTCGTCTGCGTCGGCGAGGCCGTGTTCATCCTTGGGCTGCTGGTGCCGTCGCTGCCGATCCTGCTGGTGACGGGCGGGCTGATCGCGCTCGGCAAATTGCCCTTCTGGCCGATCTATTTCGCGGCGGTGGCCGGTGCCGTGGTGGGCGATGCGATCTCCTACTGGATCGGCCACGCCTTCAAGGACACCATCAAGAGCGTCTGGCCGTTCCGAAACTACCTGCCGCTGATTGCCCGCGGTGAGGAGTACTTCCACAAGCACGGCGTGCTGGCGATCTTCATCGGCCGCTTCATCACCGGCGTCAAAGCGGTGATCCCCGGCATCGCCGGCATGCTCGGCATGCCTTGGGCGCGCTTCACCCTCATCAACGTCGTCTCGTCCTTCGTCTGGGCGGCGGCGCACCTCATTCCCGGCATGGCGCTGGGCCAGTGGCTCAACTCGATCGGGCTCGGGCTCGACACCATCATCATCGCCGGCACCGCGATCATCATCGTGGCGGTGATTGTCCTCCACTACTGGAAGCGGATCGTGCTGCTGTTCACGCCGTTCCTGGGCGCCTTCGGCAAGTCGCTCGAGGCGCGGGTGGGAAAGCCGAAAACGGATACGACGGGCAGTTAATCCCGCCCGCTTCACAAACTCCTCACTGGACTCGCATCGTGCGCGGCGCGAGGCTTCGGGCATGCGCTCGCTGATCGCCGCGGTCCGCGCCTTGCTCGTGCTGCTTGCCCTTGCAGCGCCCCTGCCCGCCCTTGCCGCGACCTATACCGACACCGCGGCGCTCGATGCGCTCTTTGCCCAGCTCAAGGCAGCCCAGAGCGCCGACGAAGCCAGCGCCATCACCCTCAAGATCTGGCAGGCCTGGTTTTCGCCCAATATCCCGGCGCTCGCCGACGAGATGACGCAGGTGGCCGTGGCCAGCAATGCCGGCGCCCTCGGCGCCGCCAAGCACCTGCTCGACGGGATCGTCGCGGCCTATCCGGACTACGCCGAGGGATGGAACCAGCGCGCCACGATCGAGTACGAGCTCGGCGACATGGACGCTTCGCTTGCCGACATCGCCGTGACGCTGGCGCTCGAGCCGCGGCATTTCGGGGCCCTGTCGGGGCGTGTGCTGATCTACCTCAAGGAGGGCCGGCACGCCGATGCCCTCAAGGACATGATTGCGGCGCTCGCCATTCATCCCTATCTCAGCGAGAAGCAGCTGTTCCCCGAACTGCAGCAGGACGTGACCCATCTCTGAGCAGGCCAGCATGAGCGACGAGTTCGAAATCGTGCGCGAGGACGCGCCCGGCCACGGCCGATATGTCATCCACCTGCCCGGCGGCGCCGAAGCGGAAATGACCTTCCGCAAGATCGGGACGGGCGCCATCGCCATCGACCACACCTACACGCCGCCCGAATTCCGCGGCCGCAACATCGCCTTCCGGCTGATCGAGCGCGGCATCGCCGACGCCCGCCGCGATGGGATCAAGATCAAGCCCGAATGCAGCTACGCCGTGGTGCAGTTCCAGCGGCACAAGGACTGGGCCGACCTCTTGGCCTGAGCCGGCCTGTGGCATTTTAGTCAATTCTTCACCACGCCGGGAACTTGCCCGGGGCCGCCACGCAACCGCCGCGCCCGCCGCATAGTTGTTGGGATGCAGACGGCCCGCACGCGCCTCTTCCTGGGTGACTTCCTCTTCCTCGCGCGCGGTCCCGAAGCAAGACTTACGGGTTCGCCGGCCTCCTCCCCCGACGAACAAGATGGATCGGGCGCCGATTCCCCCTCGGCGCCCGATCTTTTTGTCAGCCCGGCGGACCGCGCAGAAAGTCCGCGGCGGCGGCGATCTCTTCCCGGCCGATCTCGTGACCGCCGGCATGCCAGACCACCTCAACGTCCGCGCCCTGGGACTCGAAGTAGGCGCCGAGCGCCTCCGTTCCTGCGGCGGGCGCGATGGGATCGCGGCGTCCGGCGGTGATCAGCACCCGTCGGCCCGCAAGGCCCGGCTGGGCGGGCGGAGCGAACGGGATCAGCGGATGCAGCAGCACCGTGCGGTCAAGGAGCGTGGGCGAGGTGAACAGCAGCGACGCCAGGAGGTTCGCGCCGTTCGAGTAGCCGAGTGCCGCGACGCTGCCCGGCGCGAGCGTTGTGACCCTGCCCGCGATGAAGGCGCCAAGCTTGGCGGTTGCCCGCGCAAGGTCCGCCATGTCGTAGACTCCCATGCCGAGCCGCCGGAAGAAGCGCGGGGCGCCGTTCTCGCTGACGTCGCCGCGGAGCGACAGGATGTGCGCCTCCGGCATCAGGCGGCGGCAGAGCCCCATGAGGTCGTGCTCGTCGCCGCCGGTGCCGTGGAGGAGGAGGAGCAGCGGCGCACCCGCGGGCGCGCCGTCCTCCGCATAGCTGTAGGTCTCCATCACGCCCCCAGCTTCTCGAGGCTCTTTTCGAGCTGCGCCCGAAGGTGCTCGTGCTGGCGCGGCAGCTTCAGCGCTTGGCCCAGATGCGCGCTGTCCTCGTCGCGGTCGAACCCCGGCTCGTTGGTCGCAATCTCGAACAGCACCCCGCCCGGGGTGCGGAAATAGACCGAGAAGAAGTAGTCGCGGTCGATCACCGGCGTGAGCTGGTAGCCCGTGTCCATCAGCGCCGTGCGCACGGCGAGCTGGTCGGCCCTGGTGGGCACCGCGAAGGCGATGTGATGCACCGAGCCCGCGCCGAGCTGCGAGGGCGCTGCGCCCGGCAGGACCTCGAGGTCGATCAGGTCGGCACCGTTGCCGCCGGGCCGCACGAGCCGCGTGACACCGTCGCGGGTCTCGGCCGGCTCATACCCCATGAACTTCAGCAGCTCCTCTGTCGCGCCCTCGTCGCGCAGGCGGAGAGATGCGGAGTGGAAGCCGCGGATCGCCTTGTCGGCAGGAATGCCGCCGCCGGTCCATGGCACACGAACATCGTTCTTGTCTTCGACCAGCGCCAGCCCGTCGCCGTCGGGACCGGCAAAGCTCAGCCGCTTCTGTCCAAAACTCTCGCCCGCAACGATGTTGTCGACGCCCGCTGCTGTGAGCCGCTCCTGCCACCAGCCGAGCGAGCCTTCAGGCACGCTGAACACGGTCGTGCCGACCTCCCCCGTGCCCGGCCGGCCGCGCACGATGTGCGGGAACGGAAAGTAGGTCATCACCGTGCCCGGTGTGCCCGCCTCGTCGCCGTAATAGAGGTGATAGACGCTGGGCTCGTCGAAGTTGACGGTCTGCTTGACCCGGCGCAGCCCGAGCGTGTGGGTCCAGAAGGCGTTGTTGGCGGCGGCACCCTTGGCCATCGCCGTCACGTGGTGCAGACCCTTGATCTGATTGAGCATGTCAGTCTCCCGCGGCGACCTCGCGCCGTGTCTCGCCCGCAGATATGGCGGGCCGCCGATTGGTGCGAAATGCTGAAAGGCGACACAAGATTGTCGCCGATCGTCGAACACTACCCGCGAAAGGCGAGCGTCTCGACCGTCGGCCGGCTCGGCCGGTATTCGAGACCGACGAGGCCGGCGTAACCGTGCTCGTCCAGCCAATCGAGCCGCGCCCGCCAGTCCAGCGTCCCGGTGCCCGGCTCCGCCCGTCCCTGCGTGTCGGCAAGATGGACGTGCGCCACGCGGTCGAGACGGCCCTCGAGCACGTCCTCGATGTGCTCGCCCATCATCGCCGAATGATAGATGTCGTAGAGCAGGCGGATCTCCGGCCGGTCGACCTCGTCGATGATGTCGAGGCCCTCGACCGTCGAGGTGAGATAGTAGCCCGGATGGTCGACGCGGTCGTTCAGCGGTTCGAGCGCAAGGATGACGCCCGAGCCCTTGCAGATGTCGGCGGCTTCGCGCAGCACCTTCACCAGCGCCGCATGCTGGGCCTCGCGCGGCACGCCGGCGCGATCGTCGCCCGCCTGCGCAATCATCATCGGCGCGCCGAGCCGGACAGCAGCGGCCAGCGAGGCCCGGACACCGTCGCAGAACGACGCGTGCGTGTCCGGATCGGTGATCCGGCTGATCGGTTCGCAGAGGATGCCGGCGAGCGGCATGGAGGTTTCATCGAGCGCCGCCCTGATCGCCGCGATATCCTTGTTCGACCAGCGCCAGAACTCGACGGCATCGAGCCCCGCCGCCTTCGCGGCCCGGATGCGGTCGGGGAAACTGCGGGGCGCCGGAGCCGCATCCGTCTGCGGCGTGCCCGGCAGCGGCGGCAGCACGTCGGCATCGGCGAACAGCCACTCGATGCACGCCGAGTAGCGCGTCAAACGACGACCTCGTGGGCCACGCGGCCCTTGTTGCCGAAGATGCGAAGGTAGCGCGCGACCTCGTCCGGATCGCCGGTCGCCTTCTCCGGATTGTCGCTGAGCTTCACCGCGGGGTGGCCGTCGGCGGAGCTCACCTTGCAGACGAGCGAGATCGCATCCAGCCGGTGGTTCACGAACGGCGAGCAGTCCATGAAGTCGTTGGTGAGGTTGGTGCCCCAGCCGAAGCTCATGCGCACCCGGCCCTTGAAGTGGTGGTACGCCTCTTCGATCATGTCGACGTCGAGCCCGTCGGAAAAGATGATGAGCTTCTCGCGCGGATCTCGGCCACGCGACTTCCACCACGCGATGATCTTCTCGCCGCCCTCGATCGCCGGTGCGCTGTCGGGCCGGAACCCCGTCCAGTCGGCGACCCAGTCGGGCGCCTGGGCGAGGAACGAGTCGGTGCCGAAGGTGTCGGGCAAAACGATCAGCAGGTTGCCACCGTAATAGCTCTTCCAGTCTTCGAGCACCTGGTAGGGCGCGGCCTTGAGCGCCGCTTCGTTGGGCGCGATCGCCGCCAGCACCATCGGCAGCTCGTGCGCATTGGTGCCGAGCGCCTCGAGATCGTTGTCCATGGCGAGCAGCACGTTGGAGGTGCCGGTGAAGTTGCCGCCGAGTCCTTCCTTCAGCGCCTCGACGCACCAGCGCTGCCAGAGGAACGAATGCCGCCGCCGCGTGCCGAAATCGGAGATGCGGAGACCCGAGAGCTTCTTCAGCCGCTCGACCTTCTCCCACATCTTGGCTTTCGCCCGCGCATAGGTGACGTCGAGCGTGAACGGACCGTAGTTGTGCAGCGCCGACCGCGAGCGGAGCTCGTTGATAATGGCGAGCGCCGGGATCTCCCACATCGTGGTCTCGGCCCAGCGGCCGGGAAAGCTCAGCTCGAACTGGCCGTCGCGCTTGCTGAGCTCGTATTCGGGCAGGCTGAAGTCTTCGAGCCAGCGCAGGAACTCGGGCGAGAAGATCTGCTTGGAGCCGTAGAAGCTGTTGCCCGCGAGCCAGATCATCTCCTTCTTGGAAAAGCGCAGCGAGCGGGCATGGTCGAGCTGGGCACGCAGCTCGTCGATGTCGATCTCTTCGGCAAGCCGCACCGCGTGCTTGCGGTTGATCAGCGAGAAGGTGGCGTTGACCCGCGGGTAGAGCCCCCAGATCATCTGCAGCATCAGGAGCTTGTAGAAATCCGTATCGAGCAGCGAGCGCACGATCGGATCGAGCTTCCAGGTGTGGTTGTAGACGCGCCGCGCGATGTCGGTCTTGGCCATGCGTGAACTCCCGCTCGCCCGCCCTCAATAGAGCATCGCGGCCGGATGTGGGACTCCTTTGTGCGGCGGCAAGAGCCGCGCGGTCAGTGCGTTTTGTGGCCGCTCACCATCAGCCGCACGGCATAGAGCGACGTCGTTCCGCAGATATAGAGGACGTTGTTCTTGATGCCGCCGAAGACGCAGTTGGCGACGACCTCGGGCACCTTGATCTTGCCGATCAGCGTACCGTCGGGCTCGATGCAGTGGACGCCGTCATGCGCACTGGTCCAGATCCGGCCCTCGGTGTCGAGGCGGAAGCCATCGAACACGCCGGCGACGCAATCGACGAAGCCGCGCCCGTTGGCGAGCTTGTCGCCGACGACGTCGTAAACGCGCATATGCGCCGGATGCGGAAGCTTCTCGGTGTTGCCGGTGTCGGCCACGTAGAGGAGCTTTTCGTCGCGCGAGAAGGCGAGCCCGTTGGGCTGCATCATCGTGTCCGCGATCACGGCCGTGACCGCCCCCGTCGCGGGATCGACGCGATAGACGTTGGAGCGGCCGATCTCGCTCGTGCCCTTGTTGCCCTCGTAGTCGGAATCGATGCCGTAAGTGGGGTCGGAGAACCAGATCGAGCCGTCGGACTTCACCACCACGTCGTTGGGCGAATTGAAGCGCTTGCCCTCGAAGCGGTCGGCGATGACGGTGACGGTGCCGTCGTGTTCGGTGCGGGTGACGCGGCGCGCGCCGTGCTCGCAGCTGACGAGCCGGCCCTGCCGATCGACGGTGTTGCCGTTGGAGTTGTTCGAGGGCTGACGGAATACGCTGACGCTGCCGTCGGTCTCGTCGTAGCGCATCATGCGGTTGGCCGGAATGTCCGACCAGACGAGGTAGCGGCCACCGCCGAACCAAGCCGGCCCTTCGGCCCACTGGCATCCGGTGAACAGGCGGTGCACCTGCGCGTTGCCGTTGAACAGCCGGCGGAACCGCGGCTCGATGACCTCGTAGAAATCCTCTGCGCTCATGCTCGCTCCCTCGAGCGCCACGTGGCGGGCGCTTGCCCCATGCCTAGCACGAATTTCGTGGATCGCTAGCGGCGCGCGAACACGGCCGCATAGTCGCGGTCGTCGGGCTTGTCCTTGCGGCTAATCCGGTCGCCGGCGAGGGGGAGCGTATCGACCCATTCGTTGATGATGAGGATGTGCTCGCGGAGGAGCCGCGCGGCCGCATCCAGCCGTCCGGCCTTGAGGTCGTCCGCGATCGACACATGCTCCTTGAACGAGCGCACGCGAAAACCACCCTCGCCGCGCTGCAGCCGGACGCGCAGCGCTTCGAGCGCGGTCGACGTGAGAAGATGCGCGCGAAGGATGAAGCGGTTGCCCGATTCCTCGAGGAAGGCGAGGTGGAAGGCGCTGTCGTGGCGGCGATAGGTGGTCCAGTCCTCCGCCGCGAGCGCCTTGCGCATGGCCTCGATCGCATCGCGCAGCCGCGTCTGCACCGCATCCGGATTGCGCCGCACCGACTCGCGCAGCGCCTCGTCCTCGAGCAGCGCGCGGAAATGGCTCATGGTGCGCACGTCGTCGGCGGTGGGCGAAAAGACATAGGTCCCCGATTGCGGGACGATGGTGACGAGGCCCTTGTCGCGCAGCTAGATGAAGGCGGCGCGCACCGGCGCCTTGCTCATCCCCAAGGCCTTGGCGATCTGCGTTTCCGAGAGCGGCTCGCCGAATTCGAGACCGCCATCCACAATGGCATCGCGGATGCGCTCGAACGCATCCGTCGTCATCGACATGGCGCCATCCCCGATCCCGTCCTTCGCACCCGCTCCCCTTAGCAATCCGATCGCGGCTTGACAACATTCTGGAAGTCTAGAATTCTAGAATTGCAAATCGCACGGACCTGAAGCGGTCCGGCCCCGGACAGGGCAAAGGGAGGAAACGATGAACCTGAAGACACTGACGCCGGTGGCGCTCACCGCGCTGCTGCTCGCGAGCGGTTCCGCCGCCTCGGCCGCGCCGTTCAAGATCGCGGTGTCGAACTCGTATATCGGCAACGAGTGGCGCGTGGAGATGATCAACTTCATGCAGGCCTATGCCAACAAGCTCGGTGCCGACAAGGTGACGCTGAGCGTCGACAACTCGGGCACCGACGCCCAGAAGCAGATCGCCGTCATCTCCGACATGATCGCTTCGGGCGTGAACGCGATCCTGATCAACCCCGCCTCCGACACCGCGCTCAACAGCGTTGTCGAGGAAGCCTGCAAGCAGAACATCGTCGTCCTCTCCTTCGACCAGGCCGTGACCGCGCCCTGCGCCTACACCGTTGCCGTCGATTTCCAGGAGATCGGCCGCATTCACGCGCAGTGGCTCGCCGACACGCTCGGCGGCAAGGGCAACATCATCATCAACCGCGGCGTCTCGGGCTTCCCCGGCGACACCAACATGGAAGCCGGCATGATCGGCGTGCTCAAGAAGTACCCCGACATCAAGGTCGTCGCCGAGGTCTACGGCAAGTGGGACAACGCCGTGAGCCAGCAGGAGCTGACCAAGGCGCTGACCGCCAATCCCAAGGTCGACGGCATCCTCAACCAGTACGGCACGTATGGCGCACTGCAGGCGCTGCTGAGCCTCAACCGCCCGCTGGTGCCGATGTCGGGCCAGGGGGAGAATGGCTGGCGGCAGGCGATGCTCCAGTACCAGGACAAGGGCCTCAAGGGCGTCTCGGCCGGCGATCCGTCGGTGATCGGCGCCTATGCGCTCAAGGTCGCCTACGACATCCTGAGCGGCAACCCGCCGGCGGCCAAGCAGGTGAACGTGCCGGTGCCGACGGTCTCGACGGACATCCTCAAGGCCGGCGTCAACGTGTTCCCCGACCTGCCGCCGACGATCGACGCGGACACCGATATTCCCGGCGCCAATCTCGGCCTCGTCATCACCGACGGCGTGACCAAATAGCCTCGTGAACCTGGGCCGGGCGCTCCAACGCGCCCGGCCCTGTTCCTTCGCCGATGCCGGCGGCTACACTGCGCCCAAACCGCCACGCGGGCCCGCGATGCTGCGTCTGAGTGACATCGACAAATCCTTCGGCGCCACCCGTGCGCTCAGCGCCGTCACCCTCGAGGCGGCGCCCGGCGGCGTGCTCGGCCTCGTCGGCGAGAACGGCGCGGGCAAATCGACCCTCCTCAAGATCGCCGGCGGCGTGGTTGGCCCCGATGCCGGCAGCATCGCGCTCGACGGCCGGACCATTGCGCCGCGCACCGCCCGCGAAGCTCAGGCCCACGGCATCGTCAGCGTATTTCAGGAACTGACGCTGCTGCGCGATCTGAGCGTCGAGCAGAACCTGTTTCTGACGGACGCACCCCGCGCCGTCTGGGGCGGCATCGACGGCCGCGCCTTGCGCCGCCGCGCGACCGAACTTCTGGCGCGATACGGCCTTGCCCTTGCGCCGGGCGCCCGCGCCGGCGACCTGCCGCTCGGACAGCAGCAGATGCTGGAAATCGTTCGCGCGGTGGCGCGAAAGCCGAAGGTCCTGCTGCTCGACGAGGCGACGTCGGCGCTGGGCGCGACCGAAGTCGACTGGCTCGCGGGGCTCGTCCGGAGCCTCCGCGACGCGGGAGCCGCGATCCTCTTCATCTCGCACCGCTGGGAGGAGATCGCGACCTTCTGCGATCGTGTCGCGGTGCTCCGCAACGGTGAGCTGGTGGCGCTGACGGCGGCGGACGCGCTGCCCGAAACCGAAGCGGTGCGGCTGATGACCGGACGGGCGGCGAGCGATGCGGCATTTCCGGCCAAGACTGCGATACGAGCCGATCTCGTCCTCAGCGCGCGGAACCTCCGGGGACGCGGCCTCAACGGGGTCTCGCTCGATCTCCATCGCGGCGAGATCCTCGGGCTCGGGGGTCTCGTCGGCCAGGGCCAGGGCGCGCTGCTCGAAGCCCTGTTCGGCGCCAACGACGCAGCGGGCGACGTCCATCTCGATGGAACGCCGCTCCATCAGCGCACGCCGCGCCGCGCCATGCGCGCCGGCATCGCCTATGTGCCCCAGGAGCGGAAGACCCAGGGCCTGCTGTTGCAAAAGAGCGTGGGCCACAACCTGACACTCGCGACGCTCGATCGCCTCAAGCACCTCTTCGGCCTCGTCGATGGCAAGGACGAACGCGCGACCGTCGACGCGGCCATCGCCCGGCAGGCGATCCGCACCCGCGGTGGGCACGAGCCCATCCGCAACCTCAGCGGCGGCAACCAGCAGAAGGTGCTGCTGGAGCGCTGGCTGCTCACCCGGCCGGCGGTGCTGCTGCTCAACGACGTGACCCGCGGCGTCGACATCGCCACCAAGCGTCATATCTACGACGTCGTCGCGGCCATCGCGCGGGAGGGGGTGAGTGTCCTCTGGTACTCGACCGACGCCCGCGAGCTGGTGGGCGTCGCCCATCGCGTGCTGGTGTTGCGGCTCGGCCGTGTGGTGGCGGAGCTCGAGGGCGGTGCCGTCACCGCCGACGGCATCGTCGGGGCGGCCGTGATGGGCGGCATAGCGGCATGAGCCGGCTCGGGCGCATCGCGGCCGAGCGCTGGCCGGTGCTGGTGTTCGTCGGGCTCCTTGCGATCCTCATCGTGCTCAAGGGCCGCTTCAACGGCTTCGACATGCGCGCCCTGAGCGTCAACGCGCTGCCCCTAGTGCTGCTGGCACTCGCCGAATTCATGGTCATCCTCACCCGCGGGATCGATCTCTCGCTGGGGCCGGTGGCGAGCGTCTCGGGCGCCCTGATGGCGACCTTCGTCACCGACAACCCGCTGCTCGGCATCGCCCTGCCGCTGCTGGCGGGACTGGCCGCAGGCCTCCTGAACGGCGTTCTGGTCGTCGGACTCGGCCTGCCGCCGATCATTGTCACGCTCGCGACGATGTCGATCTGGCAGGGCATCGCGCTGGTGGTGCTGCCCAATCCCGGCGGCACCGTCCCGGGCGGCTTCCAGGATATGCTGATGGGCGGCTTCTCTTCGCCGACCATCGGCCTTCTGACGCTGATCGTCTGGACGCTGCTGGTCTCGTGGCTCCTCAGCGCCCGCTTCGGCCTCAGCCTGCGCGCGGTGGGCAGCGACGAGCAGGCGGCGGCCATGAGCGGCGTGCGCGTCGCGCGCACCAAGATCGGCGCGTATGCGGTTGCCGGTGTGCTCGCCGCGATCGGCGGAATGTACCTTGCGGTCGCCATGTCGTCGGGCTCGCCGGTCGTCGGCGACGGCTACATCCTCACCGCCATCACGGCCGTGGTCATCGGCGGCGTGCCGCTGGTGGGCGGCCGCGGCAGCGCGCTCGCCGTCGTGATGGGGGCGCTGATCCTCACCATCATCAACAGCCTGCTCTATTTCGCGCAGGTCTCCTCGTTCTACCAGAGCCTGATCAGCGGCCTCATCCTGCTCGTGGTGGTGGGCACGGCCGGCGGCCGCGACTATGTGCGAAGGCTGCTGCGGCCATGAGCACGCTCGGCCGCAACGAGCCGCTGCCGCTGCCCGCGCGGCGCACGGTCCGCGTGCCGGCCGGCGCGGCGGTGCCGCTCTTTCTCCTGCTCCTCTCCGCAACGCTGGTCGGGCTTGGCGCCTGGCTCGCCCCGGGCTTCGCCTCGGCCGACAATCTCCTGCAGCTGCTCAAGATCGCCGCCTTCCTCGGCCTCGTCGCGCTCGGCCAGACGCTGGTGATGCTGGTGGGCGGCATCGACCTCTCGGTCGCCTGGACCCTCACCGGCGCGGCCACCGTGTTCACCGCCCTCTGCAACAGCCAGGACGGCAACACCCTCGTTGCGGCACTGGCGGCGCTTGCCGTCGGCCTCGCGACCGGCCTCGTCAACGGCTTCGGCGTCGTCAAGCTCCGCATCTCGCCCATCGTGATGACGCTCGCCATGAACAACATCATGCTCGGCGCCACGCTCGTCTCGACCGGCGGGACCCCGAGCGGCGGCGTTAGTCCGGTGATCCGCGGGCTCGCGACCGAAGGTGTCGGCGGGCTGCCCTATATGGTGATCCTCTGGCTGATCGTCGCCGTCGTCGCGATCATCGCCATCCGCTTCTCGCGCTGGGGCCGGCGGCTGCTCGCGGTCGGCGAAAACCCCGAGGTCAGCCGCCTCGCCGGCATCGCCAACGACCGCGTCGTCATCGGCGCCTACGTGCTCTGCGGCCTCTGCGCCGCCGGCACGGGCGTCCTCTTCGCCGCCTTCTCGGGATCGAGCTTCCTCGGCATGGGCGACCAGTTCGTGCTACCGGCCATCGCCGCGGTCGTGCTCGGTGGCACCTCGATGTTCGGCGGCCGCGGCGGCTATGGCGGAACGCTTGCCGCGGTGATCTTCACCACCCTGCTCTCGACCATCCTCGTCATCGGCAACATCCCGGCCGGCGTGCGCAGTATCATCTTCGGCGCCGCCATCCTCCTGGCGCTGATCAGCCAGCGCCTGCTGACCCGCAAAACGGAGCGCGACTAGCACCATGTCGAAGCGCAAGATCGTCGACGCGCACCATCACCTGTGGGATCTCGACCACGGCTACGCCTATCCCTGGCTGCAGGACAAGGCCGAGGGCGAAGGCATGCTCGGCAACCTCGCGCCGATCGCCAAAACCTATCTGCCGGCGGACTATCTTCGCGACGCCGCGGACTACGACGTGGTCAAATCCGTGCACATCGAGGCCGTGCCCCTCAGGGCGGCGGACGAGACGCGCTGGCTGAGCGGGCTTGGCGGCGCGATCCCCACGGCCATCGTCGCCCATGTCGACCTCAATGCGCCCGATGCCGAAAAGACCATCGCCGAGCACGCCGCCTTCCCAAGGGTCCGCGGCATCCGGCAGATCGTCAACTGGCACGCCAATCCGAAGCTGACCTTCACCCCCGTCGATCTCCTCGCCGACGGCGCCTGGCAGCGCGGCTACGCGCTCCTCGGCAAATACGGCCTGAGCTTCGACCTGCAGCTCTATGCCGGCCAGATGACCGAGGCCTACGATCTCGCGCGGCGCCACAAGGACACGCTGATCGTCGTCAACCACACCGGCATGCCCGCCGACCGCGATGCCGCGGGTCGCCGCCAGTGGCGCGACGGCATGCGCACGCTGGCGCGGGCCGACAATGTCGTCGTCAAAATCGGCGGACTGGGCATGGTCGAGCACGACTGGACGACCGACAGCATCCGCCCCTTCGTGCGTGAGACGATCGAGGCCTTTGGCACCGAACGCTGCATGTTCGGCTCGAACTTTCCGGTCGACCGGCTCTATTCTTCGTTCGCGACGCTCTATGCTGCCTTCGCAGCGATCGTCGCCGACCTTTCGCCCACCGAGCAGGACCGCCTGTTCCGCACCAGCGCCGAGCGCTGGTATCGCATCTAGATCAAGGACTCCCGATGCCCCGCTTCCGCCTCCTGACCCCCGACGCGCAATATCTCGACGACGCCGTGATCGAGCGGCGCACTGCCGGGCCTGATGTCGATTGGGACATCTTCCGCGAGCGCGATCCCGCCGCCATTCCCGCCGACGCGTTGGCCGCGGCGGACGCGCTGGTGGTCTGGCACGAGATGATGGTCGATCCGGGGTTCCTCGATCGCCTCAAGCGCTGCCGGATCATCGTTCGCGCCGGCGTGGGCTTCGACCACATCGATCTCGAGGCGGCGGCGGCGCGCGGCCTCCCCGTCTGCAACACGCCCGACTATGGGACAAGCGAAGTCGCCGACCACGCCATCGCGCTGATGCTGGGGCTGCGGCGCGGCATCGTGAGCTATCACCAGCAGATGACGGCGAGCCCGCAAAAGGGCTTCGACTACCTGCTGGCGCCGCTGGTGTCGCGCCTGCGCGGGCGCACCTTCGGCATCGTCGGCCTCGGCCGCATCGGCACCGCCACGGCGCTGCGCGCCAAGGCCTTTGGCATGCACGTGGTGGCCTACGATCCGCTGGTCTCGCGCGGCACCGAGATCGCGGTCGGCGTCGAGCGCCGCGAGACGCTGGGCGAGGTGCTGGCGATGAGCGACGTGGTGAGCCTTCACTGTCCGCTCACGCCGGAGACGCGCGGCATGATCAACGCGCAGACGCTGCGCCAGATGAAGCGCGACGCGATCCTCATTAACACGGCGCGCGGCGCCATCGTCGACACCGATGCGGTGCTCGCCGCGCTCAAGGACGGCACCATCGCCGGCGCCGGCCTCGATGTCTTTCCGACCGAGCCGCCGAAGCCTGGCGATCCGCTCGCCACGGCCTATGCCGCACAAACCGCCGGCCTCACCGGCGACCGCCTGATCCTGACGCCGCACGCCGCCTGGTCGAGCCCCGAAAGCGTCGCCGATGCGCGCCGCCTCGCGGTCGAGACGGCGATGCTCTACCTGCGCGACGGCAAGCTCCGCAACCTCGTCAACGCCCCGGCGCGCGGCACCATCCGCGCCGCCTGAGCATGGAGCCCGCCCGGTTCGACTACATCGTGGTGGGGGCCGGCAGCGCCGGCTGCACGCTCGCCAACCGCCTGACGGCTTCGGGACGATACTCCGTGCTGCTGCTCGAAGCGGGCGGCATGGACGACTGGATCTGGTTCCACATTCCGGTGGGCTACCTCTTCGCCATGGGCAATCCGCGGGCCGACTGGTGCTACCGCACCGAGCCGGTGCCCGGACTGAATGGGCGCGCGCTCGACTATCCGCGCGGCAAGGTGATCGGCGGCTCCTCCGCCATCAACGGCATGATCTACATGCGTGGGCAGGCCGCCGACTACGACCACTGGCGGCAGCTCGGCAATCCCGGCTGGGGCTGGAGCGATGTTCTTCCGCTGTTCCGCCGCAGCGAGCGCCGCGACGGCGAGGCCGACGAATTCCATGGACAGGCCGGCGAGTGGCGGGTCGAAAAGATGCGCCTCAGCTGGCGGGTGCTCGATCTCTTCCGTGAGGCGGCGATCGAGTCCGGCATTCCGGCGACGCCCGATTTCAACCGCGGCGACAATGAGGGCGTCGGCTACTTCGAGGTGAACCAGCAGCGCGGCCGCCGCTGGTCGACGGCCGCCGCCTTCCTGAAGCCCGCTTTGGCGCGCGCCAACCTCACGCTCTGGACGAAGACGCAGGCACGCCGGCTGCTTCTCGAGGGCAGCCGGGTGGCGGGGATCGAGGTCGCGCGCGAGGGACGCATCGAGCGCCTGGCGGCCGGACGCGAGATCATCCTCGCCGCCGGCGCCGTGAACTCGCCGCATCTCCTCCAGCTCTCGGGCGTCGGCGATCCCGCCACGCTGCGCGAGGCCGGCGTGGCGGTTGCCCATGCCCTTCCGGCCGTCGGCGAAAATCTCCAGGATCACCTGCAGCTGCGGATGGTCTTCAAGGTCCACGGCCTGCCC
>CAYRZM010000006.1:0-2020 GCA_964428685.1 uncultured Devosia sp. | reverse complement strand
AGCAGCGCCGAGCCGACGCCCTGGTTCTGCAGCAGCGGGGTCACGAACAGGAACGGGATATAGGCGCGGCCGCGGATGCGCTGGCACCAGCCGACGGCGACCTCGTTGACCTCAGCGACGATGACGCGGTCGAGCCCGTCGCGGACGGCCGCCTCCAGCCGGTGCTTTTCGGCGCTGCGCGAGGTCGCGGGGCCGCTAAGGAATGGCAGCAGGTCGCGCTCCCAGGCGACATAGGCGATGTCGGCCAGCGTCTCGATCTCGGAGGCGACGGCCCGGCGGATGATGAGGTTGAGCGCCATGAAGCTCACTTGCTGCCGCGTCGGGCGACGATGATGCCCTTTTCGTAATTCACGTTCCAGTCGATCAGCGTCTTCCAGATGAGCTCGGCCTGGTCTTCATCGAGGCCGAGCTCTTCGGCGCGCCGGCGCTGCTTGTCGAGGATGGCCTTGATGCGCACCGGATCGTGCGCCTCGTGCGGGTCGGTCTTGATCGAGGCCATGCGCGTCACGTAGCGGTGGCGCTCGGCGAAGAGGCCGAGCAGCGCCTGGTCGATGCGGTCGAGCTCGGCCCGCACATCTTCCTTGGTCACACAGTCGTCGGGCGCTTTGGGCAAGGTGGGCTCGCGGGGTAGGAACGTCGCCATCTGGTTTGCACGGATCGGCGCGCATTTTCAACCTTGCACGGCCGCCCGAACCGGCTCACGCTGCCGCCCGTTGGCTTGGAGGAATATTCAAATGCTGCGCATCGCCGCCGTTGCCGCGCTTGGCCTTTCGGGGATCGTCGGGGCGGCGCTGGCCGCCGATGGCGACGTGTCGGTCGCCAACGGACTCCGCATCTCGATCGTCGGCGGCTGCCACGACTGCCACACGGTGGGCTATGGCGAGACCGGCGGCAAGATCGACCCCAACACCGCCCTCAAGGGGAACCCGGTCGGCTATGGCGGGCCGTGGGGCGTGACCTATGCGGTGAACCTGCGGCTGCTGGCGAGCACGATGGACGAGGACGGGTGGGTGACGTTCCTCAAGACCTTCCAGGCGCCGCCGCCGATGCCGTGGTACAACGTCCACGCCTTCACCGAGGCGGAGATGCGCTCGCTCTACCAGTACATCAAGTCGCTCGGCGATCCGGGCGATGCGGTGCCCACAGACGTGCCGCCGGGCGGCAAGGTCACGACGCCCTATGTGGACCTCGGCACGCCGATCATGCCGAAGGGCTGAGGGACGCCTGTCGCACAGGTGGGACCCGGACCTCGTGGTTCGACGGGCTCACCATGGGTCCTCACAGGATCCGCAATCGGCCCCGAGTGAGCTCGTCGAACCACGAGGTCGTCGCGGATAGCGGTTCGGTCGCCGGCCTAATGCTTGGTGACGCCGCTGAGGGCCGAGGCGATGACTTCCCACTCGGCCTTGACGTTGGGGGCCGAGCGCTTCTTGCCGGCTCGGCGATACCAGTAGTCGGCATTGCCCATGTCGGCTTCGATCCAGTGCAGCAGCGCGTGGACCCAGTCGAACTCCATCGTGCCTTCCATGGTCTGGACGATGGCGTGGGCCTCTTCCCATTCCGGGCCGACGCGGAACTCGCCCTTGCGGACGAGCCAGAGAGCCTGGAGCGGCTTGCTCATGTCCTTGGGGACATCGCGCCAGTCGGCGGTCGAAAAGATGTCGTCGGCCATGCTCACCACCACTTTTCGGGCGCGAAATCGAGGCCGCGGGCACGTTCGATGACGCGAGCCGCGGCGAACAGCGTCTCTTCGTCGAACGGCTTGCCGATGAGCTGGAGCCCGAGCGGCAGCCCTGCCCCGTCCTTGCCGGCGGGCACGGCGATGCCGGGAAGGCCGGCCATGTTCACGGTCACGGTGAAGACGTCGTTGAGGTACATCTTGACCGGATCGGCCTTCATGTCCTCGTCGCCGACGCCGAAGGCGGCGCTCGGGGTGGCGGGGGTGAGGATGGCGTCGACGCCGTCGGCGAAGGCCACTTCGAAGTCGCGCTTGATCAGGGTGCGGACCTGCTGGGCGCGA
>CAYRZM010000005.1:0-9194 GCA_964428685.1 uncultured Devosia sp. | reverse complement strand
TCCGACCAGGCGGGCATGCCCGAGCGGGCCTCGGCCCACTGCCGGATGTCGGCCGGTTTGCTCAAAATGCGCGACATGGAAAATCTCCAAGCAAAAAGCCCGGCCGGATCGGCCGGGCTTCGCCAATCATGGGTGGAAGGCTAATTCAGTGCCTTGCGGTCGATCAACTCGTATTCGGCGTCCTCGCCTTCGAAGACGCGCAGCGCGAGCTGCTGGCGGTCGAGCTCGGCGAGCCAGGTGGTCCAGCTGACCGGGCTTGCGCCCTGATCGACCTTCGGCATGCCGCTCGGACGGGGCGGACGGTCGAATTTCAGCGCCAGCCGGGCCCGGAACTCGCCGAACTCGGTGTGGGTGCGCTGCATCGCCGGCATGCCCTTGCGGTCCGACACCCAGGCCTGGATGTCGCGGTGTCGTGTCAATGTATGTGCGTGAGTCATTGGTCTTCCCCTCCCGACGCTCACTGGTGAAACGTGCGCAAACCGCCGCGGTTCCGCACCGATCTGGCCGCAATTGTCGATGCGGCCGGTGCTCTCTTACTTGGTGATCTGTGTCGCCAAATTAAGGCGCGTGAGCTCGTCTGCACTCAAATAAGTTAGCCGGTCGGGCGGCGTTTCGAGGGCCTTGAGCCAGACCTCCTCGGCCACTCCCATCTGCGTCAGGTAGCGGGCGATTTCGGCGGTCATCGTCTGCGCCGCCGACATGGCGTTGCCGGCCGCCGCGAGCTGGGTCGCCAACGGTCCGGCGGGCGCCGCGGCATAGATCTGGTGCACCCCAATCGCCGACTGCGTCGTAGCGAGCCGAGTCCGGCCGCCGGCAAAGACCAGCGGGCACGACGAGGCGCAGAGCGCGCCGGCGGCGACGGAAGTGGCATAGCCCTTGTCGCGGATCAGCCGGCCGATCTTGAGCGCGTCGGCCACTGCGCCGCCCGGGGAATCGAGCGCCACGGTCCGCACATATTCGCCATGCGCCGCAATTTCGGCAGCGACCCGGTCGGCGGCCCCGGGGTCGATGGTGCCCGTGAGCGCAAGCACGCCGCCCGAGACCAGCGCGACGCTGAGCGGCGCCTGGAGCTGCGCCATCGGCGTGGTGACGGCCGGCCCGGGCTTGCCGGCGGGGGCCGTGGGATCGAAGGCGGGCAGGATGGGCGAGAGCGTCGCCGGATCGGGCGCCGGAGTGCGCGCCATGAGGTCGGTGTAGTCGAGATAAAGGATCACCGCCGTGGCCGAGAGCAGGCCGAAGAAAGCGGCACGGATCAGCGCGCCGTCTTCGAACGCGGCGGCCCAGTTGATGAGGCGGCGGCTGACGCTCGCCATCAGGTGCGGGACGGCTTGCGCGCCGTGTCGAGCGCCGTGACGGTGGCATCCGGCGCCGCCGGTGCCGCGGCCGGAGCCGGCGGCGATGCCGCGGGGGCGGCCGGGCTCGCCGCTGGCGGTGTTTCAGCCACCACGACGGCCGGCGCGGCCTCCTCCGGCTCGACCAGCGGCCTGCCGGTCAGCTGGCGATAGAGATCGAGCGAGCGGAGCATTTCGGCCGCGGTCATGGTCTCGGCCTCTTCGACCGTGCCGAGCTCGCGCCGCATGGCGTCGTGGACGACCATCAGCACGAGGACGAGCACCACCGGCAGGAGGTCGATCGAGATGGCACCGGCCCAGCTCGGGATGAAGTCGCTCCAGTAGCGCAGCACCGCTTCGGCCGAGCTCAGCGGCGTGAAGCGCTGCGGGACGATCTTGGGCTGCTTCAAAATCTCGTCGGCGGCGGCGCTGAGCTGCGCCGACTGCGCGGCGACGGAATCGCGCACCGTGCCCATCACCGTGTCCTGCCGCGCGACCAGATCGGTCGAGCCGCCGTCGGCCACCGGCGCGATGAAGCCCGCGGCGAGATCGGCGGCGGCGCGCTTCACCGAGGGCGCGACGTCGGTCGACTGCAAGGAGGTGATGACGGCATTGAGCTGCACCGATTCCGCCGCGAACTGATCGAGCCGCGGGGCGATGTCGCCGCCGCCCGAGACCAGCTCGCGCATCTTTTCGAGATGCGCCGTGCCCTGGTCGAACAGCGTCTGCACCTGATCGCGCGAGGTGGTGATGGTGGTGCCGAGCTCGGTCATCTGCGCCGACATCTGCGTCAGAAGCTGCACCACCGAGCCTGAGCCCGTGGTGCCGGTGAGCGCGCCCGAATTGCGCTCGTCGTCGGCGAGCTTGGCGAAGCGGTCGGCGGCGCGCTGCACGTCGGGCAACAGCGACTGCGCCGCGAGCGCATCGCCATGCGCCTCGTCGAGCTGGGCGACATAGCCTTCGAGATTGACGGCGAGATGCTGCTCGAGCGCGGCGGAGCCGGCGAGCGCCGCCGCATTGAGCCACGACGACATCGCCATGATCATGAAGCAGCCGACGGCCATGACGAGGAACAGCGCGACGCGCTGGCCGGCATTGGTGACCAGCGGCACGAAGCGCAGCATGAAGGTCCAGAAGGCGTAGATCGCGACCGAAACCGCGGCCGAATAGATGATCGCGGCAAAGAACACGAACGTCGCCGTGCCATCGAGCAGGCCGCGCACGCCCAGATACGTGTAGACGCCCGAGGCGAGCGCCAGCACGGCGAGCGAGAAGCGCGTCATGGTCTCGACGCCCTTCACAGTTTCCTGCAGGCGCGCGGCGTTGTTCTTGCGCAGCATGATCTGGTCGTCCCCTGATCTACAATGGAACGATATCAGAACAATGTGGGCGCAAAAGCGGCGCCCACATTACGCTGCGGCAAAGGTTAAAGACTGCAGGTCGCGACCACAGCCCCGGAGCCATCGAGCACCTGCGCAGTCGTCTTGTGGTGCACGGTGGCGACGGAGACGGTCCAGCCGAGCGGATTGGTCGAGGTGAAAGTGCTCCCGCTCACATTGCCGACGTGGAAGAAGGCGCCGCCGGTCGGGTTCTTCGCATTGAAGGTCTCGCTGTCGGGGCCGGTGCGGTAGGCGATGACCTTGCCGCCCGGCAGGCAGTGGAGATAGTTCGAGCGCGCCGGGGCCGGGTTTTCGCTCATCACCTTGCCGATGAAGGTGAGCAGATCCTCGACGGTCTGGAACCCCTGCCAGCTGTAGGTGTGGCCGTTGATGGTGACCGTGCCGGAGGCGCCCGGGATCGCCGCCTTGAGGACCTGGCGCGCCTGCGCGTAGTCCGCCTTGGTGTCGACCTTCATCTGGAAGCTGAGCTTGGAAGCGACGAGCTGGCTGCTCGCCGTAATCGTGCCACCGACCTCGGCGCCGTCCCTGAGATCGACCTCGACGCCGCCGGTGCTGTGATCGGTGCCATCGAAGACGACGCCGGCCACCGACCCCAGTACCGGCGCACTGATGCCGATGAGGACGTGGCCGCCGGCGCCGCCGGAGCCGCCCGAATACGCGGCGCCCAAAACGTGGCCGACGACCGACGTGTTGACCGCGATGATGATATTGCCGCCGGCACCCCCCGTGCCCACCACGCCGGTGTCGACACTGTCCGAGCCCGGGCGACCGCCGAGGGCAATCGCGTCGACGTCGCCCAGCGTGTTGGTGTCGAGCGAGATGACGATGGTTCCACCCGCGCCGCCGGTGCCGGGGTTATCGGTCCCCGCCGTGTCGCCGCCGGCGCCGCCATTGGCGGTGGCCGAAACGCCCGTGGTGGGCCCGGTGGTGACGATGACAATGTGGCCGCCGGCGCCGCCGGTGCCGCCCTCCGTGGCATCGCCGCCGTTGGCGATAACGGGGACAAGGCCATTGTCGCCCAGATCATCGCCGCCGGGCGTGCCGTCAACGGCGAAGGCGGGCAGCGGCAGCAGGCTGGCCGCGAGCAACGCGGCGATGCTGGTGGTGCGGAAAAGGGTCATCGACAAAATATCCTTTGCGCGAGGCTTAAAGCTTGCACGTGGCGACCAGCGCTCCGGTGCCGTCGAGCACCTGCGCCGTAGTCTTGTGATGGTCGGAGACGAGGCTGACCGTCCAGCCGAGCGGATTGGCCGAGACGAATGTCGTCGCGCTCACGGCACCGACGCGGAAATAGGCGCCGCCATCGGGGTTCCGGGCGTTGAACACCACGGCATCGCCCTGCTTGATCGCGATCACCTTGCCGCCCGGCAGGCAGTGGAGGTAGTCGCTGGTGACTGCGGCCGTCGCGCCGAAGGACGTGCCGGCCGTCCGCAAGAGGTCGACCAGCTGGCCGATCCCGAGCCACGAATAGGTATTCCCGTTGATGACCACGGTGCCCGAGGAGGTGTTGTTGGCATCGGCGAGATAGGCGCGCGCAGCTTCGAGGTCGGCGCGGCTCTTGACGGTCATCGCAAAGCGCAGGGTGCTGTATTGCGTGCCGACGGTCTTGACCGGACCCTCGAGGACCGCGCCGGTCTCGAGCGTGATGACGATCTGGCCGTTGCTGCCGAGCGAGTTTTGGCCGGCGCCGGCGTTGGCAAGAACCGACGGCGCATCGACGTGGGCATTGCCCACCTGTGCGTTGATGGTGACGTTGATCGTGCCGCCGGCGCCGCCCGGGCCGTCGGCCGAGCCGTTGCCGCCCTCGCCGCCCTTGGCCGAGAGGACGATGCCGTGATCGACCCTTCCGTTGACGGTGAGATCGATCGTGCCGCCGGCGCCGCCCGTACCTCCCGGCACGATCTGCGCGCCGTCGCCGCCATGGCCGCCGTCGACAGTGATGTCGATGGTATCGATCTCCTCGTCATTGTGCGCGGTGACGTGCCCGCCCTGCCCGCCGTCGCCGGAGGGCGTGTTGAGATTGCCCGGATCCCCGGGGCCGCCGCTGGAATCGACGTCGCCGCCGGTGGCGTAGGTGAGTGTGACGTCGACGGTGCCGCCGTTGGCCCCGTCTGCCGCAGCGGCCGCGGAGAGCGACAGTGCGGACAGCAGCGAGATGGAGGCGGAGGCAAGAAGAAGGCGGGACAGGCGGGACATGTCGAACTCCTACGTTGCGTGGGCGTGGGATGGGCACGTCTATGCGGAGGAGTGTTCGGTCCGGGCGATATGCGCCGCCGAATGGAACGGAACCCCCAACTATGTTGAAAGCTAAGCAAATTCGCCGGCGCCTGGAAATTCACAAAGTTAAGGCAAGGTAAATTCGCGCCGCCGGCGGCTGGAGTTGAGACCCCGCCGAGCCGCTTCAGCAGCGTTTCCGTTGAATGGCGTTTCGCCGGGCGCGGATGCTTTGGAGTCGCTTCGGGAACGACCGAAAATCTTGCCCGCGGCCGGACCGTCGCGACCCGCGAACGGCCTCAGCCGACCGCGACGTCGAGGGCCAGCGCCACCATGTCCTTGAGCGTCGACTGGCGCTCCTCGCTCGAAAGGTATTCGTGCGTGGCGAGGTTGTCGCTGACGGCGCAGATGGTGAGGGCTTTGACCCCGAAGCGGGCAGCCAGCGTGTAGAGCGCTGCGGTCTCCATCTCGACCGCCCAGACGCCATGGGCCGGCAGCCGCCCATACCCCTCGAGCCCCGGCTCGAGGTGGTAGAAGATGTCGGAGCTGAGGATGTTGCCGACGCGGTGCGCATAGCCCGCGGTTTCGGCCTTTTCGGCCGCGGCGCGCAGCAGCCCGAAATCGGCGAGCGGGGCGAAGGCGAAGGGGCCGAACCCGTCCTTGACGATCGAGGAATCGGTGCTGGCGCCCTGCGCGAGAAGGAGGCTCCGCACCTTGATCTCGGGGCTCAGGCCCCCGCATGTGCCGATGCGGATGAGCTTCTTGAGCCCGTATTCGTTGATGAGCTCGTGGACGTAGATCGAGAGCGACGGCTGGCCCATGCCGGTCGCCTGCACCGAGACCGGCCGGCCGTTCCAGGTGCCGGTATAGCCCAGGCAATTGCGCACCGAATTGACCAGTCTGGCGCCCTCAAGGAAGGTCTCGGCGACCCATTTGGCGCGCAGCGGATCGCCCGGCAGCAGCACGGCTTCGGCATAGTCGCCCGGCTGGGCGGAGTTGTGCGGCGTGGGCATGGCGATGGCTCCTTGTCTGGCGCGCACGATAGGAGGCTTTCCCCTCGGGTGTCATCCCCGTGAAGGCAGGGAGCAAGGGGCCGCAGTTGCCCAAGGAAGCGGCGGGTGGCTAGAGTGCCCTTTCCTCGGGCAGGCTGGGGCGGCCTTCCCCGCAGGTGGTGCAGCCGCGCGCCCCGTCGAAAGTCCGATCATGGCCACGCTGCTGCCGGTCCGGCGCTATCTCGAGGACCTCCATGCCCGCCACAAGCTCAACCGCGCGGGCAAGCTTGCCGACTACATCCCCGAGCTGACACGGATCGATCCGGACCTCTTCGGCATCGCCTTCTGCACCATGGACGGCTTCGTCTACGAGGCCGGCGACACCGCGGCGCCCTTCACCATCCAGTCGATTTCGAAGGCCATCATCTACGGCCTCGCCCTCGAGGATCATGGGCGCGAGGAAGTGCTGCGGCGGATCGGCGTCGAGCCGTCCGGCGAAGCCTTCAACTCGATCGCGTTCGATGAGAAGAACAACCGGCCCTACAACCCCATGGTCAACGCCGGCGCCATTGCCGCGACGGCGCTGGTCAAGGGCGACGGCAAGGAGGAGCGCTGGGGCCGCATCCTCGAAAAGTTCGAATCCTTCGCCGGCCGCGACCTCAAGCTCGACGAGGCGGTGCACCGTTCGGAGAGCGCTACCGGCCACCGCAACCGCGCCATCGCTTTCCTCGAGCTCAATTCCGGCATGATCGGCGGCAATGTCGAGGAGCATCTCGACCTCTATTTCCGCCAGTGCTCGCTGCTGGTGAACACCGCCGACCTCGCGATCATCGGCGCAACCCTCGCCAATGGCGGCATGAACCCGGTGACCGGCGAGCGGGCGCTGGCCGCCGAGCATGTGCGCGCCGTGCTGAGCGTGATGAACACCTGCGGCATGTATGATTACGCCGGCGGCTGGCAGTTCGATGTGGGCCTCCCCGCCAAGTCGGGCGTCGGCGGCGGCATTACCGCGGTGCTGCCGGGGCACCTGGGCATCGGCACCTTCTCGCCGCGGCTCGATGTGGTCGGCAACTCCGAGCGCGGCGTAAAAGTCTGCGAGGACCTGAGCCGCAATTTCCGTCTGCACCTCTTCGAAGACCGCGGCTCGGGACAGGACCCGGTCCGCCGCTTCTATCGCGGCACCGACGTGCGCTCCTCGCGCATGCGGCGGCAGTCGGAGGTCGAGGCGCTCGACCATGACGGCCACGCCATCGCGGTGTGCGAGCTCCAGGGCGAGCTGAGCTTTGTCGAAGCCGAGCGGGTGAGCCGGCGGATCGGCGAGGAGCGCTCGAGCTTTTCCTACCTGATCCTCGACATGACGCGGCTCCGGCGCGTCGATCCGGTGGCGCTGCAGCTCCTCGAAATGCTGGCGGGCATGCTGACCGAGGGCGGGCAGGCGTTCGCGGTCGCAAGCCTCGATGCGCGGCTCCGCAGCCTCAAGGGTGCCGAGGGCTACCCCTCCGTCGACATGGCGCTCGAGGCCTTCGAGGACCAGCTCTTGGCGCAGGTGCTCGAAGCCGATGCGGCGGAGACGGGACCGGTGGCGCTGCGCGACTTTGCGCTCTTTGCCGACTGGACGGACGACCGCATCGCCGAGCTCGAACCGCACCTCAAGGCGCACAGCATCGCCGCGGGCGAAGCGGTGATCGAAGCGGGCACGCACGCGCGCTCGCTCTACTTCCTCACCGCAGGACGGGTGAACGTGTCGATCACCGTCTCGAGCGGGGTGACGCGCCGGATCAGCACGATCGATGCCGGCAACATCTTCGGCGAGCTCGCCATCTTCGGCCAGTCGCGCCGCACCGCCGACGTCGTGTCGGCCGGCGAGGTCAGCGTCCTCGAGCTCGACGCCGACGCCATCCTCGAACTCGCCGCCGAGGAGCCGAAACTCCACGCCGCGCTGGCGCTGGCGGTCGGCCGATCGCTCGCCGACCGGCTGGGGCGGGCGAACCGGGAGATTCAGGCGCTGAGCCGGTAGCGTGAGCACCCTCCCCGTCGCGGGGAGGGTAGCGCAGCTTGGCCGAAGGCCTAGCGAAGCTGGGGGGAGAAGTCGGCACCGCGCGGGCCGCGCACCCCCACCGAGCTGCGCTAAGGCCTGCGGCCTAAGCTCCGCTTGCCTCCCCCTTGAGGGGGAGGTGGAGCGGCGCGGTCGATTGCACCCCTCCCCGGCAGCGCCTATATGGCGATCTCTTCCGACGGAGGCGCAGATGCCCGCAAAAATCTTCATCGACGGCGAGTCCGGCACGACCGGGCTGCAGATCCGCGATCGGCTCGCCGGGCGGCGCGACATCGAGGTGCTCTCGATCGCCGCCGACAAGCGCAAGGACCAGGATGAGCGGAAGCGCCTGCTGAACGCGGCGGACGTCGCGATCCTCTGCCTGCCCGACGAGGCGGCCAAGGAGAGCGTGTCGCTGATCGACAACGACCGCACCAAGGTCATCGACGCCTCGACCGCGCATCGGGTGGCCGAGGGCTGGGCCTATGGCTTTGCCGAGATGGACAAGGCGCAATCGGCGAAGATCGCGTCCGCCAAGCGGGTCGCCAACCCCGGCTGCTGGCCGCAGGGCGCCATCGCAACGCTCCGGCCGCTGATCGAAGCCGGGCTGCTGCCCGCCGACCATCCCGTCACCGTGCACGGCATTTCCGGCTACACCGGCGGCGGCAAGTCGATGATCGCCGACTACGAAGCGGCGGGAGAGAACGCCAACGAGTTCATGCCCTACGGCCTCAGCTTCAAGCACAAGCACCTGCCCGAGCTGCAGACCTATGCGAAACTCACCGCAAGCCCGCTGTTCACGCCCGCCGTCGGCAATTTCGCGCAGGGCATGATCACGCTGGTCCCGCTGCAGCTCTGGACGCTCGACCGCGTGCCGACCGGTAAGGACATCCACGCCGCTATCGCCGACCACTTTGCCGCCATCCCCGGCGGCTTCGTCGAGGTGGCACCGCTGGCCGAGGCCGAGCGCACGCCCGAGCTCAACCCCGAGCTCTACAACAACACCAACCGCATGCGGCTCCACGTTTTTGCCAGCGATGCCAAGCGCCAGGCGGTGCTGGCGGCGGTCTACGACAATCTGGGCAAAGGCGCCTCGGGCGCGGCGGTGCAGAACCTCAACCTGATGCTGGGCGTCGCGGCGGACACCAGTCTCGCCGCCTGAGCCGCATTGCGTCCGCCGCAAATCTGAGTCCATCATCGCCCGTCACGATCCGGGGCGTTC
>CAYRZM010000004.1:0-2730 GCA_964428685.1 uncultured Devosia sp. | reverse complement strand
TACGCATATCCATGTTCAAGCCCCTGAGAGAGTTCCCACGGGCCGAGAGCTAGCGCGGCACCGCCGGCCCGAGAATCCGCGCCGTCCGGTTTCGCACCGGAAGTTGTGACCGCACGCGGCGCATTTTGAGCGGCGCCGGGCGGCCCGGAGCGCTAGTCTGGGGCAACAAGGGGAGGGTCGCGATGCTGAAGATGGTCCTGCCGGCTGTGCTCGCGGCCTTGCTGGCGCATCCCGCCGCCGCGGCGCCGCTCGATCATGGCTTCACGCTGCGGGCCGCCTATCCCGGCATCAGCTTCATGCCCGACCGCGAGGACCTCGCGGTCACCGATCCGGCGGTCAGGGACAACGGCCTGCTGCTGGTGGTCCTCACCGGCATCGGCACCGCGCCGGGCCAGTATGGCCGGCTGCTGCACGCGGCAGTCGAAGACGGCGGCTATCATGCGCTCGGCCTCGACTGGGTCAGCGGCTACGAGACCGACGCGCGGGGCACCAATATCTTCTACCAGTGCAACGCCGACGACGATCCCTGCTTCGGCGCCGCCGCGGCGGAAGAATTCGACGGCATCGACCGGGTGCCGCGGCTGCGCATCGGCCCGACCGATTCCGTGCTCAACCGGCTCACCAAGGCGCTCGCCTGGCTCGATCGCACCTATCCCGGCGAAGGCTGGGGCGGATTCCTCCATGACGGCCAGCCGCTCTGGAGCAGGATCGCGCTGGCCGGGCAGGGGAACGGTGCGGCCGAGGCCGGCTACATCGCGAGCCGGTTTGCCGTCGCGCGGGTCGCGCTGTTCTCGGGACCCGTGGATTCGACCGGCAAGGGGCCGAGCCTCAAGGCCGCGAGCTGGATGACCGGGCCGCTTGCGACCCCTGCCGCGCTGTGGTCGGCCTTCGGCAGCGAGCACGACACCTCGCGCACCCTCAATCGCAGCGAACGCTTCGGCGTCACCTGGCCGGCGCTGGGTCTCGGCCCGCCGCTCCGCATCGATGGCCTGTCGCCGCCCTACGGCAACGCCCGCGCCTTCACCACCGCGCTCGCGCCCTGCGACGGCTGCACGGCGACCCTCATGACCAGCTCCGACCAGACCCCGCTCGATGCGGCCGGCGAGGCCCTCTTCCGTCCGGTGTGGGACGCGATGCTGGGGATCGCGCGCTAGCGCAGGCCCACCGCCTGCAGCATGCCGGCCGCCTTGGCGTCGTAATAGTAGCCGCCGGCATAGAGCCGCACCGCGCGGTCGGCATTGCCGCCCGCCACCAGCCACGCCCCGCGGAGGTATTTGACGCCGTAGCGGAGGTTGGTGTCGGCATCGAGCAGCCCGCTCGGCTTGCCGGTGTAGCCCATGGTGCGCGCTGTGTCGTAGCGGATCTGCATCAGCCCCCAGAACGGGCCGTGATGCGCCCGCGCATTGTAGCCCGACTCGCGCACGATGATGCGGCGGACGAGGCTCTCGGGCACTTCATAGAACTGCGCGTAGTGGGCGATGAGCCCGTCGAGGGCGCTGACGGGCGCCGCCGGAACCGTCGTCGCGATGAGGCGCGGATTGAGCCCCGCGCTGGCACAGGCCGAGAGGCTGAGGGCCAAAACCCCCGCCCCGATCACGCTCCGGATACTCGACACGAACACTCCCGCCGCCGCCGCTGAGGCGCGCCTCTTAGCATCGTCCGCGCCCGGCGCAAGCGTCTTGGTGCCGCGCGTTCATGGCGGGTTCATCGCCATCTGCCACAAGCCCGCCCGCAAACAGGAGAAAAGCAAAATGAAGATCGCGATGTTCTTCAGGCGCACCGGGGCGGTGCGCAAGACCGGCCGCAAGGTGGAATTCGTCGAGTTGAGCCGCAACTGGACCACGCGCGACTGGGCCGACCTGCCGCCGCACCATCCGCGCCTCGCCGACTGAAACGGCGCTTTACTCGCAGAGCCGCGCCAGGCAGGCCTTGCCGTGGCAGGCAAGGTCGAGATGCATGTTGTCCTGGTGGAAGCTGTCCGCATCCGGACCGAGCACCGTGGTGAAGCTGGCGCACGCCGCGTCGCGCGCAAAATGCAGCAGGTCGCGGCCCTCCGCCGGCGTGCCGTTGAAGCCGGGCGCGATCGTCACCTTGCGCCCGTCCTCGAGTGAAAAGCCGATGACGTCGATGGCGTCGGCGAAGGCGTGGTCGCTGAGATTTCCCGTGGCCGCGTGGTCGACGTTGCGGCAATCGTAGCCGGTGCCGACGTTGAGCGTCTTGATTCCGGTCTTCTCGTGCACCGTGGCGTAGGCGTCGACCGTGCTCAGCCAGCCTGGGAGGGCGCTCGCCATGCCGCAGTCCGTGACCACCGGCGCGTTGAGGGGGATCGCGCGCCCATTGGCCATCACCGCCTCGAGCGACAGCGGCGACTGCGCCCCGCACTGCCCGTCATGGATCGGCGGCAGCGGCTTGGCCACGACCTCCCCGCTCAGCACCGCCGGACAGGCGGTCTGGTAGACCTTGGGGATGGTGACGATCGCCGTCGCGGGCGGCGGCTCGGCGGATGACGACGATGCGTCCGGCGCCTCGGACGGCGCGGACGGGGGCGGCTCGCTGCCCGGCTCTTCCGACGCTGCCGGCGACGACGATGGCACGTCGAGCGCCGACGGCCGCTCGAGAGGCAGCGGCACCGACACCGTCGCGTCCGGCAGCGGCCGCACGCGCGGCAGCGGCACGTCTCCCACCTCCTGCGCGAAGGCGGCACCGCTCAGAGCAACAAAGGCCAGGATC
>CAYRZM010000003.1:0-1605 GCA_964428685.1 uncultured Devosia sp. | reverse complement strand
TGAGGGCATAGAACCGGCCGGACCGGCCGCGCCAGTTGACCTGCCGATGCGGGACCAGAGGTCCCATCCGCCGTTCCGCCAGTGACGCCATCAGCCGCATTCCCCGACACCCCGAAAGGGAACAAAACTAGAACAAATACGTCTCAAAAGTCAATCGGATTTTACCCCCGACGCTACATCTATGGGCTGCTTCGCATATGACGTCAACATATAGTGGGTCTAGGGGCGGCGAGGCCCATCCGCTTGAACCGCCGCCGCTAGCCGCGCGAGGAACTCCGGGCTCAGCGGCCGCTCCAGTCCGGTGTCTACCGCGTCGGCAATAAGCCACGTGGTCTCCTGCTCGATCGTCGATTCGAGCCGCGCGGCGAACTCGGCGCCCGGCAGCCCCGGCGGGATGGCCGGCAGGAACTTCGCCCGCGCCGTGCCCGGCCACATCACCGCATGCCGGCCCCAGGTGAGCCCCGAGTTGAGCGCCACGGGCACCACCGGCACGCCCAGCGCCTCGTACATGCGCACGATGCCCTGCCGATAGTCGGGCGGCGCCAGCGGCAGTTTTCGCGTGCCCTCCGGGAAGATGATGATGCGGCAGCCGCGGGCGAGCGCCGCACGCGCATCCGCCAGCATCCGCGGGATCGCCTCCGCGCCGAGCCGCCGGTCGACCGAAATGGTGTCGATCGCCTGTGCCGCCCAGCCGAAGAACGGAATGTCGATCAGCTCGCGCTTGGCGATGAAGGCCGGCTTGTCGTTGCAATAGGGCAGGATCGCGAACACGTCCCAGTTGCTCTGGTGCTTGCTGGCAAAGATCAGCGGCCCGTCGGGAATGTTCTCGGTCCCCTCGATCACCGTCTCGATGCCCGCGATCCGCCGCAGCAGCGTGATGTTGGCGCGATACCAGTAGGTCGCGACCCGCCACGCGAACGCCGTCGGCCGCCGCACGATCGCGACATAGGTGCCCAGAAAGATCGCGAGCAGCACCGTCTGGCCCATGTAGGGCACGTAGAACAAAGCGGTCCGCAGCGCCTGGAGGAACGTCCTCATAGGCCCGACGTCTGGCTGAGAAACCGGCGCACCGTGAGCCGCGACGTGATCGCCGTCAGCGCCGCGATCACCGGCACCAGCGCCGCGATCCCCGCGATGCCGTCGATCCCGAGCGAGAAGCGGCCGAAGAGGAATCCGAGCTGCGCGCTCGCCTGGTCCGGCACGAGCGATCCGGCGGCCCCGGCCACGGCAAAAAAGAACAGGATTCCACCAAGCCCGCCGATCAGCCCGCCGCGAAAGCCGAGCGCCAGGAACCGCCCCTGGAATTCGCCGGCGATAAAATTGTTCGAGGCGCCGATGAAGTGCAGCACGTCAACGATCTCGCGATTGGTTGCCATCGTGCCGCGCGTCGCGAACACCACCGCCAGCACCGTCGCCAGCACGATCAGTGCCAGCACCAGCACCCCCGACAGCACCAGCGTGCCGGCCATCGTGTTGAGCTGCTGCCGCCAGGCGGCGTGGGTTTCGAGCGTCGCGCCCTTGACCGATTTGAGGCTCGTCGAGAGGAGCCCGAGGTCCACCGCCTTGGGGTCGCTCAGCTCGACCACGATCAGCCGCGGGATTTCG
>CAYRZM010000002.1:0-6622 GCA_964428685.1 uncultured Devosia sp. | reverse complement strand
GAGGAGTCAGTCCAGCTCAATCCGTCGCGCGCGAAGAACATGCGGGCGTCGGCGATGCCGCCATCCTTGTATTTCTGCAGCCGCACGCCTTTGCCGCGCGCCATCTCGGGCAATTCGGATGCCTTGAAGACGATCATCTTGCGGTTCTCGCCGATGGCCGCGACCATATCGCCTTCTGCCGGCACGATGAGCTTGGCCTCCTCGCCGCCCGAGAGATTGAGCACCTGCTTGCCCTTGCGGGTGTTGGCGATGAGTTCATCCTCGGGGACGATGAAACCGTTGCCGGTGCTCGATGCCACGAGGCGTTTCGTACCCGGGCGGTGGACGAAGAGATCGACGAAGTCCTGCCCCTCCTCGAGATCAACCATCAGCCGCAGCGGCTCGCCCTGCCCGCGGCCGCCGGGCAGCTTGTCGGGGGCGAGGGTGTAGACCTTGCCGCCGGTCGAAAGCAGCAGCAGCTTGTCGGTGGTTTCGGCATGGACCGCGACCTTCAGCCGGTCACCGGCCTTAAACCCCTTCTCGTCGATCTCGCCGGTGTGCCCCTTCACGGTGCGGATCCAGCCCTTTTCGGAGAGGATTACGGTGATCGGCTCGCGCTCGATAAAGGCGGACACGGCCTCGTCCGCGAGCTCGGCCTCGGGCGCGTCGGCAAAGGTAGTCTTGCGGCGGCCGATGGCGGTGTCCTTGCCGTAGGCCTTCTTGAGGTCGCCGATCTGGCGGGTGATCTCGCCCCACTGTTTCTTGTCGGAGCCGAGCAGGGCGTTGAGATGGGCCTGCTCGTCGGTGAGGGTCTTGTGCTCGGTGCGCAGCTCGATCTCCTCGAGCTTGCGCAGAGAGCGGAGGCGCATGTTGAGGATCGCCTCGGCCTGGTTGTCGGTGAGCCTGAAGCGCTTCATCAGGCGCGCCTTGGGATCGTCCTCCTCGCGGATAATCTTGATGACGGCGTCGAGGTTGAGGTAGGCGACGATGTAGCCGTCGAGCACTTCGAGCCGGCGCGCGATCTGTTCGAGCCGGTGCTGGGTGCGGCGGACGAGCACGTCCTTGCGGTGCTCGAGCCAGGCGGCGAGCGCGTCGCGCAGGTTCATGACGCGCGGCACCGTGCCGTGGTCGAGCACATTCATATTGAGCGGGATGCGCTGCTCGAGATCGGTCAGGCGGAACAGCTGCTCCATGAGCACGGCGTCTTCCACCGTGCCCGCGCGCGGCTCGAGCACGACGCGGATGTCGTCGGCGCTCTCGTCGCGGATGTCCTTGAGCAGCGGCAGCTTCTTGGCGAGCAGCAGCTCGGCGATCTTTTCGACCAGCTTGCTCTTCTGCACGCCGTAGGGAATTTCGGTGACGATCAGCTGATAGACGCCGCGTCCCTTGTCCTCGCGGTGCCAGCGGGCGCGGAGGCGGAACGAGCCCCGGCCGGTGGAGTAGGATTCCAGCATCGATGCCTTCGGCTCGACCAGCACCCCGCCCGTCGGAAAATCGGGGCCGGGCACGTGATGCACCAGCTCCTCGATGGTGGCCTTCGGCCGGGCGATGAGCTGCAGGGCCGCCTCGCAGAGCTCGGCAACGTTGTGCGGGGGAATGGAGGTCGCCATGCCGACGGCGATGCCGGTCGAGCCATTGGCGAGGAGGTTGGGGAAATTGGCGGGCAGGACGACCGGTTCTTCGTCGGCGCCGTCGTAGCTCGGCTTGAAGTCGACCGCGTCCTCGGCCATGCCCTCCATCAGGCGCATGGCGACGTCGGTCATCTTGGTTTCGGTGTAGCGCATCGCGGCGGCGCCATCGCCGTCGATGTTGCCGAAATTGCCCTGCCCGTCGGCGAGCGGGTAGCGCATGGCAAAATCCTGCGCCAGCCGCACCAGCGCGTCATAGATCGACTGGTCGCCGTGCGGGTGGAACGAGCCCATCACGTCGCCGACGATTTTTGCCGATTTCTTGTAGGCGCCATCGGGGTCGAGACGCAGCAGGCGCATGCCGTGAAGGATGCGCCGGTGCACCGGCTTCAGCCCGTCGCGCGCATCGGGCAGCGCGCGCTGGGTGATGGTCGAAAGCGCATAGCTGAGATAGCGCTCCTCGAGCGCCTTGCGCAGGTCGACAACGACCGGGTCCTGTTCCGGCGGCAGCGTGGTGAGGTCGGGTTTCTTGGGCATGCGCGGCGTCCGAATCGTCGGTCGAAGGTGATTTAGCTCACAGTGTCATTCCCGCGAAGGCGGGAATCCAGAGCCGCGACCGTCAGCCGGTCCTGACCGCCCTGGATACCCGCCTTCGCGGCAGTGGCACCAGGGTCAGGCCGCGTGCGTCAGCGCCTCGATCAGCGCATCCCGCACCGCCGGGGGCTCGATCTGGCGGGCGTCCCACACGTGCATGTGGAGGAAATGGCCGGTGAGGCGGAAGGCGGCGGCGACGTCGGCGAGGCTCGCCGGCGCCTCGCCGATCAGGAATTGCGGCAGCACCAGCAGCCTATCGCAATAGGGTTTGGCGGGCTCGCGGCTGACCGCCCGGCCGGTCTTGGGCGAGACGTGGGTGAGGTCGGTGGTCTGGCCGGTGACGGCGCAGGCGCTGAGGTCGAGGCCGAAGCCGAGCTCGTCGAGCAGCGTCAGCTCGAAGCGGGCGAGCTCGGCGCCGAGCGCGAGGCGGTCCTTGCCGTCGTCCAGGGCCTCGACCGCGAGGCCGAGCAGGCGGTCGTGCGGATCGCGCTCGGGCAAGAGGCGCAGGTGGTCGCAGAGCAGCTGGCAGGCATAGAGCCGCGTGCGGTCGGCGATGAGGTCGGCGGCGCGGGCGTCGATCATTTCGACGCTCATGGTGCCCAGATGCTCCTCGAGCCGCGCCCGCCAGGTGAGCTGCACGGTGTTGCCCGGCTGCAGCGTCGCCGCGAGCTTGCTCGACCGGCCGCCACGGATGAGCCCAAGCGTGCGCCCGTGGCGCGCCGCCATCACCTCGGCGATGACGCTCGACTCGCCATGGCGGCGGACGCCGATGATGAGGCCTTCAGAGGTCCACTGCATGCGGGGATCTCAATCGAACGAAGGTTCGGGAGCGGACCGGATCATAGCGGACGGCTCAAGAAGAGAGCCACTTCGCCCATGGCAGGCGTGGCCCGATAGAGGCTCGTATCGAGCCCGCAAGGCTCAAAGCCCCACTTGCGATAGGCGATCACCGCCGGCACATCGAGATTGCTCGTTTCGACCCACAGGTGATCCGCGTCGAGCCGCTTGGCTCGCTCACCCATCGCCTTCATCAATGCCGTGCCAATACCTCGCCGCCGCACCGGCCGGTGCACATAACAGTGTTCGACGGCGAACCGACGGTTCCACTTCTGCAACGTGCCCGCCGCAAAGCCCACAGGGGCACCGTCAACGCGCGCGACCAGCGCTACCTCGCCACCACGCAGCAGATCGCGCAGCGGAAACCGCTTTTCCTGTGGTGATGCCAGCGGCCGGATGCTGAGGCGATATCCATCGGCGAAGCTCTCGACGGCCAACATTTCCCGCGCGAGGAATGACGTATCCAGCGTTTCGATCGCCGCGAGGTCGTCGGGCAGCGATGCGTCGGCGAGTACTATTTCGTCCATTCCAGCCCCATCTCGCGGTAGCGCTCGGGGTCGTCGCCCCATTTCTCGCGGACCTTGACGAAGAGGAAGAGGTGGACGGGCGTCTCGAAGATCTCCATCAGCTCCCTGCGGCTCTCGGCGCCGATCGCCTTGATGGTCTGGCCGCCGGCGCCTAGAACGATCTTCTTGTGGGTGTCGCGGGTGACATAGATCACCTGGTCGATGCGGTAGGAGCCGTCGTCCTGGATGGTGAACTTTTCGGTCTCGACGGTGGCGTTGTAGGGGATTTCGTCGTGGATGCGGAGGAACAGCTTCTCGCGCGTCACTTCGGCGGCGGTGAGCGCGAGCGTCAGGTCGGTGAGTTGGTCCTCGGGGAAATGCCAGGGTCCCTCGGGGATGTGCGCCTCGGCCCAGGCCAGCAGGTCCTTCACCCCCGCGCCCCTGAGCGCGGAGATCATGAAGGTCGCCTCGAACGGCAGGCGCGCGTTGAGATCGGCGGAGAGGCCGAGCAGCTTTTCGTGCGCAATGAGGTCGATCTTGTTGAGCACGAGCAGACGCGGATGCTTCACCGCGCGGAGACCCTCGAGCAGCGCTTCGACCTCGGGCGTGATGCCGCGCTCGGCATCGACGATCAGCGCGACGAGGTCGGCGTCGCCCGCTCCGGTCCATGCCGCTTCGACCATCGCGCGGTCGAGCCGGCGTTTCGGGGCAAAGATGCCCGGCGTGTCGATGAAGACGATCTGCGCCGCGCCCTCGGTGACGACGCCGCGAATTTGCGCGCGGGTCGTCTGCGCCTTGTGGGTGACGATCGAGACCTTCGTGCCGACCAGGGCATTGAGCAAAGTCGACTTGCCGGCGTTGGGCGCACCCACGAGGGCAATGAAGCCGCAGCGGGTGATGGCGTCGGGCGCGCTCACGGGGCGCTCCCCTGCCACACTTTTTCGCGCACCAGGAACGCTTCGGCGGCCTTGTGCTCGGCGAGCTTCTTGCTGGGGCCGCTGGCGGTCAGCTCGGCGAAGCCGCCGAGCCGGACGGCGATGGTGAATTCGGGCGCGTGGTCGGGGCCGTGCCGCTCGACCTCGACATAGAGCGGCGGCTCGAGCCCCCTGCCCTGCGCCCATTCCTGGAGCGCGGTCTTGGCGTCGGCGCGCTCGGTGCCCGACTGTCCCATGTGTTCGCCGAACAGCCGCTCGATGATCTCGAAGGCCGGGCCGAGCCCGCCATCCATGTAGACCGCGCCGATCACCGCCTCGATGACGTCGCCGAGGATCGCGTCCTTGTCGGCGCCGCCGGTCTTGGCCTCGCTGTCGCCGAGATTGAGCTCGGTGCCGAGGCTGAGCTCGCGCGCGATCATGGCGCAGGTTTCCTTGCGCACGAGGGCGTTCAGTGAGCGGCTGAGATCGCCCTCGGTGGCGCGCGGGAAACGGCGATAGAGGAGATCGGCCACCACAAGGCCGAGCACGCGGTCGCCGAGGAATTCGAGGCGCTGGTAGGATTGCTCGATGCGCTTGGCCGGGGCGATGGCGCTCGAATGGGTCAGGGCGCGGTCGAGGAGCCCGGGGTCGGCAAACTTGTAGCCCAGCCGGGCCTCGAGCTTGGCGTGGCCCCGCGCCCTGTGGCTCATGCCGCCCCCGCCGTCACGGCGCCGGGGTCGTGGTGTAGTTCTGGTAGACCGACTGGAACATGCGGTCCCAGCGGATCGAGGTCGGCCAGGTCCAGACCTGCCACGGCGGAATGTTGTCCTTGATCGAGAAGAACCGCGCTTCGGCCTTGCCGATGAGGTTGCCGGCCGGCACGTAGCCGACCTGGCTCAGCACACGGCTGTCGGCGGAGCGGTCGCGGTTATCGCCCATCATGAAGTAGTGGCCGGGCGGCACGACGTATTCGGCGGTGTTGTCGAGCGGCTGGTCGTCGGAGATTTCCTGGATGGTGTGGACCACGCCGTCCGGCAGCGTTTCCTTGTAGATGATCACCGGAACGGGCGTTTCGTAGCTGTCGGTGTCGACGCCGGTGCCGACCTGCTCACGCGGGACTTCGGTGCCGTTGATGTAGAGCCGGCCCGCCTTCATCTGGATGCGGTCGCCCGGCATGCCGATGACGCGCTTGATGTAGTCCTCGCCGGTCGGCTCGTTGTGGAACACGGCGATGTCGCCCTGCTTGGGCTCGGAGAAGGCCAGGATGCGGCCGTTGAAGGGCAGCGGGAACGGGAACGAGTATTTGCCGAGGCCCCACTCGAACTTGCTGGCGACGAAGTAGTCGCCGATCATCAAGGTCGACTGCATCGAGGCCGTGGGGATCGAGAACGGCTGGTAGAGGAAGGTGCGGAAGACGAGCGCGATCAGCAGCGCTTCGACGATCACGACGATCGTGTCGCGCAGCTCGTTCTTCTTGGCCTTCTTGTCGGCCTTGGTCATGGCAGTCTGGCTCATGGCTGTTCCCGGGTCGCCCAGTCGCGGGCCGTGGTTATGCCTTCGATGCCGCACCGTCAATTGCGGCGGGCAGCGCTTCGATGATGACAAAGGCCTGGGCCATGCCGCCATCGTCGGTGATGGTCAGGTGGATATGAGGGTCGTGTCCGGCGGGAACAAGGCGGGCCAGGGCTTTTGCCGCGCCGTTGGTCAGCCGCATCGTGGGTTTGCCGGACGGCAGGTTCACCACCCCCATGTCGCGCCAGTAGACGCCCCAGGCAATTCCGGTGCCGAGCGCCTTGGAACAGGCCTCTTTTGCCGCAAACCGCTTGGCGTAGGAGGCGGCGCGCTGGGCCCGGCGGTCGGATTTGGCGCGCTCGATCTCGGTGAAGCACCGTTTGGTGAAGCGCTCGCCATAGTGGTCGAGCACCTTCTGGACGCGCGATATGTCGCAGAGGTCGTTGCCCAGCCCGACGATCATGCGGCCCTCGTGGAGCCGGGGCGTCGCGGCCGTATTGGGGGCCGGGGAGAGACCGAACCCCTCACCCTGCCCTCTCCCCTCAGGGGAGAGGGTTCGCAAGAACCGAAGCCGCGGGTCATTCGGTGCCTCCCTCGAGGCGCGCGACACCGCCGGTCAGCCGCCGGCTGCGCTGCCTCACGGTCGCCGCGC
>CAYRZM010000001.1:0-3157 GCA_964428685.1 uncultured Devosia sp. | reverse complement strand
GCCGATGATCGGCTGGGCCGCCGTCACCGGCGATATCTCGCTGCCCTCGATCGTCCTCTTCCTCATCATCTTCCTCTGGACGCCGCCGCATTTCTGGGCGCTGGCGCTCTACAAGCAGGGCGACTACGGCGCCGCCGGCATCCCCATGCTGCCCAACGTCGCGGGCGAACGCGCGACCAAGACGCAGATCCTGCTCTATTCGGTGATCCTCGTCGCCAGCACCGGCGCGCCGGTGCTGCTTCACATGTCGGGCTGGGTCTATGGCGTCATCGCGGCGGTGACTGGAGCGGCGTTCCTGGCTTACGCGGTGCGGCTCTTCCGGGCCCGCGACAATGTGCCGATGAAAAAGCTCGCGCGCTCGCTCTTCACCTATTCGCTGAGCTATCTGTTTGTGATCTTCCTCGCGCTGCTCGCCGATCGCGCCGCGATGCTGATGGGCTGGATCAGTTGAGCACCCCGATTGTCCCCTTGAGTGATGAAGAGCTGCGCCGCCGCCGGCAGCGCCGCAACTCGATCGCGCTCGGCCTGGTGCTCGGGGCGCTCGTCCTGCTGTTCTACGTGCTGACCATCGTCAAGATGGGGCCGGCCGTGTTCACCCAGCGGGACCTCTGATGGCCGACACCTCGCTCCCGTCCCCGCCGCAGCGCCGCAACCGCAACGTCGGCGGGCTGCTGTTCGTGCTCGTCGTGGCGATGATCGGCGCGGCCTATGCGGCGGTGCCGCTCTACCAGCTCTTCTGCGAGGCGACCGGCTATGGCGGCACGACCCGCACCGCGACCGACAACCCCAAGGGCGTGATCGCGCGGCAGATGACGGTGCACTTCGACGCCAATGTCGATGGCAGCGTGCCCTGGCTGGTGACGCCGGCGAAAACCGTGACCGGCAAGATCGGCTCGGTCGAGACGGTGGTGTTCACCGCCCGCAACCTTTCGAACAAGCCGGTGACGGCGCAGGCGATCTTCAATGTCTCGCCCGAGCTCACCGGCCAGTACTTCGACAAGATCCAGTGCTTCTGCTTCACCCAGCAGACGCTCAAGCCGGGCGAAACGGCCGAGATGCCGGTGACATTCTTCGTCGATCCCGCTATCGACAAGGACAGCGACCTGCGCACCGTCAACGACATCACCCTGTCCTACACATTCTACGCCTCCAAAACTAAGGGAAGCTGACCATGGCCACCGACACCGCCGGACACGCCAAGCCCCACCACGACTACCACCTGGTCAATCCGAGCCCGTGGCCGGCCGTGGGCGCGACGTCGGCCTTCATCCTTGCCGTCGGCGGCATCCTGTTCATGCGCCACGTGACGCCCTGGATACTGATCATCGGCGCCGCGGGCGTCCTCTACACCATGTACGCGTGGTGGACCGACGTGGTGCACGAGGGAGAGGAGGGCGACCACACGCCGGTCGTCCGCATGCATCACCGCTACGGCATGATGCTGTTCATCGCCTCGGAGGTGATGTTCTTCGTTGCCTGGTTCTGGGCCTATTTCGAGGGCTTCTTCGCCCATGCCGACCCCGATCAGGACGGCCGCATCGCCTCGCTCGGCGGCACCTGGCCGCCCAAGGGCGTCGAGCTCTTCAACCCCTTCCACCTGCCGCTGTTCAACACGCTGCTGCTGCTGACCTCCGGCACCACGGTCACCTGGGCGCACCACGCGCTGATCCACGGCGACCGCAAGGGGCTGCGCTGGGGCCTGATCCTCACCATCCTCCTCGGCGCCTCGTTCACCTGCGTGCAGGCGCTCGAATACTCGCGCGCGGGCTTTGCCTATTCGGGCAACCTCTACGGCGCGACCTTCTTCATGGCGACCGGTTTCCACGGCTTCCACGTGATCATCGGCACGATCTTCCTGCTGGTCTGCCTGGTGCGCGCCAATGCCGGCCAGTTCACTCCGCGCCACCACCTCGGCTTCGAATTCGCCGCCTGGTACTGGCACTTCGTCGACGTGGTGTGGCTGTTCCTGTTCGCCTCGATCTATGTGTGGGGCAGCTGGGGCGTGGTGCTGCCGAAAGGCTGACACCGACCAAAGCGGTACTGGTTTGTGACAGGGCGCGGCGCTAGCTGCGCCCTCGTTGTTTCCGGGGAGGGCGCGATGCCCGATCACATCGTCCGCGACATCGCCGCGCTGGAAGCGCTGTACGGCGAGGTCAACGAGGCCTCGGCACTCAAGGAGATCGGCTACCTCCACCCCCATTACGCGGCCTTCATCAAGGCCTCGCCGTTTGCGGTGCTGGCGACGGCCGGGCCGCACGGCCTCGATGCGAGCCCGCGCGGCGATCCGCCCGGCTTCATCGAGATCGCCGACGAGCACACGCTGCTCGTCGCCGACCGGCGCGGCAACAACCGCATCGACAGCCTGCGCAACGTCCTCGCCAACCCGCAGGTGGCGCTGCTGTTCCTCATCCCCGGCATCGGCGAGACGCTGCGGGTCAATGGCCGCGCCGACATCTCGATCGACCCCGAGCTGCTCGCGCGCTTCACGGTGGGCGGCAAGGCGCCGCGCTCGATGCTGGTCGTCCATGTCGAGAGCGTCTTCTTCCAGTGCTCGCGGGCCGTGATCCGCGCGGGACTCTGGGACGCCGAGCGCCAGATTCCGCGCGCGGCGCTGCCCTCGACGGGCGAGATGCTGGCCGCTGTGACGGAAGATCGCATCGATGCCGAAACCTACGACCGCGAGCTACCGCCGCGGCTCAAGGCCACTCTATATTGAGCCCATGACGGATGCCGTCGTTTCGCCCTTCGCGGCCGGCCTTGCCTGCCGCTGCCCGCGCTGCGGGCAGGGCGCGCTGTTCGCGGGATACCTCAAGGTCGCGCCGCGCTGCGAGCGGTGCGGGCTCGACCTGGGATTTGCCGACAGCGGCGACGGACCGGCGGTGTTCGTGATCTTTGCCGTGGCCCCGATCGTGATGATCCTCGCCTTCATCACCGAAGCGCTGTTCCACCCCGCGCCGTGGATGCATCTGGCGCTGTGGATTCCGGCGGTGATCATCCTGACCCTGCTGCTGCTCCGGCCGTTCAAGGCGACGATGATCGCGCTGCAGTACCAGCGCCAGGCAGGCTCGGCATGAGCGCCGCGGCCGTCACCACGCGAAAGGTCGGCGCAGGGTTCTGGGCGTTCATCGTCCTCATGCTGGCGCTGACGGTGCTCTGG